>CAYQQX010000034.1:0-34658 GCA_964419495.1 uncultured Anaerolineales bacterium
TTGGTTGGCCGCGCCTTAGACGATATCGTCAACCCTCGCCTGCGTAATCGATAATCTCAATAAATCTGCAACGATATTTGCTCAACTGGTTACACTGTTCTGATGTGTAGCCAGTTTTTTAATTTTCCTTGAGATGGCAAAATGGTTTTCGCGCCAAATAACTTAAACCTGCGGGAGGCTCCCTTATTATTTTTTAGTTGAGAAGCATCCGTTAAAACCTCCCGCAGATACAACAAGAACACCACTAAAGCGTTTTAATAGGGAATGGTGATTATCGTGGTGTTCACTATTCGGGGTACATAAACGTCTCGACCGTCATTCCGAGCGTAGCGAGGAATCCCGGGTATCTGACTATGCTTGCTAATCGCTCGGTTTCAAGGATTCCCTTCGACACGATCTTCGATCGCAGGGCATGCTTCACTTTGCTTGCTCTGCACGCCTACGGCGACGCTGCGTTCACGCCAAAGGCGGGCCTGTGGCCATGACACTTATAGCATTTGATTTTGTAAAACACCAGTTTTTTCACCACTCCCTTTTAATATATTTGCCCTCAATCAATGATTCTATGTTAAGATTATCACAATGCGCTATCTGATCTTCTCTGACGTTCATGCCAATCTGCCAGCCTTGGAAGCAGTGCTGGAAGACGCCGATTCATATGACCGGGTGATATTTTTGGGCGATTTGGTTGGTTATGGCCCTGACCCCAATGAGTGCGTTGATCGGATGCGAGAAATCCCAGACTTAATCGCATTAATGGGGAATCACGACGCGGCAGTTATCAACCAACTCAAGACAGAAGCATTCAACACCGAAGCACGCCTTTCGGTAACCTGGACTCAAGAGAATCTGACTTCTGAAAATTTAGATTATCTGAAAGAACTTCCTTCAAAAACCCTGGTTATTGATGATATTACTTTGGCTCATGGCAGCCCGCGCCAGCCTATTTGGGAATATGTCCTAAATGCGCAGATAGCCACTGAGAATTTTTTCTTTTTTGAAACGCCTTTTTGCTTTGTAGGCCATACTCATTTGCCGAGTATTTTTCGTATGGAGGATGGCAGATTGCAAGCCGACCTGTTCATTCCCATCGAGAATTCACAGTTTGAATTGCGACCGCGATTGATCCTAAATCCAGGTTCTGTAGGCCAACCGCGCGATCGGGATTCTCGAGCGGCATATGCCGTATATGATACAGAGACAAAGCTGATGGAATTTCGGCGTGCTGAATATGATATCCCCGCCGTTCAAGATCGTATGCGTGATGCGGGTCTCCCTGAGCGCCATATCAATCGCCTGGGATCAGGTTGGTAAGGGAACTTTTCTACATCAGGGGGCGTTAATAGCACAAACATAGTTCCAAGGAGAGTATACCCATGATAAAACGAGTTCTTCTATCCATTTCAGTTTTTGCCTTATTGTTATCTGCCTGTGCTGCCCAAACTGCATACGAGCCAATGCTTGTAAGCAATCAGGATTACGGCGGTGGCTTTGAATCAGGTGAAGCCATGTATGCGGAGGAAGAAGCTCCAGCCCCCGAAAGTGGATTTGGAGCTGCTGACAGCACAGTAACTGTCCAGCGCATGGTGATCAAAAACGCCAACCTTTCCATCGTCGTCCTGGATCCAGCGCAAGCCATGGATGAGATTGTGTCGATGGCTGAAGAGATGGGCGGCTTCGTGGTTTCGTCCAACCTTTGGCAAACCACCCTGGGCAATGGTGTAACCGTCGATCAGGCCAATGTCAATATCCGAGTACCGGCAGAGCGCCTTGACGAAGCGCTTACCCGCATCAAAGCAGGGGCAGGCGAAGTGCGTTCGGAGCAGATCTCTGGTGAGGATGTCACCAGCCAATACACGGATCTGCAATCCCGCCTGCGCAACTTGGAAGCTGCCGAAGTTCAGTTGATGGAGATCATGGATGATGCCAATCGAACGGAAGATGTGCTTCAGGTATATAACAACCTGGTCAGCGTGCGTGAGCAGATCGAGGTCATCAAAGGCCAAATGCAGTATTACGAACAAGCCGCAGATCTCTCTTCAATCAGCATTGACATCGTCGCTGACGAGGCTGATCAACCCATTCAGATTGGCGGTTGGCAGCCAGTCGGTGTTGCCAAAAATGCCATCGAAGCCTTGATCAACGCTTTGCAGGGCCTGGTCAATTTTGTTATTTGGCTGGTGATCTTCATTTTGCCCTTAGCATTGGTGATTGGCTTCCCGCTCTCGTTCGTATGGCGCAGATTCCGCAGCTGGCGTCAGAAACGTAAGGAGAAGAAACTGGCGCAACAAGAAGAGTAAGCTGTGTTGACATCACAGTCAACACTATCAAGCAAATCACAGGAACCCGCTTCGGAGCAAGCGGGTTCTATTTTTATCTGGATCAACCTCGAGGCTGGTAGCTGACTCTCAAAGCTGAGATTCGCTCCTTAACAAAATCCTTCAAACCGGTATAATCAGCATCATGCAGAAGTTGGCTCAAGAATTGGAATCCGTTGTTGGAGTCACGCTCAACCCCCAGCAGGTGGTGGCGCTAGAAACCTATGCCCGCGAGTTGAGAGACTGGAATGAGCGTTACTCTCTGACCGCCATTGACGATCCAGAAAAGGTGCGCGTCAAACATTTTTTGGATTCGCTCAGTGCCTATGTGGCCATGCACAATACGCCTGTAGAGAGGGTGATTGATGTGGGCACTGGCGCCGGGTTTCCTGGATTGCCGCTAAAAATCTTGTGCCCACAAATAAAAATAACTCTGGTGGAATCGGTTACCAAAAAGGTCAATTTCTGCGAACACATTGTAGAGAAGCTGGCTTTAGACGATGTCGAAATTGTACGCCAGCGTGCCGAAGTGATAGGTAAAGACGAAAGTTTCCGTGAAAAATATGATTGGGCGGTGGCACGGGCTGTAGCTTTGATGCCAATACTAATGGAGTTTCTGCTGCCATTGGTGCGCGTGGGGGGACGCGTTTTGGCCATGAAGGGAGAAAGTGCGCCTGCTGAGGCGCATACGGCTGAGCGTGCCATTGGCATGTTGGGGGGCAATTTGCAGCGCCTCATCCCGGTGACCTTGCCCGGTGTCGTTGAGCAGCGCTATCTGGTAGTCGTGGATAAAGTTGCCACCACCCCTGAAAAATATCCTCGCCGAGTGGGGATCCCGTCCAAACGGCCTTTGTGATCAAACAAGTTCTGAACGCACATTTTTCTCTGTGCTCTCCGTGGCTCAGTGGATTGTTTGATTTTGAATAACATTTCGTCTACGAAAGTTGCTCATGAAGATTACTAATCGAAGTTACGCAACCTAAATAGAATATCCCTGGAAATAATGGGGGGGTTTGCCCCCCACTATTTCCAGGGAAACCTTGCAATGTGTGCGTAACATGAGTAATTAAATTACATATTTATATGGCACGCTCAGAGTAACAGGTGAAAAAAATTGTGGAAATTTCGGTTCTTACGGTTACTTATTTAGAATATGGATAAATCGCAATTAGCATGGCGTGAATTTCTTTCCGGGGTCAGGGATGAACTTCCCATCCTGGTGGGTGTGGTTCCATTTGGCATGATCTACGGCATCCTGGCTTTGGGCGCGGGGTTGAAACCCACCGAAGCGCAGGCCATGTCAGCGGTGGTCTTTGCGGGGTCGGCGCAATTTATGCTGGTTCAAATGGCCAGTGGGGCAACGCCTGCACTAGTAATGATCCTGACTGGGTTTGTGATTAACCTACGCCATGCGCTGTACAGCGCTTCTATGGCGCCATATATGGGACATTTGCGTGCACCTTGGAAAGCGCTGCTGGCCTATTTGCTGACCGATGAAGCTTACGCGGTGACGATCACTCATTACAACAAAGGCGGTGAATACAAGATTAAACACTGGTATTTCTTGGGGGCAGGCCTGGCTCTGTGGACTTCCTGGCAAATCAGCAGTGCGGTGGGGATTTTCTTAGGGACGCGCGTCCCCCCGCAGTGGTCATTGGATTTCACTCTGGCGCTGACATTCATTGCCTTGGTTGTCCCAGCCCTGGAAGATCGTGCTAGTGTACTGGCCGCCGTCGTTGCAGGGGCCACAGCTGTGCTTGCATTTGGGCTGCCTTATAAACTGGGTTTGTTGACTGCCGCGCTGGTGGGCATAGTTGTCGGGTTGTGGGGGGAAGAACGATGAACAATCCCTGGCTGGTTATGATCGTGATTGGCGTGTTGACCTTCGCCACGCGCATTTCTTTCATCGTCGTTCTAGATCGATGGGAGACGCCGTCCATTGTTCGGCGCGCGCTGCGTTTTGTGCCGGTTTCTGTTTTGACGGCTATCTTTGTGCCAGAACTATTAATGCCTACCGGAACACTTGACTTCTCAATTGGTAACGCGCGCCTGATTGCCGGGCTCATCGCTATGGTGGTGGCTTGGAAAACCAGGAATATCGTTTGGACGATTGTTGTGGGGATGGGGGTATTGCTGTTGGTGCAGTGGTACTTATAGCTTTTTGATCATCTGCAAACAAGGATTTTCTTTCCCCCATAATTCTTTGAACTCTTCAAGCGGACGAAAACCAAGCGCCTCGTAAAAGAGGCGGGTTTTGGAATAGTTTGGGTCCGGGCGCGCCGGACTCAATGTTTTGACCTGTAAAAATTCAATCCCTTGTTCCCGCATATTGTTTTCTGCTCCCTGAAGGAGTTTGCGCCCTATTCCCTGGTGATGGGCTTCAGGTCTGATACCCATGACATAGATCTCTGCTGCAAAATCGGTGTGCATTTTGAGCGAGAGAAAACCTAGAATTTCGTCATTTTTTTCTGCGATAAATGTGGGTAAATTCTCTATCTCTTGAAGATAATGAACTATGGCCTCTTCGATCCCAAACCATTCTGGCAGTGATCGCAAAATTGGTTCACACTTGGATGTTTGACCAAGGAGAGGCCCTTGAACGTGGACATTCATTTTTAATCAAGTAGATGGAGTATTTGGTCAGTTGCTTGTAGAAGCTGTATCGGTGATTTGCAAGTGCCCATCTTTGAAATGCCAGTTAGTGGCTGACTCTACAAACTTTGCATCAAACAGATCGAGATCCGTAGTGGTTAGGAGAGCCTGTTCGATCTCGTTCAGGCGCTTGAGTAGATCCTGGCGCCGATGGGGATCTAATTCAGCGAGAACTTCATCTAGCAACAGGACAGGCCAGCGCCCCGTTTTCTCTTTCATCCAGGCCACCTCGGCGATTTTCAGCGCCAGCAGGGTGGTACGGATTTGACCGCGTGAGCCATAAGTACCCAAGTCGATGCCGTTTGCTAAGAAATATATCTCATCACGATGAGGACCGATGGTGGTCATCCCCCGGGCGACCTCTTCTCCTCTAGCTGCGATTAAGGCCTCGTGGAAACCCGTAGCAATCTCATCTTTGCCAAATCCAGTCCTGTCTATGGGCGCGTCTAGGGGCAGCGCCATCTGGTTGCTGGGTGTGGCGTAAGGATCATAGGATGGGCGATAGACCAATCGCAGGCGTTCAGCCCCACGCGTCAACTCGCTGTGTACCAAAGCGGCTATATCCTCGATCTCAACCAGGGCATGGGCACGCTGCTCAATGATATAGGCGCCCGTCTGAATGATCTGCTCATCCCAGTAAGTCAGCTGTTCGGGATCGCCCCCCCGTTCACCCAACTGCTTTAGCAGCGCGTTGCGCTGGGTGAGCGCCTTATCATAAGCGGAGAGTGAAGCTGTGTATTTGGCATTGGTTTGTGAGATTGCCAGGTTAAGATATTGACGCCGTTCCGCCGGAGCGCCCTCAATGATGCTCAACATGCTTGGTAGAAAGAGTACGGCGTTAAAGTGCCCGATGGTCTCACCAATTTTCTGTTTGGCACCATCTAATAGCACTTCCCGTCGAAAGCGCGAATTGTTGACCCCATTTTGTTCTTTGATGATGCGCACTTCCAGGTTATGGGTTCTGTCACCCCGTTTGTAGTCGGCAGTGATCCGCCCCACTGCCAGCGGTTGGCGCGCCGCGATAAAGTTGATCAATTCTCTTTGACGGCTGGCGTGGAAAGAAGTAAAGGTCGAGAGATAGTAAATCGCTTCTAATAAGCTGGTTTTGCCCTGGGCGTTGTCTCCGACCAACAGCATTGTTCCCTTAGGTACATCAATGTCTAAGCGGGTGAAATTGCGGAAGTTGGTTAGCGATAGATGCGTTAAGTACATTGGAGTAGTTGATTTGCTGTAAGTGGTTATTTTATACCCACAAAAATTTTAACGCGAAGACGCAAGGAGTCTAAGACGCAAAGAATTACTATATTTTCTTTGCGTCACTGCATCATTGCGACTTTGCGTTTCATTTTTTGAGTTGGATTTAATCTGCAGACGAAACCTGGCCCACATCGACCTCGGGCTCCCAAACGCTGAGGGCATGGTCGGTGAAGAGCACACCGTGCAAATGGTCGGTCTCATGTTGGAAGATGCGCGCCAACCAGCCTTTGGCTTCAATCTTGATCGGATTCCCGTCCCGGTCAAAGCCTTCGATGGTTGCCGAATGGGTACGGATCACCTCGCCAACAATCCCAGGAATGGAAAGGCAGCCTTCCACGCCGACTTCGGTTTCCTTAGATGTTTTGGTGATCTTGGGGTTGACGAACGTGTAAAGCTGCAAGGGCGCTTCTTCATCATTCTCATCGCCAAATTCAGCTACGAAAAGGCTGAGGGGTACGTTCACCTGCGGGGCAGCCAGACCCACACCGGGGGCCTCGCGCATGGTTTCGATCATGTCATCAATTAAATGATGCAATTCGGCATCAAAATTAACAACTTTTTTCGCTTTTCCCCGCAAAACAGGATGGGGCGTAGTGACAATTTCTCTTAATGGCATAGTTTTTTCTTGATATGAAGAATAATTTAACCCCCGTATTGTACCCGAAATCAATAGAAATCAGGTTCGTGATCCGCGCTGCGCCCCTTATCTACCTGTTCGTGATAAATTCTTAACCATTCCACCATTCGGTCTCGTTCTTTCCCTGCCTCTAATGCCTCGATTTGCATCTTTCGAGCAGATAAGCGATGGAAGATCTCTTGCTGCACCATAGAAGGGTTTACGACTCCGTCAAAAGTAAATTCTGCTTCACCAACTCGAATGATCACATTGCCATAGTTTAGAAAGCGCTGCCAAAAATTCTGTTCCACCCCAGTGCTCAGAATTTGTTCTAGAGGCGCAGATCTGCTGATATCTTGACCAAGGGGTTTACGATCAATGTCCATGATACTTCGATCTGTAACCCGATAGATATCATTTGCCCAGTCGAGCAAGTTATATAAGAAGAAGCCAGTTGCCACTACATTGGCAAGTGAAATGAGGACAGTTATTTCAGCACCGAAGTTAATTGGCCTGAAAAAGAAAATCAGCAAAACTATTGTGGTGGCAGTGAGAAAGAAGATCGATTTCCAGCTATGGGCCAAGAGCAAAAACCAGTGTTTTCGATAAGTAACGGTACCCTTATCTTCGTAGCGAGTTTTTATGAAATTCATCATCTGCTGAAACAGATTGGGTTCGTCTTTTTGGTAGCCCCTTTGTGACTCATCGTAGAATTCCTCAATGGGTAATTCTTCAGCTTGTGTTTCTAAATCAAAGGTTTCACGAATGACCTGGACGCGTGTATGGTATTCCTCTTCCGAGGCACGTTCTTGCAAGCGGTGCCAATAATCCTTGATCATTGCAGCGAATTGCTCTGGAAGTGCTACATTTTGCATGACCATTCTTCCGGTGAATGTATTTACAACAACATCACCAGATTTCCAGAATCTCTGCCAAAATCTGGTGTTGACATTGACGGAAAGAACTGCATCTAGGGGGACAACGTTGCGACTGCTGTAAAGCAATACAATTCTTTCAATCCAAACGACTCGTTCATCGGTAAGAATGTAGTAATCATTGGTCCAATCGAGCCATCTCCATAAGGCTAGAAGAGTCAGGGGAACTGCAAACATGATGCCAAAAAAGGCAATCAAAAGACCTCGTAAATCATCCGCAACCGTAAATCCTCGCGATATAAGAATCAGTCCCAATACAATAAAAGGAATGAGGGGAGCAATTGAACCAAGTAACACGTAGTAGTGTTTCTTGGTGATCATATGGATGATTTCGTCCTCGCCCAGCCAGTCAAAGTTCTTGCTTCGACCAATTTCGTAGCTTGTTGCGAGAATTTCCAACTCTTCTTTTATGTCTGGGTATTCTCGCAGAAACTGGCCAAAGGCGTCAGCTTTCATTACCAGCAGTTTTGTTTCTTTGTTGGCACTTGCTGTGGCTGAATGTCCTTTCTTTCTTAAATAAGATTCTTCTCCAAAATAGTCATGTGTTTTTAGAAGACCAACTTCTACCTCTTGATCCCCACTTCCCCGTGCTAGATAGATTTCTCCGGATGTGATAATATAGAAATCTCCCCCCGGAGTACCTTCACGAAAGAGAATTTCCCCGCTTTGTAATGAGACTTCTTCGAAACGACGCGCCACAGTAATGAGTTCCTTCTCATCAAGATTTCTGAAGAGTCGGATTTGCGCGAGGAAGACTGCAATTTTGCCGGGGTTCATAATCTCATTTTAGCATGAACTTGGTGAAGTTGTCCGGGATTTTGACCCAGATTTTATATTACTTTAGGAGCAAGATACATGCCCATTCACTTTGGAACCGACGGCTGGCGAGCTGTCATCTCTGATACTTTTACTTTTCACAACCTGCGCTTGGTGACCCAGGCGATTGCTGATGCGATCAACTCAGGCGATTGGCAGGTGGTCAAGAACACCGGCCGCAGCGTTGATCCGCATAAGATGGTGGTCGGCTTTGACACGCGCTTTTTATCCGATCGTTATGCCGCCGATGTGGCGCGTGTTTTGGCTGCCAATGGCTACACAGTCTTCTTGGCACAGGCGGATGCGCCTACACCGGCAATTTCCTATGCGGTTCATCATTTGGGTGCTATCGCTGGGGCAGTGATTACTGCCTCTCATAACGCGCCGCGTTACAATGGCATCAAACTCAAAGCTGCTTATGGCGGCGCGGCACTCCCCGAGCAATCTCATCGAGTGGAAGTTTATCTCAATGATAATGAAGAACGCAGCCGCGGCCCCAACCTGATGGACTGGGAACAGGCGCGCAAGTTAGGGTTGATCGAACGCTTCAACCCCATCCCTGCCTATTATGATCATCTACGAACTTTGATCAACTTCGACATCATTGCCGAGCGACCCCCACGCGTTGTGGTGGACTCGATGCATGGTTCTGGCCGCGAGGTGATCAAGGGTATCCTCAAAGGCACTGGCTGCGAGGTTCATGAAATTCGGGGCGAGATGAACCCCGGTTTTGGTGGCACGCATCCCGAGCCGATCGCCCGCAACTTGGGCGCAATGGCCACAGCTATTGGAACTGGATTTGGTGATTTGGGCCTGGCAACCGATGGTGATGCGGACCGCATCGGCGCCATGGATGGGCATGGTCGCTTTGTCGATCCGCACAAAATTATGGCTTTGGCACTGCGTTATTTGGTCGAAAAGCGAGATTGGCGCGGCCCGGTGGTGCGCACGGTTTCAACCACACGCATGATCGATCGCTTAGCAAAGAAATATGACTTGTCTATCTACGAGACCCCCGTGGGTTTCAACCACATTGCCGATTATATGCTCAAAGAAGATGTCCTGATCGGTGGCGAAGAGTCGGGCGGCATTTCATTCAAGGGCAATATCCCTGAAGGTGATGGCATTCTGATGGGATTGCTGCTGGTGGAAATGGTCGCTGCTTTACGGACGCCACTGCATGAACTGGTTGATGACTTGCTCGAAGATGTTGGCCCAGCTTTCTATGAACGAAAAGATCAGCGTCTCAGCACCCCAGTCGCCAAAGATAAGATGACTTTGCGCCTATTGAACGAAGCCCCAGATAAGATTGGCGGCGAAACTGTCCAAGATGTTCTGACTATCGACGGAGTCAAATACATTATGTCGGATGACTCCTGGCTTTTGATCCGCCCTTCGGGGACTGAGCCAGTTTTGAGAGTGTATGCTGAAGGTCGTACCCCTGAAATGGTGCAGGCTTTACTGCGCTTTGGCGAGGATGTGGCGACCAGCGTGACTTAAAATTATATTTGAACGAGATAAACTGAGTTTCTAGGTTAAGATTTGATGATACGCAACCTGCAGAGAATCTCCTTGAAATAGGGGTTGGGAAGGTTGGCCTCCCACCCCCTATTTCAAGGGAAACCTCGCTTCGTTTGCGTATCATGAGTTAAGAATTAAAGGAGATGGGAGCAACATCATGCCCATCTCCTTTTCATTTCGGGTTTTTGGAAATCGCTAATCTAGAAAATGTAATTATCCTGAAGTGCGCAAGCGTCTAGCCAGGAATATCACCAGGATCATGGCCCCGGCAAGAGCTAATAATCCAGGCAGGCCCACGTCGTCTGCAAAACCAGCCGACGGTAACTGCGTAGATATGGGGGTCACTGTCAATAAATTTGAGGCTTGCTGCGTGAACAAGGCACCCATGGTTGCTGTGAGCTGCGCGTTGCGATCATCCTCCTGTGCTAATTCGGCCGCGGGTGTGTCGGTGGGAGCGATCACCAGAGTTGGGCTGGAGGTGGGTGTCGCGGGAGGTTGAGTTTGGGTTGCAGTGGGCGTGGCAGTCCACGATTGGGCTTCTGCAGTAAGGCCGCTGGCCATGGCAACCTGCGTATTCTGGGCGTTGATCTGCGCTACTTGCGTATTTTGCGCGGAGCGCCGGTTTGGCACAACCACCATCGCATAAACAGCCATGAGAATTAAAGATAAGATTAGGATAGCGCCCAGGATTCCAGCTACCAGCAAAAAGGTGCGATTGCTGGCTTCCTCAGGTGGAGGGGAATCATCAAATTCATCATCATCAAAAAATTCAAAAGGTTCTTCAGTCATTGCGATCTCCTCGAATTAGATGTGCACTAAGCAATTTTCTCCAAGTTAACCAGTGGAATGGTTATGCGTTCATTGTCCGATAGAAGTACCTCGGCACCCAGAGCACGCACCCCACTGGGGAATTTCACAGGTTTTTTGTATATAGTTTCGATCGTGCCCGATTTCCCTTGATGGGGTGCCCGGACTATGCGTACGTTTTGTCCCCGTGCAAAATCTTCAATGGCCAAGGATGTATCCTCAGGCGCTTGAGAAGCATCTAAGGGAATCACGATCTCAGGGCGAGTGCCGCTGTAGTGGTCCCGTGCTTCTGCGTTCAGTGATATTTCACGACCGTTATTTGATGTAAGTAAATTATAGCCTATTGCGCTCAGTGAGTGGAACCCAAATCCCTCTAAAATCAAAACAGGGAATTGTGCTTTTTTGGCTAGGCGCACCAAAGAAGAATCCATGCTGGTAAAGATCAAACCTCGCAGTGGAATATCCGCTGCCTTCTGGAAAATGTTGGGGTCAGCGCAAAATCCCCCCAATACAATGGCACCACGTAGGCTTACATCGAGGTCATCAGCAGTAATCTTGTCGTCGGGGGAATCTATGCGAACCTGCATCATGCCAAATTCGGCTTGCCCATTTCCCCAAACGGCCTGGATGAGAGCCCCTGTCGCTTCAATCACTGCGCCTCGATCTGGAATGAGATCTGTTACCGTACCAGGCATACCAGCGCGCACTTCGAAGGGAGTGTTATTGATCTGTAATAGCACTAACCCATCTCCAGCCACAACGATCCTCCCCGAGCTAGGCGCTCGAACAACCCGCTGGGTGATCCCCACAGGTCCAGCAATAAGATCATCCTTTTGGATTGTCTCTCCAGCCGTAAGTTGAATCAGGTCATCAGCTATTTCAGTAGATACATTCAAACTGCTGGCGATATCCAACATGAGATGCTCAGGGGCAAGGATCGTCTCAGCAATCGTATCTAGGGCTTCAACTTTTTGTCCCTGGCGCACAAGTACTTTACCGGGAACAGGAAGTTCGCGGTGACGGCGTATCTTTGTAAGTGGAGAGATTTGTATAACAGGAGCTAACATGATTCTTAGAAGAGGTGATGCAAGTTCAATGCCAATTAATTGCCAAGGGTCCAAAGCCAGCGTTTGAACGATTCGCGCCTTAGTTCAGGATCAGATGGAAGTTGAAGTGGGCGTCCTCTGGCATCGATGATGATTCCTAAACTACCACCCACCACACGAACCCTACCGCCCTTCCCAGGTCCGCCCATGCCTACATCAAAGCGGTGTAAGGGTCGCAGCTGAATTTGTGCAGATTGGCCAGTTGGTAGGGGAATGACTTCAATGGAGCCAAATTTTACTTCGAGTTGGCTTTCTGAATTATCTCCTGCAGTAATCCGAATTCTCAGAATAGGTGCACCTTTGCGGGCTGTGCCCACTGGGGCAATAACAGTGCCTAGATTTTGGAAGGCATGTGATTCAAGAACCTGTACAGCCATCAATGGATTAATTTCAGCTGCAGATCCTAGCGAGGCCAGGAGGTTATTCTGGTCGAGCACAATCGTTGTAATCCCTGTAGGTTGTAAGCCATCCAACAGCATGAGCATGCTTTGGCCATGGGTAGGTGCATTGCTCAACACGCTGCCTGAAGCCAAAATTGGCTCAACCCAGGGCAACAGATCACCACCCGAACTGGACAGATTGAAGGGCAGCGCAGGGATCAATTGAGAAACAGCTGCGCGCATCGTTTGGCGTGCGATTGCCTGTTCGATGGCCAGTTCTTCTACAGTCGCGGGAATGCTGGCAGGATGAGCAGATTTGTTTAATAGATAATCTTTTACTGATGAATTGGGTATATCTTCCGACACCCAATAAGCAATGTGTGTGGTGGAGATATAACGGGACAAATTCTCAAGGTTTTTTCCCAACCCCAGATGTGGGAAAACTTGTAAACCTAGTTTTCCCTTCAGGGCGACTGCGATTGTTGTTGCAGATGCACCGATATCAACGCCCAAAACACCCTTGTTAGGGTCATAGATATGACTCAAGAAGCGTACAACGCGCCCAAAGGCCGTAGATGTTGGCAGCAAGCGACCGTTGGCCCATTGATCTAGATCAGATACTCCAAAAACCTGTTGGGCACGGACATTCTTGAAAATCTTGGACATGGAAACTTGCGCCGGTGCCAACTGTTCTACATGGATATCTGGACGAATGTTTGGCGCCAAATGAAGATCTGTGATAGGAGAAATCGTTTCTTTAATATCTTCATGAATGCTGGAGTTACCCGCAAACAACACTTGGGGACGTTGATCACGAGGTAACAGGAAACATGCCAGGCCAACGACCTCAAGTAGCTGACCAACAGACCGGGTCGCGCCCCCGTCGATCCCTCCGGCTACAATGACCAGATCGGGGCGAGCACGTAGAATAGCATCAATGCGCTTGTCTTGCTTGCGGCGGTCGTTTAAGCTGATGCCCTCTAACACTTTGGCATATGTAGTGGCTGCTAGATTTCGGGCACTTTCCATGGAAACATCTTCTAGAAGCCCAATGGCAACGACCTTTATTTCAGGCCCCGCTGAGAGTGTTGCCGCAACAGCATCAATCCCCGTACCATCGGGATGACTGGGGATGAGAATGTTTCCATCTGAGCCAATGATAAGACGGCCAGTTGTATCCTGCAATTGGTTGATGGCGCGTGTGATGCCTTCTCTGATGTCGCTGAAAGGTGGGGCAATGGTTGTGGGTGCTGTGCCAGATGCGACAAACCGATAGCGCGTTCCAACAACATCAAGGAGTGATGCACGTGTATTGATGGAGCCAACATCGATGGCGAGGATAGAGTCAGCAGATACAACAGATGATGTCATAAAGTACGGTTACCCAAGAGCCGCGGGGAGAACAAGCTCTTTGATAAAGGTCCACAAGAATGAAAAACGTTCGATAAGCGCGGTCAGTGCGGCAACATAAACACCCGCAAACAAAGCACCGAAGGTGACTGCAATAAAAGCCTTGCCTATCCACCTGATAAATTTTGTTGCCTGGGTAATTGCAGGGCGTTGTTTTTTGCTCTTCTGAGAGCCGAATTGGAAATACAACAGAGTTGATAAAGTGCCAATCAACAAAATGGTGCCTTCAACAAAGTTATTGGTTTCAAAAACACTGACCGCGGCCGATACCTGTGGAAACACAGTTCCAAAGATGCCCCCACCAATTGCCACGGCAGCACCAATTCCCACCAATATCGCCATGGCTGGGTTGCCAATCTTGCCCAATCTAGGTGATATTTTTGCCAGCAGTAAAATGCTGGGGATCAATAAACTGATGGTCAGGATCATCTCGCCATCTCCACCGTCTAGGAATGGAAAGATCAATTGGGGCAAGATGACATTGTAAATTGTGATAACGCTTGTGTATCCGGCTGCCGCACCGATGAAGATATGAGTAGCAAAGCGGAAGAGAAAATTATCGCCCAGAATATAGCTGAGTATGAAGATTGTAAACGAAAACCCTATCAGCAAACCAACCAGGTCAGCCAGGTTTATGTTGGCAGCGTTCATCGGCTTCCCCCTCGACTTCTACCTCGCAGCAAGATTGAAAAGACGTTAGCGATCCCGCCGATCAATATGGCTGCGATGGCCGTCATCAGGCTAAAATTTAAGGCATCCCAATAGGTGCGTCCCAAATTGTCTTTGCCAGTGACTTGCTCATATGCCGCACCGCCGATCACACCCGACACCATACCGCGTACTTGGGCATCTTCTCCACCTAAAAAAGGTTGTAAGATAGGTTCTGCCTGAGCGCTGACCACAGCGACCAAGGGAGTGTCTAGAATTCTAGGTTCAACTTGTTCGATCCACGACTGAGCAATATCTGGGTTATCGGTGATCATTAATATCATTTTGAAATCGGAAAGGGCATAAATTCCATCGAGTGGTGCAGTAATCCAGGGATCAAATCCGTCAAAGGAGAGCGGTTTGATGCGCTGGGGCATTTGCACAAAACCTAAAAGACCCGAGGCCCCACCCGGAATATATCCCAGGTTTACATACTGATTACCGCTGGTATATTGATGATCTTCTTGCACTGTAGAAATGAAATATTCCGCCAGGGCAGGCCCAGTTGGGGACGTGGAGATTAGCGTTAGATATGCCCCTCTGAGCATCAAATGATCCACAACGGCTGCAGCGGCTGCGTTCATTTCCCCAGACGTGCCCGGCTCAAAATCGAAGGAAACCAAAACAGGGTCTTTGGGTGCCAGTGTGTTGATCAGCGAGCTGGTGTTGAGAACTTCAACTGGGACAGATGCCTGAGGGGGGGATGGCACAAATTGAGTTTCCCCAATGATAATCAGCCCAATGACAAAGATAAGGAAAAATGCGCTTAGCCAACGTAGCAACCCTTGTGATGAAACCACAATTGGCTTGGCTTGTGTTTCAGCTTGACCCTCTGTTTCGAGCAACTCTCTGAACACCTTTACATGTTCTTGTTGCGTTTCAGAAACTTGTAATCTCGATGAGAGTTTTGGAGCTTGTTTCAGGCGAGCAATTTCTGGTTCTGCCATAAGCACGCCGCTCAGGCCAGCCAGGGGCCCCGTTTGTTCGGTGGGGCCCTGTTCCACGGTGCTGTCTCCGTCAGCGGAAGATTCAACTGGCCGCATGGCTTCCAACCAACCAGGAAGATCAGCCGGTGCTAAGCCATCAGCGACATCTCCCCCGGGTTCTGGGATTTGTAGATCATCTTCGTCCTCGAGTAATTCTGTCAACCGGTCAATCTTAAACAGGTCATCGTCAGTTGGTGATAGATCATCGGACGCTGATTCGGGGATGGCATCATCGCCGATACTTTCTAGCCAGTCAGGTTCGAGATCGTCTCCAGGTGTTTCACCCTCAGGGACAGGCCATTCTATGTCCTCTGATTCCAACCCAGATAACCAATCGGGCTCTTCGGGATCAGGGTCTGCAGGGATGGTGGAAACTTGCGCTTCTTCTTCATCCTCCTCTCCAGACATCCAATCGGGAATGCCATCATCGCTGGATTCTTCTGTTGATGAAGGGGGTGGTTCGGCATCATCAGCGGTCAGCATCCAATCGGGGATTTCGCCTTCAGTGGATTCAGCCGCTGGTTGCGCATCTGTGTCATCAGCCTGCTCCAACATCCAGTCTGGAAGCTCAGTATCTCGGTCCGGAGTTGATTCTGATATGCTTGGTGCTGGTTCAGCCTCCGCACTTGAAGGTTCTTTCATCCAATCGGGAATTTCGTCGTCTGCAAGTTCGCTGGAGGGGGGCGAATCATCTGGGCTTTCTGCCCTGGTGGAAAGCCAATCGGGTATTTCACCATCAACAGGTTTTTCTAACGGGGCAGTTTCTATGCGTGATGGCGCAGGAGACTCTTTCTCCACCGCTGATACTGGGTCTTCTGAATCTGAACCGGTTAGCCATTCGGGCAATTCGCTTGCATCAACTTCAACTTCTTCATCAAGTTGTTCTGCTTGTTCTTCCGATACAGCCAGCCAATCTGGGATGCTCGAACCCGATTCTTGGGGCACCGCCTCCTCTCGCGGCACCGCCTCCTCTCGCGGCAACGCTTCCTCATGCGGCTTGACTTCGTCAATTTCAGCTTCTTCTTTCTCAGACATCCATGATGGTAAGGCACCATCGAATATCGATGAATCTTCTTCTTGGGGAGGTTCCTCAGGGGCATCATCATCATCTTCGGACATCCAGGATGGCAGTGCACCATCAAAAATTGACGAAGAATCGTCACTAGGGGTGGCGTCTTCTTGATTTTGGGGTTCTTCTTCAGTGTCGCGCAACGCTTGGATGCGGTCTAACCAGTCCCCATCTTCGGGTTCTTGGGATGCTGGCGGATCTTCCAAGGCAGAAATATCAATGGGTGCAGAATCGCTCTCTTCTCTGAGTTTGTTCAGCCAGTCGTCACTACCTGAATCAGCCTCGGGCGAGTCTTCAGCATCGGAATCAGCATCCGAAAGTGGTTCATCCTGTTGATCAGATCGCAGCCAATCGGGTAGCCCCGCATCAGCATCGCTGGATTCTGTAGGAAAATCATCATCCGATGAAATAACCAATGGCTTCAATCTGGCCTGGCAATGCTCACAGATTTCTAAATGATCGGGGTTGGGTTTGCCACACATCGGGCAGCGAATTTCTTCCATAAGCTATCCTGTGTATGGTCGATCGCTACCCGTAAGAATGCGAACTCCGGTTGCGATAGTGCCCAATGCGATACCCAATAGGATGCCGCGCGCGCCTGCAATGGTAGGAACCCGCAGAATCCATTGACGAATTTCAGCCAAAATTGTCGCTTGTGCTGCTACTTGTGGGACAGCACCAATGAGCAGCATCAAAACAACTCCCATAAAGACAACCGAGATTAGATTTAATCTGCGAGCCAGGAGTCGTGCAGCTGCATAGGTCAGGCTGATTGCTAAAACTGCCATCAAGCTGGTTTCGATGGGTAGTTGAATATAATTGAAAACCCAAGTAGTACGTGTGAAATTGATCTCCTGCTGTGTAAATGTTTCCACGATATCGTATAGGCCGATACCCAATGTAGTAATGAGTGTGAAAAGCAGGATAAAACTGTATAGGGCTTCTTCATTGGAGCGTATCTTTGCCAGGTGAACAGAGGCCAAATTAAAAATACCGACCAGCATAGCCACTGCCGCCCAAACGATTGCACCTTGTAATAAAAAGGCTCTCACTAGTCCTAAAGTTGTGGCTTCTCCACTGGGATCGCCGCCGAAAAAGTAACCTAAGAGAACCACGATCCCGACGCCGATGGCAAGCGATGTAGAGACAGGCGATTTCAGTTTCAGATTCACAGTAATCCCCCAAAGATATCAGTAATTATCTGATCGATGCCCATCAGTTTTAACAACACACCCAGGATAATTACAACAATCAGAACCCAACGGAAAATATCTTGTGCCCTCAAGCTAGCAATATGCATCTGACCTGCGTTGAGGTAAGCTCCGCTGGCATATACTTCTTCGCCAATGAGCGGTTCTTCAGATGTGGCATATAAGATGGCTTGCGCTGGAAGATTGTCTGTTCCAGTAAGGGTCAGGTCACCCCCACGCTCTCCGGCATCTGTGATCAGAGCGACCTCAATTCCAAAATGGCCGAGTAAAATATGCGCAGTAGTTTTTTCGTCTTGAATGATGGGTAGGGTTCCCGCGGCATATGAGAACGGGGTAAAACCAGCTAACTGACCTGTGGTTGGGTCATAATGTTCAATATTGCCAATATCCCGATAGGTACTGCTAAGGGTATCCCGGGTAAGGATTGCCAGCGAAGGGTCGCCAGTCGTAGCGACGGGTGGATTATCCCCCATAGAAGCCGAACGGATCATGCCTTCCAAGGCGCTCAACCCAACGAATGCGACGGCGCTTTCAGGTCCAGTCAAGTTTCCCCGCCCAATGCTGAGGTGCAGACGAGAACCTGCTTCTACGGCCAATCCAATCGCCCGGCGAAGTTTACTGAAAGCAGGAATTTTCCGCAGACCGGACTCGGGTTGCTGGCGCTTTGCTGCCGTGAAGAGGATGATGAGTCCAGAGAAGGCTATAATGAAAGCCAGGCCAATGAGACCAGATATGGTCACGGCGAGTTACCTCCGTATTCCTTCGGTGTGGGTGGGTTAAATGCTTTGATCTGTCTGGCGCAAAAAGTTACAGAACGCCTTGGTTTGTGTGGGATTTTCCAATACATTCGCCAGAGCATCCCAATGGCCCTCCGGCAATACTTTTCCCAAAAAGGGCTGACTCAAATAAACAACCTGCGCACCTAGTAAATTGAGTGGTCCCAATGCATCTAGGATCAATGCAGTGAGATCATCTAACCCCCATTGCTGGAGGGTTTCATGCCAAACTTGCCAGATTTGCCGGTTGTTATTCACACGACAAGTATAGCATAATTCCAATTCGCGAGCATTTTGGGTGAAGTGTAATTTCAGAGAAAACAAATATCCCCGGTAGGTAATTCCGGGGATGTGGTTTTGAAGTATAAAGGACAAATGACGCGCTGTCAGATGACCCAGGATTTCAAATTTGTGTATAGGGGTTTACTTCTCAGCGAAAGGGTCGTAATTAGGATTAGTTCCAGCGTAAATGCAGCTGGGGCGGCCATCCAGGTTGCAAGATGTGCCTTCGGAACAACGGTGTCCTACTACTCGCGGCGGTTGGTCGGGGAGCCATTCGGCGGGGTGTACAACCTGAGCCTCGAGGCTAACTTCTTTACCAACATGATGGCAAAAACGTACTTTTTCAACTTCCCAAACTCTTTCTGTCATCGCAATACCTCCAAAATACATCCTCTAGCTTATAAGAGTATATCTAAGTTAACGAATTTTGCAACAGTGACAGGCATCGCAAAATCGTATGACAATATTCTGGGTAAGATTTGTCTCAATAACAATATTTTTACCGCAGATAAAAGCGGGTATTTAGGATGGTATAAATATCAGCGTTCATCTGTGTTTATCTGCGGTTACATCATAGGGATAGGAATGTATATTACTTCGCCAGTGGTAGAATCGCTCCCATGAAACGTTGGCAATTTTGGCTCGGGGTGGTTATAAGTGTATTTCTCATGTATTTGGCGCTGCGGGGCTTGCATTTGGGTGATGTGGGCTCTGCGCTGCGCGCAGCCAGCTATGGGTGGTTGATCCCTGGGGTGGCAGTTTATTTCATTGGTGTGTGGGTGCGAGCTTGGCGTTGGCATTACTTGCTACGGCCGGTGAAAGCCATTCCTACAAAAACCATGTTCCCTGTTGTGGCGATTGGCTATATGGGAAATAATATTTACCCGGCCCGCGCCGGTGAACTGTTGCGAGCGGTGGTGCTCAAGCGGCGGGAGCAAGTGCCTGTCTCTGCCTCTTTGGCGACCATCATTGTGGAGCGCGTTTACGATGGTGTGGTCATGCTGGCATTTGTTTTTCTCAATTTGCCGGAGTTGGCGCGCCTGACGGTCGACTCTGGCTTTGTAGGGGATATTCAGACACTGGCTCTGTGGGGGGCAGCTGCTTTCGTTGGTGTTTTAGTAATTTTTCTGTTAGCCGCCATGTTCCCACAAATAAGCGAACGGATAGTGCGATGGATTGCACGCAAACTTGTTCCCCAGCGATTTCGCAAAAAAGTACTTGACATATCCTTGCGATTCCTAGGGGGATTAGAGGCTCTGCGATCCCCGCGCGAAGCCTTGATGGTTTTCCTCACCTCAGTAGTGATCTGGCTCTTAGAGACAGGAAAATACTGGTTTGTGATGCACGCCTTCAACTTCCAGGTTAGTTTCTTCGCGCTGATGCTGATGAACGGCATCGTCAACTTGGCAACGACCATTCCTTCAGCCCCTGGTTATGTGGGTACATTCGATGCCCCTGGCATCGCCGTGCTGAAAGCCTATGGCGTGGACGGTGCCATCGCAGCCAGTTACACTTTAGTGTTGCATGTCGCCTTATGGTTACCGATCACCTTGTTGGGGGCAATTTATTTCGCCAAAGAAGGCATCAAATGGGGCGATGATTTGGATACAATGCAAGAGAGTAAACATGTGAAACCTTAAGGAGTGAATCCTCATGGCTAGAAGAATTATCGTTGTATTAATTTTTTGTGTTATGTTAATTTTATCTGCCTGCGCTGAGAGCCCTGCAGAAACACCACTACCAGTTGAAGAACCTACGGCTGAGCCAACTGATGAAGTCGTTGAGTTGCCAGAAATCATTTCTCCGCAGGTGTTGATCAGCGAAGTGCTAGGTGGAATCCAGGGTAACAACAATTATGAATTCATTGAGTTGTACAACAGGGGTACTGCTGACCCTTTTGATTTAAAAGATGTTTCTCTGTGGTACAAGCTGGCGGATGGTGAACAAGAACAGTTGGTTTATGAATGGGCTGATCATGCCCTGGTTCCGCCCCAGGGACATTATCTTTTGGGGAGAGCAGGTGAAGAGTATCATGTTGAAGTTGATGCAGTAATAGAAATCCCCTTCGTGCCGCAGCGCGGTGGATTGCAGTTACGCTCCGCAGATGGAACTATACTGGACAGCCTGACCTGGGGGAGTGGAGATAGTGACTTCACTGAAGGTGCCTCTGCAGTGGGTATGAGTAATGGAGTTTCCATAGAGCGAGCGCCTGCCGGGGTTGCTGGAAATGGCACAGATACGGATAACAACCAAGCCGACTTCGCTCAAAAACAGTACCCAAATCCGCAAAATACGGGCAGTCCAGTTACGCCAAAAACGGATACAGCATTGACAATATCTCTGGAAGCCCCTGAAGTTGTTCAGCCCGGCGAAGAATTTTCAATTTCAATTTTTTTGACCAACCAGACCGGGGATAGTGTAAGTGACCTGGTTGTTCAATTGCCCATCCCCAGGGTGTTTGAAATCCTCGAGGTTGCTGACGATATGCAGGTCAGTGATCAAGCTGCTTTTTGGGAGTTATCAAGCATTGGGGAAAACAATTACGTTGTCTTGTGGTCCCTTGCCGGCCTGGAGCCCAATGAAACGCAAACGGCCTCAATTCAGGTCAAAGCACCGTGGACATATCTTTCGGTTGGGGTTTCGAATTACTCCGTTCAAGCCGCTGATTTTCCGCAAGCTGGCTTTGGGGGTACGGTGCGTACCGAAGTCGCTGGGGGCGCGATCCCCATCGGGATCGCCCGCTCTTTCGTCAATCAAGAGATTATCGTAGAGGGGATTGCCACCATGTACACCGGTGGCTATTATGCCGGCAGCGGCAACACCAAATTTTATATGGAAGATGAAACCGGCGGTATCCAGGTTTGGGTGGACGATGGTGAAGGCGAAGTGGAGGTTTCCTTGGGGGATCGTGTGCGCGTCAAGGGCATACTGCTGGTGTATCGCGGTGCAATGGAATTAGCGCCTCCTATTGATGGTGTTGAAGTCATCGAGAAAGGGACCGATGCTACTACATGGGCACCAACCTTGGCCAGCGTAGAAGAAGTTGATAATGATATTTTGAACCTGCCTGGGAAGCTAGTGCAGGCTGAGGGAACAGTAGCACGCGTGGAGGAGTTCTCATACAGCTATGAGATCGACCTGGTTGACGATGCCGGTCATTTGGCCAGAATCTATGTCGACAAATTGACTAATATCAGCGTAGAAGCCATTGAGAGCGGAGAGAAGTACCGTATCATTGGCGTCATGGAAGTGCGCGATACCAGCCAGCAGATGTATCCCCGCATCCAGGAAGATCTGTTGAAAGTTTACCCACCAGGGTTGTATCTTGATCTGGCAGCACCCAATAACGTTTCAGCAGGAGAGAACTTCACTGTCTCACTGACCGTAACTAACCATACCCCCGAAGGTCTCGACGATGTTGTCGTAACCGCTCCGCTGCCGGCTTATGATTTCACAGTCGAAAGTATTTCAGATGCTGGCGTTGAACAAGATAATGTCATTACCTGGACGATCTCAGAATTGGCGGGAGAGGGTGGTTTTGTAACAGTTTCATTTGAAGCTAATAGCATTACGGCTGAGTCTTCCCTTCGGCTGGACCAAGCCCAGGCAGTAGCTGTAGAATATAGTGAGGCTGCTACCAGTGTGGCACACTACATTTTCCTGGGGGAGACGGTCCCCATTTGGGCAATTCAGGGCGAAGGATTCCGTTCACCGTATATTTTCAACACTGCCACTACCACAGGTGTGGTCACGGGAGTGTTCCCCGAATTGGAAGGCTTCTGGCTCCAGGCTCTCGATGCCGATGATAACCCGCTGACCTCTGAAGGCTTGTACATTTACACCGCTGAAAATGAAATCGATGTGCTGCCCGGTGATTGGGTTCAGGTAACCGGTATCGTACGGGAGTCTTATCAGCAAACCCAATTACAAATCGAAACAAATGAAGATATCCTCGTGTTGAGCTCTGGGAACTCCCTGCCCCTCGCTGTGGAACTTGATCCGCCGATCAGCGAGGCAGAGGCCGAAGTTTACAACGAGGCTTTGGAGGGCATGTTTGTACAGGTGACTGGACCTGCGCTGGCCGTCGCGCCGTCCAATCGTTATGGAGAATATGCTCTAGTTCGTTCTGAACATGAAGTTGAGCGTTTGTGGCAGGGTGGTGAAAATGGCATGGCCATCCTGGTCGATGATGGCAGCACAGCCTCCCATGATGACAGTTCATTGCTGGAGTATGCTATCAATACCGGTGACCAGGTCAGCGGCTTAGCTGGCCCACTGGCATACACCTTTGGCAGTTATAAGATCGAGCCAGTCACAATTCAAAAGATCATACCTGCTCAATCTCAATTACCTTCTCTAGCCCTTCTGGAGAGTGATGAGTTCAGTCTGATGAGTTGGAATGTTGAAAACCTCTTCGATTTTCAGAGTCCTAACCCGTCCAGCCCTCCGATGCCGACCATCGATGAGTACAAACTGAACATTGAAAAGGTCGCCAACACGATTGTGGCATCGGGTTTGCCAACTATCATTGGGTTGCAAGAAGTGGAGAATATCGGCGTTCTCGAAGATATCGCCGAGCATGAAGCTTTAGAGAGTTATAGCTATCAGCCTGTGCTGATCGAAGGCAGGGACAGCCGCGGTATCGATGTCGGTTATCTCGTTCGCAGTGATCATGCAACTGTGTTGTCTGAATACCAGTATGTGGCCCCCGAAGGCCTCACCAGTCGGCCGCCCTTGTTGGTGGAGGTTGAAGTGACCACCAATGCTGGATCAGCGACGATCTTTGTGCTCAACAATCATTTCACCTCGATGAGTGGTGGCGAAGCAGCCACGGAACCGCGCCGCAACGCCCAGGCTGCCTGGAATGTGACGGTGATGGAAGAAATTCTGGTTGATAATCCTGACGCCTATCTGAGTGTGATGGGCGACTTGAACTCGTACTATGATGCTTTACCCATTGACACTTTGCGGGAAGCCGGGCTGGTGCATGTTTTTGAAGAGTTGCCTGCCTCCGAGCGTTATACCTATATTTACCGTGGCGCATCCCAGGTTTTGGATCACATTTTGATCACGCCCAATTTGATGGAGTTTCTACGCCGCGTGGATGTGCTGCATGTCAACGCCGATTTTGCCCCGGCGGTGCCCGGCGATGGTTCGCCGCAACGAAAATCTGATCATGACCCAGTGATTGCTGTATTTTCATTGGTGCCTTAGACAAAGCTTTCACTTTGACAACATAGGCCTTCAATGGAATCTTTGGGTTATACTGTAATAGTAAGAGTTCCTTCAAATGAATGGGTGGAAGACCAACCGCGTTGGGCAAAGGTGCAGTTTCTGTGTCGCTTAGCCAACGCGCTTGCCCTGAGCATGTCGAAGGGGTTGGCTAGCTACCCTGGTATCCAGAATAAGATAATCTAAAGCTAATTGGTGTACTTATGAGTAAGGAAAACACCATTCCCCATGAGAAGTTGAGAGTGTTGATTGCTGATGATGTGCAAGAAACTCGCCGCAACACGCGGTTGATGTTAGCAGAGCACCCATTGGTAGAGGTTGTCGCCATTGCACGCGATGGTGAAGAAGCGGTCATAATGGCTCGCAAGCATCTGCCCGATATCGCTGTTATGGATATCAATATGCCTAAAATGGATGGCTTTTCGGCTATCCAAGCGATGACTGAATTTCACCCCAATATTGCCAGCATCATTATCTCTTCCGAAAAAGACGAACAGACCTTACGCCAGGCTATGACCATAGGTACACGTGAATATTTGCTCAAGCCTTTCACCGTTGAAGAGATTGTCATGGCTGTAAATCGGGTGAGCAAGTCTGTCTTGGAATATCGCAAGCAAGCGGCTTACGATGACCAAATCCGCAAGCAGCGCGAAAAATATCTCAAGCAGCTTGCTCATGAATATGCCAAGACTCGTCGGGTTGATAATGAAGCCTTGGATGTATTTGAGCTATTAGCAGCCAACCCAAAATGCGAGTTGCACTGGTTGATGAACCTCGCGTTTATTTATCTGATCCGAAGGAAGTGGGGCAAGCTCAAAGATTTGGCCGCGCGTCTGGAAAATCAAACTCGCAAGCCAATTCCACCCGGCCAAAAGCCGTAATTTTATCTGTACTTTACTCTTGTATTCCCATACCACGGCGGTAAAATTTGGGACGTGTTTCGATTGTCCAAATCGACTAAAGGAGCAAAATGAAAATTGCCATCATTGGTGCGGGCCTCGCCGGCATGTCCGCGGCGTACGACTTGGTTCGTGCTGGGAACCAAGTCACTGTCTATGAAGCCAGCCATCAGGTTGGTGGTTTGGCTTCAGGGTTCAAAGAACCCCACTGGGACTGGTCGGTAGAGAAGTACTACCACCACTGGTTTGCCTCTGATGCGCACATGCTTAGCCTGATCGAAGAAATGAGCTTGAGCGAAAAGGTGCTCTTCCCGCGCCCGTACACTGTGCTTTTGCACAACGACAAATGGTATCCGTTTGATTCGGTCCTTCAAGCGCTATTATTCCCTGGCTTGGGATGGGGCTTAGACAAAATCCGTTTTGGTTTTGTAGGCCTATACCTGCGTCTGACCAAAAATTGGCGCGCCCTAGAAAAGGTCACTGCCCACGAGTGGATTCGTAAATGGGCTGGTAAGCGAGTCTACGAAAAGATGTGGCAGCCGCTGTTGATTGGTAAGTTTGGACCCTATTACAAAGATGTGCCTATGTCCTGGTTTTGGGCCAGGCTGCATGCCCGCACTACTCGGTTGGGAACCTACCAGGGCGGCTTCCAGGCTTTTTGTGATGAATTTGCGGAAATCTTGCGCGGTTTAGGGGTGGAATTTCATCTCGATACGCCGGTTAGTCGGATTCGTCAAATTGGTCAAAGGGGACAAATTCTTCTGACCGCCGACCGCCGACCGACGACCAACCGACCAACTGACCAACCGACCAATCCGACCTTCGATCGCGTGCTTTCAACCACCTCTCCTGGCTTGATGGCCAAAATTGCCCCCCAATTACCGGCTGAATATCTCGAGGGCTTGTTGACACTCAAATCCATGGGCGCCGTGGTGCTGACCCTCTCGCTCGAGCACGCGCTCTCAGAGCAGGGCTATTATTGGTACAACATCCCCAAGGATTTAGGCTATCCTTTCTTAGCCTTGGTTGAGCACACCAACTATGTTTCCCCAGAAAACTTTGGCGGCGAGCACATCCTTTACTGTGGCGATTACCTAGAAACAGATCACGAATACTTTGATCTCACAAAGGAAGAGTTGCTGAAACGTTTCATCCCCGCATTGCAGCGCATCAACCCTAAATTCCAGCGCAGTTGGATCCGCAAAACCTGGCTGCACAGCACCAAGTATGCGCAGCCTGTTCCCATGGTCAATCATTCCAAGAATATACCTGCAATTGAAACCCCCATTGAAGGTTTGTATTTCGCCAGCATGAGCCAGGTTTACCCCTGGGACCGGGGCACCAACTTCGCCGTCGAGATTGGTCGCAGGGCTGCACAACGCATGATGGGCTGATACCATGTACGATGACATCACTGCAATTTACGACCAAATATTCCCATTGAACCGCGCCTTTTTGGCATTCATTCCAAAATATCTCGGTTCACCAGGGAGCAAAGTTCTAGATCTGGGATGCGGCCCCGGAGATTACGTCGATCATCTCACCCGCTCTGGGTTCCCGGCCACGGGCATTGACAGCAGTGCCGGGATGATCAAGGATGCCCTAGAAAGCAAACAAGGCTTATTCTTCAATTATTCTTTCAGCGAAATCGACCAATTGTCGGATACTTTCGACTGTGCATTTTCAATTGGTAACAGCCTTTCTTACCTTCCCAACGATCTATTGAAGTCTTTCTTTGCCGGTGTTTGTCATCTGCTCAATGCGGACGGATTCTTCGTCATGCAGGTGGTCAATTGGGATAAGTATCGTTCTACGGGGGAGATGTCTTTCGATGTCAAAACCCTCGCTGATGGCCGCACCTTCCATCGCAGCTATCAGCCCACCCCGGAGGGGAAGGTGATCTTCCACACCGAGCTGCGTAAAGGTGATGAGATCCTGGGTTCCTGGTCAGACCCGCTTGATCCCAAATTGGTAGACGACTTAGTTTTGGCAATACAAAGTACGGGAATGGAAATTGTCGGGCAATTTGGTGATTTTGAAAATGCGCCTTTTGATCCACTATCCAGCCCGGCAACGATATTAGTAGCCCAAAAAGCATCGTAATCTTCCCCAAAAATTTTTTCCATTACTCCTGACATTCTCACAGACCCCTAAATGGGATGAGAATTTATACTCAACGTGGTTTAATTCCTCTATGGACGATAAAAGAACTCACCCCCTTCGACGCTTGTGGAGCTATGCCCGCGGGCATCGCGGCGCGATTGTTGTCGCCTCACTTTATTCCATTCTCAACAAGATATTCGATCTTGCTCCCCCGCTGCTCATCGGCGCGGCGGTAGACGTGGTCGTCAAACAGGAAGATTCGCTGGTCGCGCGCCTGGGTATCACAGACGTGAGCCAACAACTTTTGGTGTTGGCAGGGCTGACAGTGATCGTCTGGGTTTTCGAATCCACCTTCCAGTATGCCTATCAGGTGGCCTGGCGGAACCTGGCGCAGACTATCCAGCATGAGCTCAGGGTTGATACCTATGATCATGTCCAGCATCTTGAGCTCGCTTATTTCGAAGAGCGCAGTACTGGCGGGTTGATGGCCATCATTAATGATGACATCAACCAACTGGAGCGTTTCCTTAACGGCGGCGTCAACGACATCTGGCAGGTGGTCACCACTGTAATTGTCATCGGGGGTATATTTTTATACACGGCTCCAACGGTCACTTGGATGGCAGTGCTGCCCATGCCGCTGATCATTTGGGGATCGATCCGCTTTCAGCGTTTGCTCGCCCCCAAGTATGTTGTGGTCCGCGAGATGGTCGGCATCCTCAACGGGCAGCTTTCCAACAATTTGGGTGGCATCGCCACAATTAAGAGTTTTACTGCCGAGGCGCATGAACTAACTAGAGTCACAGAAGGAAGTGACGATTACCGTCAAGCCAACCGCGCTGCCATTAGCTTAAGTTCGGCCTTTGTGCCATTGATCCGCATGGTCATCATGAGCGGTTTCATCGCCATCTTAATCTTTGGGGGTCGCTTGACTCTTGCTGGTCAGCTTGAAGTGGGCACCTATAGCGTCCTGATCTTCATTACCCAACGGTTGCTCTGGCCCCTGACGCGCCTGGGCGATACCCTCGATCTTTACCAACGGGCGATGGCCTCCACCGACCGCGCGCTCAATTTACTGGATACACATGCCCAAATCCCCAGCGGTTCCATCTCGTTGCCCACGGATGATGTTCGGGGAGAGATCAACTTAGAGAATGTGTGTTTTGAATATAAGAGCGCCGAACATCGTTCAGTGATACGAGATTTGTCGCTCAGTATGCCTGCAGGTGAGACGATTGGCATCGTGGGGTCAACAGGAGCGGGGAAGACCACCCTGGTCAAACTGCTGCTGCGTTTTTATGATGTCCAATCTGGGAACATTACCTTGGATGGGCACGATCTGCGCGATCTGGAGCTAAGCGACCTGCGCCGGGCGGTGGGCTTTGTCAGCCAGGACGTCTATCTTTTCCACGGGACGGTGAAGGAGAATATCGCCTATGGCACTTTCGACGCCAACGATGAAGAGATTGTCGAGGCTGCCAAGATCGCTGAAGCCCATGACTTCATTATGGGACTCCCTCAGGGTTATGACACCATCGTCGGAGAGCGCGGCCAGAAGCTCTCTGGGGGTCAGCGCCAACGGGTTTCAATTGCCCGGGCTGTGCTCAAGGATCCGCCTGTACTGATCCTCGACGAAGCCACTTCCTCGGTAGATAACGAGACCGAGGCTTTGATCCAAAGATCCTTGGAACGAATCGCGGTGGGGCGCACAACCATTGTCATCGCGCACCGCCTGTCAACGGTCCGCAACGCGGACCGCATCTTTGTTTTGGAGCGTGGAGAGCTTATCGAGCATGGCAAGCATGAAGAGTTGGTTGCCAGCCAGGGCATCTACGCTGGGTTATGGGGTGTTCAAACGGGGGCGAGGAGATTAATTGACGCCTAACATCGAGTTTTTTTGTAGATTTTTAAACTGTTGCGGCAGACCGCTTCACCCACGCACGGGAATGAATTCCCCGTGCTACCGAACAGCGCCCGATGAATCGGGCTAACCGGATTCATCGGGTGCCATTTTCTAGCCCAGGAATTCATTCCGGGGCGGTTCGCTCAAGAAATCTTGACTAAAAACGAAGTAGCTTAGCCTTCCAATAAAGTTGAGCTACTTATGCTTTATATATAGCGCCAAAATAGTATCTCACCTTCTCTAAAGCTCTTTTGTGAAGTAATGCCGTTGATGTCCCTCAGGGAAATCTTTTAACTCACCAAAAATTTCATAACCAAATTTTTTGTAGAAGTCTGGTGCTTGAAAACTGAATGTATCCAGGTAAGCTCGCTTGGCACCCAGTGCCCGCGCCTCGTCTTCTGCGAGCTTCAACAGTTGCCGACCATATCCCTGTCCCCGGAATTCTTCTTTGATCCACATCAGGTCAAGATAAAACCAATCCCAATGGATCGCGCTAATCACGCCGCCGAAAACTTCTTCATTAGGTCCTTGTAGTACGAAGCAGAAGGTTTGACCGTTATCTTCACCTGCTTGTTGGATATTGTAATTGTGAACGCCTCCGCCAATGACTGCCCATTCAGGCTAATCAGCTTTGACGATCCGATATTTATCACTCATGATTAATTGTCCTCTGTCGAAAGTTTGCTATTTTCAATATTCAAAAATGAAATTAACCATCGAATGAACTGAAGAGAAAAATGAATCTCCGCGGATTATCCGATGGAAGCGAAATGTGTGCTCTTTTCTGTTAATTCCTACCTACACTAGAGCAGGAAACTTATAAAAACAGGTTTGCAATCATCGGATATAGAACTATTTGTAAACAAAATCGATTCAATCTTATTTGAATTTCCTATGTTCCACCATCATGCAGCGATCCATAACCACATCTAAGCCCGTGGCGAGTGCCTTTTCTGCAGCTTCAGCATTGATAATTCCCTGCTGCATCCATACCGCTTTAGTACCGATCTCGATGGCTTGATCAACGAAGGGGGGCACCGCTTCGCTGCGCCGGAAGATCAACACCAAATCAACCGGGTCAGAGATCGAACCTAGATCCGCGTAAGCTTTCTCACCTAACGCTTCCTTCAGGTTTGGGTTCACGGGAATAGTACGATATCCATGTCGTTGTATGTACTCAGGTACGTAATACCCGGCTTTACTTGGATTTGATGAAAAGCCAACCACAGCAATGGTTTTGGTTTCTTTGAGAATTTTTCGGACAGTATCGATTAATTTTCTTTTTGAATTCATTTATTAATCACGAATGTTAGAGAATGACACAAATTACACGAATAAAAAAAATAATGTAAAAACACATTCATGTAATTCGCGATCAATTTTATAGTCTAACTACCAGGAATGGAACCAGCATTTCTTCTGGTGTCAGCCCCCCGTGACGCCCGCGCAAGAAGTTGTCTTTTTCGCCCCACCAGAGATAGGCATTTTCATGGGGGATAACGATCAGGTCGCCGATGCGTTCGCACAATCGGGGGTGCATTTCCCCAGGGCCAAGTAAACCACTTTCAAGAGCCTGTTCAGGATCGAGCAACGAGAATTGTCCTGGCCAGGTCTGGTTGAAATAATCTTTTACAGCATCTAATTTCCCAGGCCGGATATAAAGGTACATCATGCGATTTTCGCCAGTGGGTTTGATATGCAGCAATTGATCCAGATGAGGGTGATTCTTGAACAAATACTGGGGATCATCCAGGGTGTTGATCTGGCCGTGATCTGCAGTCAGGATTATCAGGGTATCTTTACGAGTTGAAGGCCGCAGACGTTTGATGAAGAATTCCTCAAAGGCGTGGCTAAAACTCGAAAACTCTGCCAGCACGCGTTCATCATCAGGTTCGTAATAGTGCGAGAGACCATCAACCTGTCCCCAATAGATCCAGGAGTAGATGCGTTCTTCGGGGTTATCTTCAATGAGTTGGCGGATGTTGATCCACATCTCAGCAGGGGTGCTGAAGGGTTTGATCTCCACATCTTTCATAAACATGCGCGAAAGCCCCGAATGAGCGATGTTGTGAGACTGGAAGGCATGCGGGGTGATGCCATGGGCGCGCAAATGAGGACCCAATGTTGGCACTGGAAGAAACTCCTCGGGTTTGAACCCGGTGTGTTCCAGGCTTCCCAAGCCGCCGCCTCGAAAGGTCATGGGGGTGTGCAAGATCATGTTGGCAACCAGGCTGTATTCTTTGAGAAACGTCTCGTAGCCAACAACGCCGTGCGATGCCGGGCTTTGCCCAGTCCACAGGGTTGTGGTGGCAGCACAAGTTGTGCTGGGAGTGATAGATGTCAGCGGCGCCAGAAGACCAGATTCCATCAACGAGTCCCAAATCGGCAGGTCACCATTTTCAAGCCAGGAGCGAAATCTGTGTAAAGATAGCGCGTCCATGAGAACCAGGATCACGCGTTTAATACCATCCCCGGGAGACAGCAAAATCTCCGGTCGCAGCGGACCAGCACCGAGGTCGGGAGCGTTCAGCCACCTGCAAATGCTGGAAGGGATATTGAGAATGGATTGATCTGCATAGCTCGGAAATATAAAGTCCTCTCCCATATCTAAACCGGGAAGGCGATGTTTTTTCAAATCAGGAAGCAACTTTGTTGTCAGATCAGGCATGATATAATTTCCAATCCCATAAAAAGAAAAGAGTGCTTGGAGGTATTGCGTGGAAAGTCGACTTATTTCCAGCCGGCGTATCCGTGAATGGCGGGAATATCTTACCGCATATTTGATGATAGCGCCTGCAACGATCCTTATCTTTATATTTGGGATTTTTCCAGTGGGATTTGCACTATTCGTTAGTTTGCACAAGTGGCGCTTGAAGAGGGGAGATTTTAAGGGAATGGACAACTTCATCCGCGCCCTTGATAATCTGGCTTATGTTCTGTTCTTTGCTCTTGCAGTGGGGATGATAATTTTGGGGATAAACGCTATTCGAAAGATGTACCAACAGACGTTGGAGTATGAAGATGAGCCCTGGTGGTTGACACTACCGGCGTTGATGTTTTCGGCCACAGTACTTAGTTTTATTTACTGGATATTCAAGTTGCTGCCAGAAGTATTGGATATTGCTGACAAGATCATCGGGCAGGAGAAGAGTCGCGAGTTATTTGTCCAGCTATTGGGGGAAGCTTTTCGTGCTGAGCAGACCTTTGCTGTTTGGGGAATCTTCACGAAATTATTGATTGTCTCGATTGTGGTTGGTGTTACTCTAATCGTTGGTAAAGCTTTCGATAATGTTCGCAACCTTGGCTATTTGCTGAATTTTGTCTTCATCGAGTTGATGCTGCTTATTGGGGGATGGCTACTGTATATTACCTATTCGGTTGTTCAAGAAACCTATCGCCTCTCTTTCGAAGCGGGTGAAGACCCAGGCATTTGGCCCCAAGTGATCACTATCATGTCTGGGGTAATTCTGATCGTGATCTCCTGGCGAATCTGGCAGAGCGCTTTGAAAATGACCAGCGATCGCGCTTTCGTTTTCTATATTATTTCAGCCTTGACCCTGCTGGTTGGCGGGGTCTTATTAATTACAGAGTTGCCCACAGCGATGGCTGCTGGTGATAAAGACATCTGGACGGGGTTAAAAGTAACCGTGTTTTACTCCTTGGGCACTGTGCCCTTTCAATTGAGTTTCTCGTTGTTCTTGGCAATCTTGCTTTTCCAAAGATTGGCGGGGTCAGAAATGTTCCGCATGTTGTACTTCCTACCGTATGTCACGCCGACAGTAGCCAGTGCCGCCATTTTCCGACAATTTTTCTCGAACCGCTATCAAGCTCCTATCAATCAACTTTTAATATCCCTTGGTTTTGAACCGTTACAATGGGTACGTGAACCGAGCGGCATCTTTACGATGATTGCAGAGAGCCTGAACTTCAACCTGCCTGAGTGGGCCGCAGGTCCCAGCCTGGCGTTGGTGGTGATCATGATCTATTCGATCTGGACTTTTGTGGGTTATGACACTGTGATCTACCTGGCAGGGTTAGGCAATATCTCGATGGAATTGGTGGAGGCCGCCGAGATCGATGGGGCTGGACGCTGGCAGATATTTCGTCATATCACCCTGCCACTGCTCTCCCCGACAACGTATTTCCTTTCGATGTTATCTATTATTGGTACTTTCAAAGCCTTCAATCATATTTGGGTTATGCGGGGTGGTGGAGGTGGGGCGGGTTCCGCACTCGGAACAACCGACACTTTCAGTATCGTCATCTTTCTCGAGTTTTTCGAGAAGCTGCGCTTCGGCTATGCCTCAGCATTGGCTTTCGTGCTCTTTGCAGTCATTCTCAGTCTCACATTTGTAAACAACAAAATTCAAGGCTCGCGAGTGTTCTATGGCTAATTCAATTTCAATGCCTGGTTTAGAATCGAAAAATGGACGAATTTGGGGTATCCTCCGTAAGCTGACAGGAAAAACTGTCATATATGCTTTCTTGATTCTGGGTGTGGTGATTTCGATTACGCCCTTTGTTTGGATGATCCTCACCTCGCTGATGACCTTGGGTGAAGCGCAAGGCATTCGCTGGATTCCCACCGAACTTCATTTTGAAAACTATGTTGAGGCTTGGAACGAAGCCGATTTCTCTGAGTATTTCACCAACAGCGTGATTCTCACACTGATCACATTGTCTGGGGAACTTACATTCAGCATTCTGGCTGCTTATGCCTTTGCCCGCATTAAATTCCCAGGGCGCGATGCCATCTTTGCATTGTTACTCACCACAATTATGATCCCGGCTATGGTCAACATCATCCCCAACTTTCTCACTGTAACCTGGCTGGGACGCATCGGCCCGATCAAATGGATCAACAACTGGCCTGCGCAAACTGTGCCCTTTATGGGCAGTATCTTTGCCATCTTCCTCTTGCGCCAGTTCTTCCAACAGATACCCAATGAGCTTTACGACGCGGCGCGCATCGATGGTGCCGGTCATTTGCGGTTCCTGTGGACGGTTGTGCTGCCCCTGTCAAAAGCCCCGTTGATGGTGATCATTGTTTTGTCATTCATTAGTTCTTGGAATTCGTTGGCCTGGCCCATGTTGGTAACTAATTCGCCAGAATGGCGCCCGATTGCCTTGGGTCTGGCGCAATTTGTCGAAGAGGCTGGTCAACGGCTCAATTTGATGATGGCTGGCGCCTTCATTACCATCATCCCAATTTTGTTAATTTACTTCATTACACAGAAGCAATTTACCGAGAGTATCGCCCGTAGCGGATTAAAAGGATAGATTCGGTCGATATTAATTTTGACAGGTCAAAAATTGTGATACACTGTATTTTAGTGGTGGCCCTACCAATGTGATTTCGTTCTCTCAGGGCTGAAATTTATGGAAGTTCCGGGTGAGTGCCGCAGTAAAGAGGTACTCCGCCCGGTGAAAACTCTGGGAATTCTCCCAGAGATAAGTCAACTCATCCTAAAGGAGAGAAGAATGACTCGAAAAACCTTTACCTTTTTGATGCTGCTGGTTTTCTTGCTGTCAGCTATTCTGGTAGCATGTCAGCCAGCAGCGCCCGAAGAAGCTCCCGAGGAAGCTGCGCCTGAAGAGGCCGCTCCCGAGGAAGCTGCGGGCACATATTATGAGCGCGCCATGGCAGGCGAGTTCGATGGCACAGCAGTGA
>CAYQQX010000035.1:0-34535 GCA_964419495.1 uncultured Anaerolineales bacterium
TTTACGAAAACCCTTGTCAACCTTTTCTCCCCCTAACTTCCGGGAATTGCTGAGTCCAAACGGACATTGGATAAACCCGATAGCAGCGTTTGTGAATCCAGCAATCCGAAGGAAATTAGATCATATTGTTTGGTGCTCTTTTCAAAGAATGATCGTGCGTCATCCACAATCATGGTGACGCGTGGGTCGTCATAAGGATGTTCGGGGTGAAATTCTTTGCCGAACTCAAGGATCGCAGGGTCGATTTCCACAGCATCAACATGCGCGGCTCCATTGCGCAGAGCCGATGCGGCGTCATTGCCCATCCCTGCACCGACGATAAGGACCTGATCCCCTGGTGGGTGTAGTTGGTAAGGTAAATTATATGAATAAGTAGCGTTCACTAAATCTTGGTTTGGAGTTTCAAGCTGGGAGATAAATTCCTCCGACAAGTTCATTGCCGATTGGTAAAACACCTGCTGAACATTGAGCATATACCAAGATTCGCTTTGCCCTTGACTATTTTCTGCTATCCTGTTTTCAATAATTTCCAAACGATGATACGGTGACCAGGTAATTCCCCAACTGATGTAAATCAGACCAATCAATGATGCCGCGAATATGACGATATCTCTACGAGATATTTTGTTGCTTTGTGCCCAAAATGTACCTAAGCCTGCAAGTGCCAAACCGAACCAAACCGCCGGAGAGGTTTGGAAATAGGACAATAGAGCGAACAACCAAATCCCAACCAGACTGCCTATTAAATTGACAATATATGCAGGAATTGGTTTGTGTTTATCCATCTCTCTTCCGGTAGCCTGGCCGATAGGGATGAAAAACATCATGATGAGCAAAAAGAAAATGGCGACAACACTGAGGAATATAAATAAAGCTAACCAATAGGAGAAATCCCCCGTGAACCAGAGATATTCATCCCCGCGAGAAGGATAAGCTAGAGCTCTTGGGGAAAGTACTCTTCCAACGAAAATTGCCAGGAAAATGAAAACCCCAAAAAGAGGCGCGAAGGTGGATTGATAATCTTCCTTTTGGCGCACCAATCCAAATCCAATTGCTAGACCAAGAAATGCGGCTAAGAGAGGCAGATTTTTGAAGTATGAAAACAGGCGCACCTCACCGGCGATCCAACGGATGACGGCTAATTCTAGAAATAGGCCTAAACTGCTAATCAGTAACAGTGAATACCATCGCTTGATTGGTTTAAGTGTAGCCATACTCGTTTTAGTAATTGTGGGGTAAATTTTGGATACTATTTTGCTATTTTCCCAGCAGCATGGGAACGCGCCCAGGAAATACGCGGTATTCCAGATCAGAGATAGCGTGATCGATCACTTCACCATCGGTGTGTACCGGCGTGGTTGGTTCGGTATGGATGCGCAGCCAAGTGCTGTGAACTTCGTGGACACGGGGGTGCTCAATATAATTTCCCTCACCAGGTTTCATGGTTTGTGGCAATACCTTCAGGATTTCGAGACGTTTGGCCATTGAGCCGTAAACGAAAGATAGTTTGCCATCGAAGGGGTCTGCATGGGGCACGGTATAGAAAATGCCACCCGTACGCGGATTATTACCCACTGAAACCAATGTGACTGGGCCTTTGAATTCTCCATCATCCCAGGCAAGTTCCATTTCCCACTGAGGGTTGCGCATGATGGTGATCACCGTGGCCAACAAATAGCGGAAAATTCCTTTAACGCCCTTCATTTGAGTCTGCTGGACACTGACGGCTGTTTCAAGACCTACCGCGGAGTTGTTGACGAAATATCGCTCATTGACCTTACAGACATCCAACGGGCGTGTGTGTCCGGCAGCGATTATTTCGGCAGCCAGGTTGAGATCTTTGGGAATTCCCAAATTGTCGGCCAGATCGTTGGCTGTACCCATGGGAAGGATTCCAAATTGTGTTTCCACTGAATCCTCTCCGGCAGCCTGAATAAGTCCGTTGACAACTTCGTTATATGTGCTGTCCCCGCCAGCAGCAATGACAGGATCAAAACCCTCTTTGCTGGCAAGGGCAGCCAATTCTTGGTTATGACCTGGATATTCCGAAACCACGAAGTCATATTCAATTCCAGCCTTTTGCAAAGCGGTTTCAGCTTCAGGACGGCGCTTCAGCGCGTTCCAACGATCAGCATAGGGGTTTAGGATAATTTTCGCTGTCATGGAGTTTCCTTCATTTAATAAGGTAAGAATTTCAATATCAAGGGCAAGAACACTCTCGCCAAACTCAGGAAGATCAAAAATCCCAGGGCATCGGTGGCGGCCGTGACCAGCACTGAGGAAGTCATGGCAGGGTCTTGGCCGATGGATTGGAATGCTAAAGGCATCAGTGTTCCCACAATGCCAGCAACCAGCATGTTCCCGATCAAAGCAAGGCCCAGGACGATGCCTAAGTAAGGGTTGCCCTGCCAAATTCCAACGCCTAATCCAATGATAACACCAATGATGATGCCTTGAAGCAACCCAACCCAGAGCTGGCGGAACAGGATCGCCCACACTCGTTTTGTTTCAATTTTTCCTAAAGCCAGGGAGCGCACAATCATGGCCACATTTTGGCTGGCTGCGCTGCCGCCCTGGCCTGCGACCACCGATTGAAAGAACGCCAATACCGCCACCTGAACGAAGAGATCCTCGAACATACTGATGATCCAGGCGGCGAACATCGCCGTGACAGTGTTAAGTAATAGCCAGGGCAGGCGACCCCGCAGTTGTTCGACCACCGCACTTTCGGGTTCCAGGTCTGTATCGGCGACGCTGGCCAAACGGTAGATATCCTCAGTAGCCTCATCTTCGATGACATCGAGAATGTCATCGTGGGTAATCACGCCCACCAGTTGGTCTTCTTCATCGATCACAGGTAACACCGACAGGTCGTAGTGAGTCATCAGGCGAGCAGCCTCTTCCTGATCAGCTAATGCAGAAACTCGGATCACTTCTCGATCCATGACTTTATCGATGGTTGTTTGTGGATTAGCAATGACTAATTCGCGCAGTCCCAAGACCCCCACAAGGTGTTCAGTTTCATCTGACACAAAGAGATAGTAGGGTACATCGATATCGAGGTTGGCTTGCCGCAGATATTCAATCGCTTCCGAGGTAGTCGTTTGGGGGCGTAAGCACAGAAAAGCGGTAGTCATGCGACCACCGGCGGTTTCGTCGGGATACTCAAGGAGGGGGAGAACATCTTCCGGTTCGTCCATCTCCGTGAGGGCTTGCTGCGCTATCTCTGGTTTGAGATCACCGAGTAGATCCGCGGCTTCGTCGGGGTCCATCTCATCCAGTACGTCCCCAAGACGTTCCAATGAGATGAATTCAGCCGCTTCGGCTGTCTCATGATCTTCGAGTTCGTCGAAGAGGTCTGCAGTGGTTGGGATATCTAAGTGCCGCAATAACTGGCTTTGATCGTCGTCATTGAGAATTTCAAAAACATCAGCCTGATCAGCAGGATGTAAACGCAAGAAAAGTGTGGCCCCCTGAGCATATTGTTCAGTTTTAAATGCTCGGTGAATGAGTTCGGCAATCGGAGAAAGTTTGGCGAGTTGCGTCATAGGTATTGCCTCTCAGGCGCTTGAAACGGATCAATTTTCGAGCTGCAAAACCTCGATTCCTTGCCCCACTAACCAGGTGATCGCTTCTTCAATTTCTGCCAATTTGCCGGTCAACTGAATTTCCACCCAGCCTTCTTTGGGAGTGACCTGGGCGCGCAAGATATTGACGGTCAGCTCATAACTACGAATCAACTGGTTGATCACAGGAACATCGATCAGGTGAGCTGGATAAACCAAACGAATGATTTGTTCGTCCACAGTAATCTCCTTTCCAGAAAAGGGATAGCTTGCGCTTGCGTTAAAATGGATTGTAGCATGAAATTGGGCAGCATCCCCCAAATTTACACCCTAGTCTGATGACGAATTACTGGTACTTGCTAACTGCCCGCACCCTGCCTGGATGTCAATGCCCCGACGCATGCGGATCGTACAGGGAATACCCTTCTTCTGCAAAATTTCTTGGAACCGTGCTGCGCGCGCTTTATCTGATGCCTGACCATCAAAACCGCGCGTAGGGTTGAGAGGAATCAGGTTAACATGCACCAACATGCCCCCAAGCAGGTCGGCGAGTTTGGCAGCTTGCTCTGGGGTGTCATTGACCTGGTTGATCAGTGCCCACTCAAAGGTGACGCGCCGATTTGTGATTGCGATGTATTCCCGAACAGCTTGAATCAATTCAGCGATTGGATATTTACGATTTACAGGCATCGACTTTTGGCGTAACTCATCATCGGCAGCATGCAAAGAGATCGCCAGGTTAACCTGTAAACCTTCTTTTGCCAACTGGCGAATTTGCGGCAACAACCCCACTGTGGAAATTGTGAAACGGCGCGCGCCCAAATTCATGCCCTCAGGATGATTGAGCCGCCTGATTGCGTCTAAGGTCGCAGCATAATTATGGAAGGGCTCTCCCATGCCCATGATGACGATATTGGTAACACGCTCGTTCCGTATCTTCAACCGCCTGGCGAAATATACAACCTGTTCGACAATCTCACCACTGGTCAGATTGCGCTTGAACCCCATTTGGCCTGTGGCGCAAAAGGTACAACCCATGGCACAGCCAGATTGGGTGGAAATGCACAGAGTGCGACGTGCTCTCCCGCTTGTCGATGGGTAGCGCATGCGCACGGTCTCAATAGGCTGACCGTCGGGCAAGTGAAAGAGAATCTTCTCAGTTTCACCATCGCTGGATTTTTGCTCAGTGACAGCTTGGAGATGGCTGAACTCAAATTCATCGCTCAACCGTTGACGCAAACTCTTTGATAAATTTGTAAAATCTTCGGGTTTAGACCAGAAATTTTGGTACAGACCGCCCCAAATTTGCTTGGCACGGTAGCCAGGCTCTCCCCAAGATGAGAGAAACTCTGTGAGTTCTGGAATATCCAGATCGAAAATATAGGGCTTATCGGTCATAAATATATTGTAGTCGGATTTTTTTGTGGTTTCCTAAATTATTGCGACAATCCGCTCTGGCCACGCACGGGAATGATCCTTCGATTTCACTCAGGACAAGATTCGCCGTGCTACCGAACAGCGCCCGATTGCCGAAGGCACGCCCCTGGCGATCGGGCTTGGAAGCGACGCGGCCTAATCGGAATCATTCGGTGCTATTTTGTAGCCCTGGAATTCATTCCGGGGCGGTTCGCAATTCTAGAACAATATGAAAAAGATCAATAAATTCCGAAAATTTTCGACCAAACGGCAAATCTGCCATTGGGGATGCCGAGATAAGGATATCTCGACTACGATAACTTCTTTAGCAATGCGGATAAATCATCAGCAATCAAATCCACTTGCGGCTTCCAGGCTTTGCCCTCTTCTAGGCTGGTGACTCCCGAGAGTACCAACGCCACGGGACAACCCGCATTTTGGCCGCCGGCAATATCGGTCTCTAAGCGGTCGCCAACCATCAACGCTTGCTCGGGTTTTACCCCCAGCCGTTCCAAGGCGATCTCGAAGATAATTGGTTTGGGTTTGCCGATAATTATTGGGGAGACATAGGAGGCCGCTTCGATGGCGGCCAGCGATATTCCCGCTCCGGGAATAAGTCCATTGGGAGTAGGGAAGGTACGGTCGGGATTAGTCCCGATGAATTTTGCCCCTGAGCGGATCAATGCTGCTGCACGATCGATCTTAGCATAGTCGAGCTGTCGATCCATGCCCGCCACAACCGCCAGAACATCTTCGTCATCAATTTTGAAGCCCATTGCTTCCAACGACTCGACCAGACCACTCTCTCCAACCGCGTAGATAGAACCACCCTCGGGGTAAATTCCACGCATATATTGAGCAGTAGCCTCAGCAGAGTTTATCACTTGCCAATTTTCGAGTTCTACCCCATGAGACTGCAGTTTTTCAACATAATTTGCTGGCGTACGGGTGGAGCTGTTTGTAGCCATGATCACACTCAACCCAAGCCGTTTGATTTCTGCAAAAACGGGTGGTAAGTCGGCGATGAGTTCATCTCCTCGCCAGAGGACACCATCCATATCAAGGATCAGTGCGCGAAGCTTTGATGGGTTAAATTTATTCATAAGTTGGTTGAAATCAAGTAATTTCTGGGAAGTACTATATTATTTGTCATCCTGAACCCCGTAGGGGTGAAGGATCTTTGCCCTAATAGCTGGAAACTCTTCGCACGCCTTTGGCGGTTCAGAGTGACAAATAGTTCAGACACTTTCCAAGAAAAACTATTAAGTGTGTGTCGGTTTGTGCTTTCAAATAGAACTGGCAAAAATAACCGCCACGCCTGAGCAGTTTTCGGTTTGAGCTTGGCTCCTATTTCAACATTCTTTCCGAAAACTGCTTATTTGAAATCTTAACAAAAAACCGCAGATGATGTGAATGAACTCAGATTTCTTTATCCGCGTCCATCCGCGTTCATCTGCGGTTTCAATTAAGAATTTTGCAGACTATACTTCAGCCTTTTCGGGAATTTCCAGGATTTCGTCTACTAGGCCATATTCTTTGGCTCCAGCGGCATCCATCCAGTAATCGCGGTCCGTGTCTTTCTCAATCTCTTCGACGCTCTTACCCGTGTGATGGGCTAAGATCTCGTTCAGGCGAACCTTCAAACGCAATATTTCTTTGGCCTGAATTTGAATATCGGTGGCCTGACCCTGCGCGCCACCCAAGGGTTGGTGCAGGTGGATGGTGGCATGGGGTAATGCGTAGCGCTGACCCGTTGTGCCTGCTGTCAGCAGCACGGTTCCGAATGATGCGGTTACACCGACAGCCACAGTGCTGATCGGATTAGTGATCATCTGCATCGTATCGTAGATCGCCAGCCCGGCGTATACTTGCCCGCCTGGTGAGTTAACGTACATCTGAATGGGGGCTTCAGCATCTTCTTTATTCAATACCAACAATTGAGCTACAACTGTATTAGCAACCTGGTCGTTGATGGGGGTACCCACAAAGATGATGCGGTTCTTCATCAACAACGAATAGATGTCATAGGCGCGCTCACCTCGGCCTGTGCTTTCGATCACCATGGGGATTAGGGATTGGGGAGTGGAGATATTCATGCTTCCTCGCTTTCGTCCGACTCGTCGTTAGATTCTGTTTCAGTCTCCTCGACGGGAGATTCATCTTCAGTTATTTTACTTTTTTCTTCAACTGCCTCAGCCTCGGGGGTTTCCTCACCAGCCTCTGTGCTGCCATTATCTTCAGTACTTTCATCAGCATCCGCTTCGGTTTCTGGTTCTGGGAGGGGTTCACCTTTGGCGATGGCGACGAGATATTCAACCGTTTGCCGCAATGTCAGATCAGCGGCAATGTTTGTGATTAGGTTGGCCATTTGGCCACCTTTTTGCATATCTTTGATCTGCTGGGGGGTCATATTGGCAGTTACGCTGCCAATAGCGCTTTCCGTGGTCTCGTTGAATTTGTCCGAATCTGGTTTGATCTCTTCAGCGTTAGCAACCTCGTAAAGCACCATAGTGCGCTTGACGTTTTGCTCAGCTGCCTCGTCGATCTCAGCCTCGAACTCTTCTTCGCTCACTCCACGGAACTGCATATAAATATCCTTGTTCAAGCCTTGCTGGGAAAGACGGTAATCCAGGTTGGCCAGGATATCTTTCTTCTCATTCTCGACCATTTGGGGTGGGTATGTGAGAGTGCTCTCTTCAATAAGTTTATCAACAACCTGGTTCTCATACTCATCTTCATAGGTCGCATCAGCCTGCTCTTGCAAGCGAGTTTTCATGTCCGCTCGCATTTCATCGATCGTTTCGAAATCGCCGGTAGATTTAGCAAACTCGTCATCAAGCTCAGGGAGAGAAAAAGCCTGCACATTGGTGACATCGACGGTAAATTCAACCTCAACACCCTGCAGCTCTTCATCTTCGTGATCATCGGGATAAGTATGACTAAAGGTGTTCTGTTCTTCAGGAGCCATCCCAACGATATTGTCCGAAAAACCCTCGAAAAATTGCCGATCGGTAGCACTGTCTTCCTGGCCGAGGCGTGCCGAGGAAAATTGCTGGTCGTAAAGCAGTGCTTCCTCTTCGTCCTCGATATCCAAGCGTTTGCCACTGACCCGCATATAAACGATATCGCCATCTTCAGCGGCTCGTTCAACAGGTTCGTTGACAGCCTGCTGTTGGCGCATATTTTCTAGCGCTTCATCAATCTCTTGGTCATCAACTTGTGGTGCTTCGTACTCGATCTCGATGGCTTTATAATCGCCTACTTCGACCTCAGGTTGCAGAGGAATTACAAATTCAAATTTAGGAGGATCGAGTTCCTCGACTTCTTCCAATCTGCCAGGTCCATAAGGCTCAATTTCAGCTTCATCAATGATTTTAGGATAGACATCATCGATCAAAATTTCTAAAGCCTCTTCGACAATGGGGCCCTCACCAATATTGCGCACAATAACGGGGTAAGGGGCTTTTCCAGGTCGAAATCCGGGGATTTTGACGCGCTTTGCCAAGCGGCGCGCGGCTTGGTGTTTAGCTTTTTGCCAAGGTTCGTTGTCGATCTCAACGTTAAGTTTTACCTGGCGGTCTTCGAGAATTTCTTGTTCGATTTTCAAGGTGTTACCTTCTTTCTTGCAATATTGCAGGTCGGATTATATCATTCCTGCGCAGATTTCTTCCTTCGTGAACCCCTCAGGGCACAAGGTTTTATAAACCTCTTATAAACATGAATGAAGGGCGTCAATTTCGACGCCCTCATTGTTGAATTGTAACTTTTGTGGGGAAGGTGGGGGTCGAACCCACACGCCCAGAGGGCACGTGATCCTAAGTCACGCCTGTCTGCCAATTCCAGCACTTCCCCGGCAAGCGGAATTATACGTCAGGCTCAAATCATCGTCAATCATTTAGAAGCGCAAAACCGACTATGTGAAGCCAGCCTCTTTGGCCATGCGTTGGGCACCGACCTGGGTGTGCGCTTCCTCGTGGACGAAGACATCGACAGGTGCATCTATGAATTTGAGCTGGTTCATGCGCACTGTGCCGGGTCCGGCCCAAAGGTAGACAGGGCGATGGTTGCCGATGTCAAATGGGTTGATATCCATGGAGTGTTTCCTAAATTTCAAATCCACCACAGAGACGCAGAGAGCGCAGAGCAATTAAGTGAAAAGAGTGGGCCTTGAACATCATTATCTCTTTTTCCTTTCCATCTCAGCGTACTCTGTGTCTCCGCGGTAGAAAAGATCGTTGATGATATAGGGAGAATACAAGATTAGAAAGATGACCAAAGCAACGAGTTCTGCTCCAACCAGGTACCACGGCCAGGGACCAAAATGATCAAATAATGTGGGGATATGGGGTTTGTGCAATGTGTAAAGGTAGTTGCTGCCGATGGCAACATTAACTATTGTTACTATCAACAAATAGACATTGCTCCAAATTGCAACTCTCCTTATAGATGACCAGGTAGGACGGAATCCTTCCATCGATGCCATGAAGACTGCGGCTGTGATAATTCCCCCATGCGAAATAAAGATCTGGAAAGAATAGAAATGGGGAAAGCCATAGGCCCCCACCTCAGAGGTTAGTAAGGGCTGGATGGCCGCACTTATCCCTAAGAAGTAGGTCATCTCGAAGATGAAATAATTCTTAGTAGCCAGCATCCAAATGCTCAACCACACAAAAATTGTACATAAATGTAGGGGTAAGTTCCAGCGATAATCCCACTGATCGGTCAGAATTAGCCAAGCCTGGTAGACAATTTCATTGATGGCTAATATCCCTGCCAAGATGGTACGCATCACCCTTCTTTGGTTCTCGTTAAGTTTGTTCCGAAAAATGATCAGTATTAGATTGACTCCAAACAATACCCCCAGCATGATCCAATGGGCTGGGCCGAAGAGGACGAATGTACCAATAAGGGTATCAGTGCCGAAAAATGAAGTCATGCTTTTTTAGGCTGCAGCAGCCCTTTTTTCTCGTGAGTCACGGATGAACACGGATTTCAGGGATGTTCAATTCTTCTAATCCGTGTCCTATTTTTCTACAGCAACTTTCATTTTTGCTAATGCTTCTTCCACTAATAAGCGCGGACAGCCGAAGTTGAAACGGATATGTCCCTGGCCGCCTGCGCCGAACCAATCGCCGTCATTCATTGCCACGCGGGCATTCTCTATGAAGAAATCGCAAGGCTTACCCCCGATCTCTAATCCCTGACAATCCAGCCATGCCAGATAGGTGCCCTCGGGTTTTGCCATTGATATTCCAGGAAGCTGGTTATTGACAAAATCGTACACAAAATCCCGATTGGCTTGGAGATACACCAGCAACGCATCCAACCAGGCTTCCCCACCTTGGTACGATGCCTGTGTGGCAATTTGACCCAATAGGTTTACCCAGCCCACTAGGCCCTGTTTGGCTGCTTCGTACTGTTCGCGAAGTTCATCATTCTCAATCACGGCGACTGAGGCTTTCAATCCCGCGATATTGAAAGTCTTGCTAGGGGCAAGCAGCGTGATGGTGTTTGCGGCGATCTCGGGATCCAATGAGGCGGTAGGGATGTGTTGATTCTCCGAGTAAACCAGATCATGGTGAATCTCATCGGAACAGATGATCACCTTGTGTCGCAGGCAGATTTCAGCCATGGCTTCCAGCTCATCTTTACGAAACACACGCCCGGTGGGGTTCTGGGGATTGCAGAGCATGAAGATGCGCGTTTTCTCATCGATGGCAGCTTCAAAGGCGTCTAAGTCGATGGTGTATTGGCCATCCTCTCCACGGATTAACTCGTTTTCTTGTTGAATCAGTTTGACATTCTCTGCAACTTTGAGAAAGGGGCCGTATGTGGGTGTTTGCACCAGAACCCCGTCCCCTGCCTGAGCAACAGCATGGGTGGCGAGATTAAAACCGGTCACCACCCCAGGGACAAAGATCAGATGCTCGGGATTCACAGACCAACCATGACGTCGATCCAGCCAGGCCACTACACTTTCTTTGAGTTCATCTTGGGGTTTGGGATATCCAAACACACCATGTGCCACACGGTCTTGAATTGCTTTTATCACCGGCTCTGGAGATCGAAAATCCATATCGGCCACCCACATGGGTAGCACATCTTCATCATATAAGCGCCATTTAGAACTTTCGGTATTACGTCGATCATGGAGAGTATCAAAGTCAAAGGGCATGAATCTACCTATTAACGCAAAGACGCAAAGTAGCAGAGACGCAAGGGATTTTTTATTATGTTTTTCTCTGCGCCTTCGCGCCTTTGCGTCTCTGCGTTAAATCTTTTATCGGATAAATTCTACCTCAGGATAATCGGGAGATGGGCCATCAAACAATTTCGATGATTCGGTTCGCAGGTGTTCATCGAAAAAGGCTAAGGTGTAATCGTTGACGATGCGCAAAACCCGCTGGCCATTCAATGGCCCTTTGAGCCCGATGGCATGGGCTAAAGGACTGAAAGCAGGCAAGTCGCTGAAGTCGTAATGAGCAGTACCTTGGATCACAAAATGCGATTTCTTGCCAGAAATGTTGCTGAAGAACAGATCAAAGCCGCGCTCCTTGGTATCCCAGTTGTCTGCCCAAGATTGACTGAACATTGCTAGAAGAGGCTGAGTGATACCCTCCGATAACACATTTTCAGAAACCGGGGACATATAGGGGTCCATACCGAAGACTGCCTTGCAGCGAGTGTCTCTGTAACAAAATTCCATGGCTGCACCACCCCCGGTTGAATGCCCTAGCACACCAACATGATCTACATCCACGCGCCCTGAAAGCATGCCCAGTTGGATGCCAGAATAATCTTTCGAAAGCCGATCCAAGATGAAACTCAAATCGCCAGCCCATTGGTCGGCAAGCTGGTTTGCAATCGTTTTGAATTCATCTGGCACCAGATCAGCATCATAGGGCAGCGCATCAGGATTATTGCCCGCCACACGACCGTCAGGAAAGACTGTTGTCACTGAGCCGAAGGTATGATCGGGAGCCGCAATAACATATCCATAACTGGCCAATTCTTCCATTTGATAAGTGTTCTGCGCCCGAAATCCGTTCCAACCGTGGGAGAAGAGCAGCAGCGGATATACATCTTGGTCAAGGGCTAACGGTGTGTTGGCGTAGGCATGGCTTTGCGAATATTTTAGATGATTGAGGAAAAAGGATGGCAATTCCAAATATTCTGCGATAGCCGGCCCCATGATCTCGGCACCTTCCATCCAGGGTGCAATCTCGATGTTGTCAATTATCTCAGCCGGATACCAGACCTGTACCATGATGGCGCGCGGCTCTTCGGGATTGTCGGAATACAACTCCAGTCGCGACTCGTCCACCAGCATAAGAGAAAAAGTCCCCACAGAATAAGGCCCCGTCGGGGCTGGCGTTTGGGGGATGGGCAGCAAAATGGGTGGGAGAATGGCGATCCCCAAGAGCAGCAGCATCCCGATGGTTTTCACCAGGCCCAAGCGTGGAGGCGCGGATTCCGTTTGTGTTGAGTACCGCCAAAGGGCGAATATCAACATCCCCAGCATTACCGCGTAGAGGGGGATCATCTGCCAGCGATATCCTTCGAACTCTATGTGCGCACCCCAGGCGATTGGCGCGATGAAGACGATGTATTCATGCCAACGTTGGCGCTCAAAAGGCATCATTAAAATGCGTATAGCCAACAGTATAACCAGGATAATCTCAAAAGTTCTCATAAACCCACACTAATCACTATTCACGACCCGCTGAATTCAACTATTTCCACATCCCCGAGCGCGCTCATTAAATCAGCTGATTTGAGCAGCACAGCCATCCCACGCCCCCCTGAGCCCATTGAGATATCTTCTTCGCGCAACACAGATTTATCAACCAGCACTCGCAACGGATTGGGCAGCCCAAAGGGGGCCACGGCGCCTAGCTCGTATCCCGTTACCGAGAGCACTTCCTCTTTGCTGGCCATGGTAATTCGCGAACGACCGACATATTGACGTAGGGTTTTCCAATCAATCTGCTGCGGTCCGGCCATCAACACCATGACGTATTCACCGCGCGAACAGCGGAACAAAATACTGCGCACAATCTGCTCCGGTCGCTGGCCGCGTTCTTCTGCGGCCTGTTCGAGTGAACGAGGCGGCTGCTCATGCTGAAAAACCTGGTGGGGGATTTCGAGATCAGTCAGAACCAGGGAAACGGGAGAATTAATCGTCATAGGTTATCAGTAAACAGTATTCAGTTATCAGTTAGTCAGTTTCTGATCACTGATTACTGAATACTGATCACTTCCCCCTGTTCAGCGGACTCGTACAACGCTAGAACCGTCTTGACATGGTTGCGCGTCTCTTCCAGACTTAGGTAATTTGGCTCCCCATCTAGGATAGCAGCATGCATATCTTCGACCTCGCCCAAATATAGTTCCTTCTCAGGGACGGAGATTTCTTCTGGGTCGCCGTCTTTGGGATAAAAGTTCATATGGCGGCCTTCATGATGACCAACAAAGGGCTTAGTCAAATACAGGCGCCCTTCAGTGCCGACAATCTCGATGAACGTGTGAAAGGGTGTTTTAAATGAAGATGAGATCTGAGCAAAAGCAGAGCCAAAGCCCATCTGTCCGACAAAGACTTCATCCACCCCGGTTTCTCCAAGCCATAGACTCCCGAAGACCCACTCAGGTGCCCCCTCCATTATGAATTGGACGAAGCTCAAGGGGTAGACGCCCACATCCCATAGACAGCCTCCGCCGTATTCAGGTACCAGGCGTACATCCAGGGCATCAGCTTGTCGTCGTTTTTGGGGCAAGAAAAAATCAAACGCGCCGCGCACCAGGGTGATATCTCCCAAGTTGCCGGAATGGGCCCACTCGCCGGCAATTTTGGTCTGTGGGTGATGGCGGTACATAAAAGCTTCTGCTAACACCCTGCTAGTTTCATCTCTGGCAGCAATCATGGCATCGACTTCTTCCAGCGTGGGGGCGAAAGGTTTCTCGCACAACACATGCACTCCGGCTTTCATGGACTTGATGCTCCATTCGGCGTGCAGGTGATTTGGCAGCCCTATGTAGACTGCATCCACCTCGCCGGAATCGAGCAATTCTTGATAGCTTCCAAAGGATTGGGAAATTTCCCATTCTTTGGCATAAGCTGCGGCATTTTCTTTGCTGCGACTGGCTACTGCGACTAGCTCCCCTCGCCGTGATGCCCGGATGGGGGGGATTAGCGCCTTGTTAATGTTAGCGGTAGAGAGTAATCCCCAACGAACATTATTCATAGAGTGCCTCCATTTATAAAAAGCAAAACGTTGCAACGTTCAAACGTTTTACGTTGCAACGCTTACCCCTATTTTACCTTATTGATCAGGGAGAAACGCTCTTTGCGCAGCGGAATCCGATGTTGAGCGATCCACTCAAAGGATCGTTAATGCGGCGGTCGGAGACACGCAGACGCTCAGCGTAATTTCCCCAAGAGCCCCCTCTTAGAACAGGGAATTCTCCATCTTCTGGGCCCGTGGGATTCTCTTCGGGGGAGGTGGCATAGTATTGGGGGTCATACCAGTCATTGACCCATTCCCAGACGTTGCCAGCCATATCGTACAGGCCATAGCCATTATGGCTGTAGCTGCCGACCTGCGCTGTATCAGTATCGTTGCAATCATCATTGTCATCGAATTTAGCCCCATTTTCCGCGCCAGCATCACAAATTGGCGCTTCATCTCCCCAAGGATAGAGCTTGCCTTCAAGGCCTCCTCTGGCGGCTTTTTCCCATTCAGCCTCGGTTGGAAGGCGCGCTCCGCGCCACTCACAATATTCCTTTGCTTCAGACCAGTTGGCATAGATCACCGGGTAATTGTCGAATTCTGGATTACCGTAGTAGATCCTACGAGAGTAAGAACTGGCAAAGGCGGTGGTATCTGTAGTGGGTTGACAAACTCCGGCTTCCAGGCACTCGGCATATTGCGCATTAGTGACCTCGAACTGGTCGATATAGAAATCGTCCAGTGTGACAGTATGAACTGGTTGTTCGTCATCAGATCCGGTCTCACTCCCCATCTCGAACGGTCCCGCCGGTACTAAAGCCATCGGGATCCCGAAGTCATCTTCAATTGAACCTGGGGGTTCGTGGGAATAACGAGGGGGTGCGGATTTTGAAAATGCAGATATTGCTAATAGACTCAAAATTATTAGCGCAACACCCCCTAACGTGATTGCTGAATTGCTTATCTTATTGCGTTGGCGCTGATCCCCTGTCTTTGTTGGAAAGAATTTTGTCTTGCTCATAATTCACTCCTTATGGATCAATCTAGCGATCTAAACAGGATAAAACCAGTCAGTTTTCGCAGCATTATTGTAGCATAAATTATTCCTACCACCTGGCATAATGCTCCTCAGCAAACCCAATCAACCCGATGATCTGAATCTCTTCCCCATCATCCGTCACAACTTTGCCAGCATAGCGCCCAAACATCTGGTGAACTTCGCTGTCGATGACCAGCAGGTGGGTTGCCGCAAATCGATCTTTGAAAGGGGTAAAGATCAAATCTAGCCGCCCTTCGTTATCATTGAACTTCCAGGGTTTCATGAAATCTTTGGGGTCGCAGTCGAAAGTGACTTGATCGAGCTTGTGGATCACACCATCCAGGATGATGGCATTTTCTGTGGCCTGTGTTGTATCTCCAAAGCCGCTGCCCAAATTCAGACCGATTTTGCGCCCATCAGGCAGGAACCCGGATGCGCTGGCCCACAACCAAAAACTATTGTACTCCCACACGCCGCGCCCCCAATCCAATTGACCGAGGGATGAGTCAGGCTGAAGCTCCTCGAGAATATCTCCATATTTGACCCAACCCGACGCCGGCATGCAGTTGATCTTGCGGTTGTAGTAGAAGCGTTTCTTGGGAATCGGGATAGTGATAGTCATGGATTCGTGCTCGGGCGGACAGGCCATGCTGATCTCGGCGCTGATGCCGCGCCCATCATGAAACGTTGGCCAATCAACGCTGATGGATCGCGCCTCAGGTGATGTGTTGAAATGCAATTTGACGCCCTGGCCTTCGTAGTAGCTATCACCCTGATTGGAATTTCGCGGCAGCGCGATTCCTTTACCCAAGGGGATCACCAGACCTTCCTCATGCAAGTCCCCGCTCTCAAAATCTAGGCTGTAGACGAAGACATTGCCAGCGTAGCCCAGGTCAGCGATGGTCGCAGAGAAAAAGCGCGTAGGGGTGAAGACAGCGTAATAATCCCAGCGTTTCGTGCGCGCAAACTGCCAGAATTTAAAAATACTTGGATAAAAGGAAAGGTAATCTAAATTGCAATCCAGGTATTGATGTCGTGCCCACCCTATTTGAGCTAAATTCCCTTTGCTAGTGAGTAGGGGGCCTTCCTGTGTAATTTCCTTTTGCATGGTGTCCTCTTAAAGTTTTCTGTCATTGCGAGGGCGGTAGCCCGACACTTGCACCTGCGGTGCCAAGTGCAAGTGAGCAATCTCCTCCTGATTGGGTAGGGGATTGCTTCGCTTCGCAAGCTACGCTCGCAATGACAAAAATAGAGATTCTTTATCCACAGTTTTCAGATATTCGCGATATGCCGCTGTTTCATTAAGTAAAGATTTCAGTGTCATGGCAACATCATTGAGAGCGTGCCCCGCTTTCCCACCAGCACGCAATCGGATTTCTTCGCTCCCTGGTTCTTGCTCAACACGAATGTGCCCTTTCTCCTCCATCCAGGCTAGGCCTAATCGCACTGTTGCTTCACGATGCGCCATTGCTGCAGCCAGCCTTGGTATGTGTGCGATGCCATCTTTGGCCTTGATAGTGTGTTTGACCAGTCCAGCTAATCGTGAGAGAAAAGCTTCTGGATTGTCCAGATCTGGATCGACGCTGAAGACATAAACAACCTGAGGTGAGACAACTTCTAGAAGTGACAGTAATTCCCTGGGCCCTGGGGGTGGGGTCCACAGGATCAGCTTTTCGGCAGGTTCCAACCCCAATCGGTCGCGCCCACCCAAATGTTGTTTTGCTGATCCTTCTGTATAGAGCAGGATTTCGCCCTGGGATTTGAGATCTTCCAATAATGCTAATGGGTGCGTTTCTGCGCGATAATCCACAATTTCTAGATCAGGAACCTCAGTGTCAACCTCCAGCGTGGTTCCTTCACTAGGACGAAAATCTAGCCATTGGGCTTGAACACGACGATTCCCGCGGAAGGTGTTGGTGCGCACCGTAAAGGCTAGATCGAAGTTCGATTGGGGTAAATCTTCGTCAGCGCCTCGCCACCATAGGAATTCTTGATTATCATCTTCTTGATCCTCAACAACCAAACGCAAATGCTGTTTGGTGCGGCCAATGGGTGTGTGGCTAACTAGTTTGAGATCGCGGCATGCTAAAGTAAGGGGCGGATTGCCAGCACCAAAAGGAGCCAGGCGTTCGAGATCATCGACAAATTCAAGTGATAAATCTGAGAGAGGCACGAAGGCATCGATGGAAAGTGATGGTTCGGTAAGCGCGTCCGTGTCGGCGATCAATGAGCGGATGGCACGGGAGAGCCCCTGGCGGAAATCTGTGATTCGCTCAGGCTCTATAGAGAGACCCGCTGCCATGGGATGCCCACCAAACCCTAACAGCATTTCACTTTGACTGGCGATTGCTTCAGTTATGTGTATGCCCTCGACAGAACGCGCTGAACCGCGAGCTGGCTCTCCTTCTGGGGTGGAAAGCAGGATAGTGGGTTTGTTGAAGCGTTCCACCAAGCGACTGGCGACAATACCGATCACCCCAGGTGGCCATTGGGGATGTGATAGCACCAGGGCAGCAAAATTGAGCAGTTCTGGCTCTTTCTCGATTTGACTCAAGGCTGCCTGATAAATCTGGTCAGTGAGCAAACGACGTTTGTTATTCAATCCTTCGAGCTGCGCGGCGATGATATTCGCCTGGCTTGGATCCTGTGTAGTGAAGAACTCGACAATGGAGTTAGCATCGGAAAGCCGTCCCAAGGCGTTGAGGCGCGGGCCAATGGAAAAACCGATTGATTCTTCCGTGAGTTGATCGGGGAAAATCTCAGCTGTCTTATAGAGTGTCTGCAATCCCAATCGCTGAGTGTCTCGCAAAGTTTCAAGACCGCGCTGCAGTAAGTAGCGCGCATCACCGATTTGCAAGGCCACATCTGCCACAATGCCCAAGGCGACCAAGTCGAGGTGTTGATCTGCTTTTTCTGGACAACCAAAACGACGGTAGAGTTCATCGACAAGTTTATAGGCCACACCCACTCCGGGCAAAGTCGAGAGAGGATGACCCTCCGGTGCCATCTTGGAATTGGTGATGGCATCTGCTTCTGGTAATGTGGGTGGCAAGTCGTGGTGGTCGGTGATCACGACTGTCAGGCGGCGCGATTTGGCGTATTCGACAGCTTCATGTTCGGCGATGCCGGTGTCACAGGTGAGTAAGATAGTGGGAAGTGGGTGGTGGGTAGTGGTTAGCAGTTCCTGGAGTTTCTCGATTTTGATGCCGTGGCCTTCGGTGGCGCGGATGGGGATGTAGTAAGTCACTTCTGCCCCTAAGTTGCGCAGTGCTTCGACAAGCAGCGTGGTGGCGGTCTGGCCGTCGACATCGAAATCACCCCAGACAAGAATAGTTTCTTTTTCGTGAATAGCGCTTTCGATGATCTCTGCTGCTTTGATCAGACCGGGAAGTTCGCTGGCCGGGGTTGGGGTGTAGAAATCGGGATCAAGAAAAGCGCGGGCCACCTCTGAAGCGCTTATCCCGCGCTTGGCCAAAGTTTGCGCGATTAGAGGATGCCCACCGACAGATTCTTGTAGGGCCTCCGATGTTGAAATTATTTTTGGTTCGAGCCATTTTTTTTTACCGCGGAGACGCGGAGAGCGCTGAGAGTTCATCTTAATACTCAATTTCGGCAATATCATCAAAGTCAAGCTCTAATTCAAATCCCTCTGCCTCGCTGAGATCATCAATCTCTTTGAGCGGACCCGCCTCGATGCCGCGATTACATAGCGAGCGGTATACACAGAACTTACAGCGACGTTCATCTTCGGTGAGCGGGGCGTCTTCATCGCCCAGGCTTTGGATTTCGGAAATTAATTGTGAGAGATAGGCTTCATCTTCATCATATTGTTTTTTGCTGTAGGGAAAATGAGCAGGCTGATTTGGAAAATCGGTGTACCAATATATCATCTCGATCTGTTCTGGCTTGAATGAGGTTCCATCATTCAATTGTGCGCCAGCTTTGGCTAAAAGAAATGGATAGACTCGTGTTTGCAGCCGATGAGTTAACCATTCTCGTTTGGGCTGTTTTAGTGAAGTTTTCCAATCGTAGATTTTGGCTGCGAAACCCTTAGGGTCTTCTGTTTCATTGTTATTTTCTTTGCTGCTTTCTGAGACCCTAACGGTTTTTAGAACAAGCAAGTCATACTTAGCCATAATACGAAAATCGGCCATGGGAGTGGAAAGACTGATTTCGGGCAAGGATTTTAGACTTCGGAGATTTCTGAAATTTCCGAAGTCTGAGTTAGTAAAATGCTCCCACCAACGACTTAGGACTTCATCCCCCTCAACCTGGCCAGCGATCTTTTCTGCATCGATTCCCAGCCAATTTTGATGAGCCATATGGTGAAACTGTGAACCACGCTGCATATGAAGCTCGTTGTCTTTGGCAGGCTCGGCTTCAACGGCAGGCCAGGCGCGCTGTTGAATGTAGCGCAACTGAAATCGACGCTGGCAGTCCACATAATCTTGCAGGGAACTCTGGCTGAAAACAAATGATGATGGAAGAGCGGATTTTGATAATGACATTTTTCTCCCGTATTCCCTTACTCCCTACTCTGATTCCAAAATGCTTGCAAAGCCACCAATGGAATTGCCGGTTGCAAATTGCCCTTGCGTCCGGTATTCCAGGTGATGACCAATTCCTTCTTAGCGCGGGTGATGCCTACATATAATAAGCGCAGCCGCTCGCGCACGTACTCCATACGAGCTTCATATGTTGGTCGACCTTCAGCGTACCACTCATATGCGTCGTTGGTGAAGGCTGCTTCCAACTGAGCTAAGGTTTCTGCTTCCAAATTCAAACGATCTCGGATGAACCACTTTTCAGGGATGTAGTTGTCGTATTCCATGCCCGAGGGGAAATCGTAATTATTGACCGACATCAGATAAACTCGGTCCCACTCTAAGCCCTTGGCTTTATGAACCGTGGCGATGACGACTTTGCCTTTATGTTTGTCAGGATCAAAGCCGGTGTCATCTTCGCTGAAGCCCAGGAAGCGGCGTTCATTCTTGGCGATCACGGCCAATTCGCCCGTCAACTCAGGCAGATGCCACTCTGGGTGCAGATTGCGCACTCGCCGGAGCAAGACGGCTAATTTGTGAGAGATAGCCAGATCATTAGGCTTAGTGAACAATTCTTGGGATAAGGTCAGGATCATTTGATCGATGGGCAGCTCGATGGTATTCAACCAACGCGACAGGACCAGACGGAATTCTTCGAGTTGGTCCAACTCATCTGTTGAAATATCTTGTTCCCGAAGTTGATCCAGCCAATCGCGCTCCGGACTTGGGTGCAGAAAATCCTCGACGTATTGACAACCTTTTAGGATTTTGGCTGTTGCTTTGACCTGTTCCCAAATTTCAGCTTCTGCCCTGTCATCCCGCCGCCAAACCTGATAAACGGTGGCCAATTTGCGTGCTGATCCTGGGTCGGCGAGATACTTCAGGATGTTGCCTAAGGCTCCAGCGGTGAAACGCGTTGAACTGGAGCTGCGTAACAGGCCATCGACGGTTTCGATCTTGCGTTTACGAAGTTCATCATTGAGGGCGAAGCCGCGCGTGTTACGCGGTGCTAACACAGCCACCGTTTCGTTAGGATGTTCCACCAGCCAACGTTCCACCGAATCCGCTACAGCCTGGAGTTCGGCATCAGGAGAGAATTTGCTCTCGACCAGGTGGATCTCCTCGGGAGTATCTGCTGGATTGGGCTGGGGATCACCCTCAGGGGTCGGTTCAATATAAGGTACATCTAAGGCATCGCGTACTTCTAACACTGGATGCTCGCCTCGGGACCAGTCAATCAAATAATTGGCCAATTCAATGACACTTTCTGTGGAACGACCGGAGTTAGGCAGCTCGCGAGGATGATCGGCCTGGGTCATGAATTCGCGTAAATATTTGGGGTCAGCGGTGGTGAAAGATTCATAGATTGCCTGGTTGGGGTCGCCGACGCGCACCCAACCCCTTGTCGAAGGGTTGCCCGACGAACCTGCCAAGAGTCGCAAAATCTCTTCTTGTAATCGGCTGCTGTCTTGGGCTTCGTCTTCCAGGATAATAGGCCACAATTCTTGCAAGCGAGATAGCAATTCATCATCGCTGTTCAAAGCCTGGAGTGCCAGGCGGATAAGATCATCGAAGTCGACTGAACCGCGATAGGCCAAGGAACGCTGATATTCTTTGAACATCCATAGACCCATCTCGGCCAGGGGCAGCGGGAGGGGCAGCCCCTCGAGTTGTCGTTCCAAAACGTCGGGAGTTAGCTGCAAATCCTTGGCTGTACGAATGAAACTCAATGCGATGCCTTTGACCAGATTGGGCAGTTGATCTCGCCTCACCCAGTCACGGCGACCGTCGTCAAGCTCAGGTTCAAGATATTCATCTAGAACGTTGGGGTTAGCCCTCAGCCAAGTGTTAGCAACTTCATCACGGATGGCATTGGCTTCGCGCTCATCAATGATCTGGAAATTAGAATCCAACCCGATGAGTTCAGGGCGCTCGCGAACGATATCATGTGCCAGGCCGTGCAGCGTGCGTACGCGGTAATAGGGCAGCAGAGGCCGTCTTTCTTGGTCGCGCAAGAAACCCTCGATGCGTGTGGCGAAATGATCTACTGCCGAATTAGTCAAGGTGACAATCAGAATTTCCTGATTCTCAGTCAGCGTACCTTCCAGAATAATTTGGGCAGCTAATGCTGATAGTGTCCAAGTTTTTCCGCTGCCGGGTACAGCGGAGATTCCCATGGTTCCACCTGGGTATTGCAAAACAGCTTGTTGTGCGGGTCGGGGGATGAATTCAGTCATCAGTTCCTAAGTTTTTTGGCGAATGTCAGAAAGCTTATCTCTTTGAAGACAGGGTGAAGTGCTGTAGATGCTTCCTTGACAATGGCATATCCATGCTTCTTGTAGAATGGTACGGCTTTTTGATTGCGGGAAGTGGTTTCCAGGTGCAATCCCTTTATACCCAGACATTTGAGATGATCTTCAAAATAAGAGATCATTCTTGTGCCTATGCCCATATGATGGTATTCAGGTAGTACATTAATATGGAGATGCGCTGGGTATTCAGCGTGAATATCGATCGGGTTTTCGGGCTCTTCTTTCATATCGGGCAAAACTTTGCCTAAACCCAGCAATGTTTTGAAAGTCTTTGGGAAGCGCCAACTTGTGAACAGAAGTGCTCGCAGCGCGATTCTCCAATACATATGAATTGCAAATCGTCTTTCCTTCCTTGGCGAATTTGTCGTCCCGCAGATGAAACCGACAACGTCTTGATTTGCATCCTCAACGGCAACAAAGAAATGCTCCGGTTCATAATGGGCATAATAGGCGATGAAGATCATGAAGAACAGTCGCTTGTCGTTGAAGTAGTCGCGACCTTCTAAACCTTGCCCTTTGAAGCCGGTCTGGTAGGTGATATTTTCGACGGCTGCTTCATCAGCCTGTTGGTAGGGTCGGATTGCGATGCTCATATTTTGGACATTTCGTGATCAGATTTCCTGAACCAAAAAGACTCAACATCTGGTGACGATGCTCTGCGTCGTCACCGGTTCCACCGCAGAGTGGATGGAACCAGGGGAAACTGTCCACTGATCACTAACCACTATCCACTGACCTAAGGGCGCGATCGATGGCTTTCAACAACAATCCCTTGTGCTCATAACCCTGTTCGCCAAGCTCGCTCAGACCGAGGTAGATGCCACTTCGACAACGGCGGATCAATCCTAAAACTAGTCGATAGAGGGAATCGCGACTGGCATCGTATTCGTCGGAATCAGTCCATGGGCGATGCATATCCCAATGGCGGCTGAGCACATAAGGATGGGTGAGCGGTTGGCGGATGCGCTCGTACCAGCCGCGTGAGCCGATATCCAGCCAGAACTGGTATTCGACAGGACGGTTGCGCATCAAGAACGTATATGCCGGGGCCAGGAAAACGGCATCCTCGGGTTGGGTTTGCCAGCTGAAGATGTACTGCGCGGCGATGACTCCATCTTCGACCATGCGCAGGTATTCACCTCCCAAGGGGATGCCTTCGGCATGCAGACTATCTCCTACGGCCCAGCGGAATTTGCGCACAGACTCGATCAGGTTGGCTGTGACCTCTCCAGCATCATAATCGACATGGAAGCCAAACCCAGGCTGAGATAAAACTTCTCCGAACAGGCGGCTGAAGAAATGATCTAATTCATCAGGTGTGGACTGGGTATAGGCATCCAGCCACTCATGCAGCTGCTCATATGTATTGCCTAGCCTGAATGTAATGCGTTCTTGAGTTTCGGAATTTATCTGGTCAAAGGGAGATAATGAGCCATCGCGTTCTTTGTAAACAATGTTAGTGAGCAGTTGAGCACGTACTAAATCTAAGTTGGCAATAGATTGGATGAAAGCATAGGCCAAGTCGAATTTTGAGGGGATCAAACCCCATTGTGGGTGAGCCAGCGCAGCCAGGGTCAGCAGGGCTTGGGTGGCAGGCTCTTCCCGTAGGGAACGTGAAGGTCTGTGGGAGTATGCGGGTATATCTAATTCTTCCAGGCGTTCGGTTAATGAGAAGCGCAAGGCATCGCTGAGATATGATGATAGTACGACGATCTCCCCAGGTGGAACACTATCATCGATCAGCGCTGCAATTTTGTCCACGATCCAGTCTAACATTTGCGGATAGTAGCGGGTGGCGTCTAGGGGGGAATGGTGAATGGGGAATTCTGAATTGTCAATTTCGAAGGGCTCGAATTCTTCTTCGGAGCGCAAGCCGTTGGCGATGGCATACCCAAAATTTAGCACAGACTCAGAGGCACTGAAGGACTCAAATAAGGTGACTTGCTGATCGCAGAGTTCTTTTAAATTGTATGTTGTTTGGGGATCGGCGCCCATAAATCGGCGGTAACCAGCCTCGAGGTCGAAAATGAGCAAGCCCGTTTCTAATTCAGGCAACCATCCTCTCAACAGGTCAAATGTGACCGGGATATCCTCCTCAAGATTGTCAACAACCAAGTGGCGGTATGTGTTCAGCAGATGATCGTGGCAGATCGAAGCAGGCCAAAGGTAGTTGTTAAAAATTTCGAGCTGCAGAGAGAAATCGAGCAGATTGTGATCCAGGCAAAACTCTCGGAAGAGGTTGGCGCAGTGTTGAGCATCTTCGTAGACATGGGCCTGACCTGGCTCTCCTGCCCAGGCGCCTTTGAGTTTTTGGCTGATTTCGGTGTGGGGAAATCCGACCACGGCGGCCTTGTTGAGATTGTCGATGATTTGGCTGTAGAGGCGGTTTCGCTCAATGGTAATAGACTCAAAGAAACCCTGATCTATAAGTGGACGCACCAGGTGCGCCATGTAGTATTGGGCGGTTTCGAGTGTCAGGAAGGTTGGTGGGAGGTTAGGCTTTGCGAAACCTGCCTCGCTAGAAATCGTTGGCCAGAATAACTCCACCATGCGCTTAGCCAAGCCTCCGATGGTCACCACTGTTACTGCACCACCAGCCGCAGCTGAAGGGGAGCGCAAGGCTTCATAATACGGAGTAGCCAAAGTTCGCTGGGGCACGAGCAAAAGAATTTCGTTTCCCGGCACACCAATCTCTAGCAGATGCAGAATACGCTCTACACCCACAGTAGTTTTGCCCGTGCCGGCATGACCTTCGAGATAGATTTTGGCATCCAGAGGGGCTTCAATCAAATTGAGTTGAGCATTTGTGAGAGATGAAGTAGGAACCATTTGCACTCATTTTACACCAAAGATGCGCAATTATTGGAGATTTGCTCTCTTGACGGCCTAAGCTTTCGATGCTATATTTTCCCTCGTAGTAGGATGCCAGAAAGTTTTCGTTGGATGTAAGAAGAAAGACAACAGCTCGAGGCAGGGTCCTTGAGCTGTTTTTTTGACCCTCCGATGGAACGATCAAGCACCTCTTAGTAATATCAGATATATTCAATAAGGAGTTTTAAAATGTCTGAACGTGTCACCGGTACGGTCAAATGGTTCAATGGAAGCAAAGGTTATGGCTTCATTGAGCGCGAAGAGGGCAAGGATGTCTTTGTCCACTATTCTGCTATCCAAGGCGAAGGCTTCCGCAACCTTGAAGAAGGTCAAAAAGTTGAGTTCGTCGTAGAAGAAGGTGCAAAAGGACCTCAGGCGGCTGAAGTTATCCCCCTGTAGGATTGAACCTTTACACAACGAGACCCCGTCAATTGACGGGGTCTTTTGATTCAGACAAGTTTAGCCTTTGGCGAAAGGGTATGAAAGGGCATTCCTTATATATCTAGAATTTCCCTCTCTGTTTGGTAACTTAACTTTGAAAGTGCTGCTTCTTTTGGGAGCCAAAGTAATCGATCAACTTCTTCATTGGGAGTAAAAGAGGATTCGCCAATTAATCTCATATTCCAAAATAAAACGATCTTAGCCACGCCATTAACCGTGTACGCTGTGCTGCCTGCAAAGCTGATTAATTCTGCTGTACAGCCGGTCTCCTCTTCGATTTCGCGCAGTGCGGTTTCTTGCCAACGCTCCCCGGGGTCACGCTTGCCTTTGGGGATAGTCCAATCATCGTAACGCTTGCGATGGACGATGGCAATTTCTCGTCCTTGAGGAGTTTCTCTCCAGAGTAAGCCTCCGGCAGCTTCGATTACATCAGCTTTAACGTCTTCGTGTTCTGGATTCAGCATATTTTTCTATTCCTCATGATTTTGCAGACGCTCTGGCAAATAAACATTTAAGATATGCTCCCTCTGGGAAACCAATGGGATGATCGAGCGCGTGACCTGTTCGTGCGATTTCGCTCAAGGTATGCCCAGATAGTTGGGCTTCCTGGTGGATCGCAGAGTAGAAGTTAGCTGGTGTTATCCTGCTGGAACAGGAAGCTTGAACCAAAATTCCATCCGGATTGAGAACATTGAGTCCCAAGCGGGTCAGGCGGCGGTATTGGTGCAGGGCTTGTTTTGCTTCGGATTTTCTCTTGGCAAATGATGGAGGGTCGATGATCAGCATGTCGAACGTTTGACCGCTTTTGTGCAATTTGGACATTACATCAAAGGCGTCCCCTTGAATGACCCTATGTTCGCTGATAGCAATACTTTTGTTGTGATTAATATTCCTTTCAGCGGCATCGAGGGCCGGGCGGCTGATATCTACACTGGTGACAGATTTTGCACCCCCGCGGGCAGCGTATACGGAAAACCCACCGGTATAGGAAAATAGATTCAGCACTGATTTGCCCTCAGCTAAGGATTCGACACGCGCCCGGTTCTCGCGTTGATCGAGAAAGAAGCCCGTCTTTTGTCCGTGGATGGGGTCAACCTCGAAGGTTAGTCCGTTTTCTTTAAATAGCACAGGACCTTCGAGATGTGATCCCCAAAGAACCATGCCATCTTCTAAACCATAGAGATGTTCGGGTCGGCGCGAAACTTCACGGCTAAGCCTCAGTATGATCCGCTTGGGAGACAGGTCAATGAATAAGGGCAGCAGATCAGCTAGAAAGGTGATCCAGGCCGAGGTATATATTTTTAGGACCAAAGTTTTAGCGTAGGTGTCTACAATCAATCCAGGTAAACCATCGTTTTCCCCATGGATCAAGCGGTAGCCATTTGTGTTTTCCAAAATTGCAGAGCGGATTTCATGTGCTCGTGCTAACTTTGCTTGAAACCAATTTTGATTGATTGTGGCAGAATTCTTGTGCTGAAATATGCGCACACGAATGGGGGAATTCGGATCATACAACCCAATGGCAAGAAACCTTCTCTTCTGATCGAATACTACCGCTAGATCGCCAGGTTTCCCAGCGTGGCTTTGATGGCGAATGGCTTCGTTGAAGAGCCAAGGATGCCCATTCCTAAGACTACGTTCAGCTGCCGGTGTAACGCGTAGAGCAATGCGCTTCTGCGATGGTTTTGGTAAAGACATCAAGATTTCTTTAAGCACAATTCAGGGTGAATCCTTTTCTAAGAGGACAATATAAATAGAAGAATCCGAATCGATAAAGCGGTCAATGTGCCAACCAGTATCCGCAACGATTTCTTTCATCTCATCTTTCGAGACCATCAAATAATCCATCCATGGAGTTTTGAATTTACGATAGCGTACCCGCAACCGTAATTGACCGGGCATGCGCCCGCGCTGGCGATTATATTCGTGATATTCCAGGTGATCTGTTTCTTCAGTTTGGTAGGGATCATTAGTTTCGGCGATCAGGGTGCCCCCGTCAAATGTTAATTTGTGGAAGCGACGCAATAACCGTTTGGCTCGCTGGGGATTACCAAAAAGCCCAAAGTTGTTTCCCATCATAATGATTGAATCGAAGGGTTCGATATGGCGGCTGATCTTGGTGATCGGCAGCAGCCGGGCATCGTTCACACCTCGCATCCGACATACTTCAACTGCCTTAGGTGAGTTGTCCACCGCAGTGACTTCGAGGCCCTGGTTTTGTAAGTACAACGAATGGCGTCCTGCCCCCGCACCAATATCTAAAACACGGCCATGGGCGAATTTCATAGCCTCTTGTTGATGAACTGGCCATTCATCAAAGGATGCAAAGTATGCACTCACATTTGTAGATGCTGAGATAAAGCCGTCGTCTCGTTCGATGATCTCCGCCCCATCATTATTGATGTAGTAGTTGAACAGCTCTTGCCCGTGGGCATCTTCATTTTCCTTCACAGTGTTCCTCCTGGCTACCTGATCAGATATAATTCGCACGGTTTGATCACCCTTATTTATATCATGGAGCACCCATGCCTGCAGATAATACAAAACAAATTTCTCAAATTGATGCCTGGATATTGGCCATTCGACCTAAAACTTTACCCGCTGCGGCATCGCCTGTGATTGTTGGATCTGCATTGGCGTTTGTTGATGGGAAATTTAATTTTTGGCCGGCCCTGGCGGCTTTATTGGGATCGCTCTTGCTACAAATCATTTCCAATGTTGCCAATGATTTGTTTGATTTTAAGCGTGGTGCTGATGCGGGGGATCGAATAGGTCCGACGCGCGTTACCCAAGCTGGCCTGTTGACTCCGGATCAAGTTCAGCGGGGATTGAACTTTCTGATTGGGCTGACCGTTCTGATTGGCATTTACCTTGTCATTCATGCGGGATGGCCGATTCTGGTATTAGGGGTGGTCGCTATTATTTCAGCAGTGGCTTACACCGCAGGGCCCTTCCCGCTTGCCTATCACGGGTTAGGGGATATATTTGTCTTTGTCTTTTTTGGGTTATCAGCAACGGCAGGTACCTATTTTGTGCAGGCTGGATCAGTGAGTTCTGCCACCTGGTGGATGGCGTCCGCTATAGGGTTGTTGATCGTAGCGATACTGGTCGTGAATAATTTGCGCGATATCGAAAGTGATCGTGCTGCTGGAAAACGGACTTTAGCAGTAAGGTTCGGGGTTCAAGGTACTCGCTTGGAATATACTTTCTGTTTCATTGGTGCTTTTGCGATACCCATGATAACTTGGGCTCTGGGTCTGACATCCATATGGGGACTATTGGTGTTTTCATCTTTGCCAATGGCATGGCGGTTTGTCCGAGAAATTAATACTGAAACGGGAAGTGCATTAAATGAAGTTCTAGCAGGAACTGGGCGTTTGGGATTAGTATATGCCCTTACATTTTCCTTAGGAATCATTGCTAGTACTTTATGGTAATATTGGTTAAATTTGCTGTTTCTGGCAGTGAATTTGTTCTATTCTAGAGTAAGCTGATTTTTATTTCGAGGAGAATTACATTGACAAAATCACGTTCACAACTCATGGTAGATCGCTTGCGTGACCTGCAAGCCTCCTCCCCTGATATTGAGGCCTCCGCCGTTGTTAGTGTTGATGGTTTGACGATGGCATCTGCCTTGCCTCAAGGAGTGGAGGAAGATCGAGTTTCCGCGATGTCGGCTGCAATGTTGTCTTTAGGTGAGCGTATCGCTTCGGAATTAGGTCGTGGTTCACTAGACCAGGTGTATATTAAGGGAGAGGAAGGATTTGTTATTTTGATGTCGATTGGTGAGGATGCCGTACTCACGGTCCTTGCCCGTGAAGATGCAAAATTGGGATTGATATTCCTGGATATGCGGCGTGCAGCTGACGATCTTAACAAGTTGATCTAATTCGAGTTTGAATATGGAATCTATTCCTAAAAGTGGTTTCTACTACCCTAACAAATTTGCATTGATTACCATCAAAGCGCTGGAAGACGTAATGGGTAAAAATGGTCTCAATGCGATATTGAATCTGGCTAATTTGGGCAATCTAATTGATCGCTACCCCGCCGATAACCTAAACAAAGAGTTTGATTTCGCAGATTTTTCTGCAATTAACCTTGCCCTAGAAGAGATGTACGGTCCTCGAGGAGGCCGGGGCCTGGCTATACGTGCTGGGAGAGCTACATTTGATGATGCGCTGAAAGATTTTGGTGCTCTTGCAGGCGTGGGAGATCTTGCATTTAAGGTATTACCCTTAGAAGCAAAATTACGCATTGGTGTTCCCGCTGTAGCGAAAATCTTTAGCCAAATGAGTGACCAGGTATCGACTGCAGAAGAAGTAGAAAATGAATTTATTTATACTATCCATCAATGTCCGGTATGTTGGGGCCGGAGTGGAGAGGATAAACCAGTTTGTTTTGTGGCAACAGGGCTTCTCCAGGCCTGTTTGAAGTGGGTTTCTGGTGGCAAGGAATTTCGAGTCAACGAATCGAAATGCCATTCCAAGGGTGATAAAGTTTGTGAATTTATTATTCAAAAACAACCCATAGAATAATTGGACGGCAAAACCTAGTGGATGAAAAATCAAAAATCCTGATAGTTGAAGATGATTTGGATGTCGCCGAAATGTTGGAGGCTTATTTCCAAGTCCAGGGATACACGGTTAAAACTGCGAATTGGGGAGAAGAAGCCGTACAGATTGTCCAAAGTGATTTTCCTAATTTGGTTATCCTTGATATTCGATTGCCTGATATCGATGGATATGAAGTCGCTCGACGCATGAGAAGTAATCGGCGCACGGAAAATATCCCCATCATTTTCCTCACTGAGAAACGCTCTCGTTCCGACCGACTCCAGGGGCTCGAATTAGGTGCGGATGACTATATTACGAAACCCTTTGATATTCAAGAATTGCGTTTGCGTGTTCGCAATTCCCTTCAAAGGATTTCGCAAGATGCGATTAATAACCCTGTTACTGGATTTCCAGAAGGCGCGCTCGTTGATGAGCGATTGACTGAATGTCTTGCAAGTGATGATTGGTCATTGTTATCTATATCATTGGTGAACTTAGATACGTTCCGTAATGACTACGGATTTGTCGCCTCCGATGACGTTTTGCGTGCGGTAAGCTTAATGGTTCATAATGCCGTTCGTAATATTGGCACTACACAAGATTTTGTAGGCCATGTTTCGCCCACACAATTAGTCGTAGTGACCAATTCTGGTGTAGTCGTCGATTTGGGAGAACGAATTCGATCAAGGATTGAACAATCTTTAGATTATTTTTATCCGCTCAAAGATCGCAATAAGACCGAATCTCTCAGCCAAAGGTTAGCTCTTAAAATGGGGGGGGTGTTACCCAAACATGGACCGTTTGGAAATTTGGAAGGCATAAAATCTAAGCTCTTAGAGCTGCAGTAAATTTTTATTTTCGAAGTTTTTGTTGGGATGGCAAATTATTGCCATCCCAAAATAGTTAAAAATATGAAAATTACAGTTGTTATTCCTACATACAATGAGCTGGAAAATCTTCCAAAGGTTATTTCGGCATTGCTTGAATTACCATTGCCGGAGCTTAAAATTTTGGTTGTAGACGATGATAGCCCTGATGGCACGGGGAATTTAGCCGATGAATTGGTTGAACAATATCCTTCGCGAATTTCCGTATTACACAGGGAGGGGAAACTTGGTTTAGGCACTGCATACATTAATGGTTACGAAAAGGCGCTTTCTGATGGAGCAGAGTACATTGTCCAGATGGACGCTGATTTTTCACACCCCCCAAAGAAAATAGTCGAATTTGCTGAGGTGATTGATAAATATGATGTAGTAATTGGTTCGCGCTATGTACGCGGCGGTGAATTGGATAAAAATTGGCCGTTGTGGCGAAAAGCATTATCTTGGTTTGGAAACTTTTATGCGCGGTACATTCTTAATCTTTCTGTTCTTGATGTTACAGGCGGTTTTCGTTTTTGGAAAAGAGATTCACTACTTAGTTTGCCCTTAGATCGCGTACGCTCGAATGGTTACGCTTTTCAAATCGAAACCATCTTTATCGCACATCGCTTAGGCTACCAGATTAAAGAAATTCCAATATATTTTTCAGAAAGAGTTTCTGGGGATTCGAAGATGTCCCTAAATATTCAGATCGAAGCTGCATTCCGGGTATGGCAGATGCGCAATTCATATGATGATTTGCACCCCATCTCTCAGAAAAAGGAAGAAGCACATACAATCTCATTGTGATTTGTGCGATTTGACGCATTTTTGTCGAGACAGTATAATCGCTTTGTTCTATAAAAAATCTACAATTCATAATAGCGGACACCATTCATGGCCTTAAAGGGCAACCTACGAGATTTCTCGATCAACCAGCTTCTAAATTTGATCAACCTGGCAAAGAAAACTGGTACCCTTGTTGTCGAATGCCCAGGCGATTCTGCCCGGGTGTCTTTTCGAGAGGGAAAATTAGCATATTCGAAAATGGATTCGGATAAAGATAACCTGGCCGCAATCCTTCATCGATCCAAAAAGCTATCTCGTTCTCATTACAATACAATTCAATCTCGTGCGGAAAGTATGAGTGATAAGGAATTAGGATTATTGCTCATAAATGCTAACTATCTTACTCAAGAAGATATCTTGGCAAGCTTACGTTCCGAATTCGTTGGGGTACTTCATCGTATCTTCACCTGGGTTGAAGGTCTGTTTCGATTCGAAGATGAAGTCATGCCATCTGATGGAAAGATCACTTTGCAGATCGGGCTCGAGAACATTATTATCGAAGGCTCACGCCGACTCAGGGAATGGGAGCAGCTTCAAGATGAGCTTCCCAGCTTAGATATCGCTTTACGTTTCACCGATCGTCCTGGAGCGGATATCCGAAAAGTCAATTTGAGTGTCGAAGAATGGCGAGTTGTTTCATATATTGATCCCAAGAATACGATCAAGCAAATTGCCACAACAACCAAAATGAATGATCTTGAAATTCGGCGCATTGTTTATGGATTATTACAAGCGGGATTAGTCGAACTTGTCCGACCAGAAGGCGTTGTCTTAGAGCGTCAGAAACCTTCCTTGCCAGTGGAAGATGCCGAGGAACAAAAATCATTGGTTAATAAACTTATCACGAGGATTCGATCGTTATAGTATTTCCTTGAGAGCAAAGGATTTCATAAATCATCAGGAATTTTGAGGCAAGCTATTATGCAAACAGTAAAAATGGTAGTCACAGGCCCCTTCAGCTCTGGAAAGACTGAATTCATTCAGACGGTCAGCGAAATTGATGTCGTTGCGACTGAGAGAAAAATTTCTTCAGAGGCCGAAAGAATTAAAGAAACTACCACGGTTGCCATGGATTTTGGCCGCATCACTGTCGATGACAACCTGGTGTTATATCTGTTTGGCACCCCAGGGCAGAAGCGCTTCGATTTCATGTGGGAGATATTGTCGGAGGGAATGCTTGGATTCATTGTAATGGTTGATAGTACCCGCCCTGAAACATTCCGCGAAGCTCGTAGCATTCTTGAAACATTTCGTGCTTACGCACCAACACCGTATGTAGTTGCTGCAAACAAGCAAGATCTTGAAGAAGCGTGGTCTGTTGATGACATGAGCATTGCGTTGCGACTTGACCCCAAAATCAAATTTCTTCCATGTGTGGCTTTAGATAAGGAATCTGTAAAAGGTGTGTTGTTAGAATTACTATACAGTATTCTGGCCGAGATGGAAGCAGGCGAGTTTTAGTTAGATCCTAAATTCGGACATCGTGTCATCTATAACGACCGATCAAGGTATCCTGCACTACGAAGTTTACGGGCGTGGTCGACCTGTATTACTATTGCATGGTTGGCTCGGATCGTGGGGGTTATGGCAGGAAACAATGAAATATTTGGGCAAATACTATCGGACCTATGCTCTTGACTTTTGGGGGTTTGGAGAATCGGGAAAGAAAATTCCTACCTTTTCTGTTCAAGATTTTGTAAGTATGGTCGATCAATTTATGGATCGATTGGGTATTGAAAGAGCCCCCCTGGTAGGTCATAGTATGGGAGGAACAGTTAGTTTATCTACAGCCATAAACCATCCAAATCGAGTTAGTAAAGTTACAGTCATAGGCTCTCCAATTGTTGGTTCTTCATTAGCCTTGTTATTGAAGTTGGCCGGTCACCGTTGGATAGCTATGATGGTCTTTAACGCTATGTGGGCTTTACGGTTTGGATTGAAGGTAAGCGCACCTATAATCTCTAGTGATCAAAAATTCTATGAGATGATTACCCGAGATTTATCGAGAACGACATTGGAATCATTTTTGCTTAGTATCGCATCTCTCCGTAGAACTGATTTGAGGCCATTTTTGAGTCAGATAACAATTCCTGCTATGGGTATGTATGGGGACAAAGACGTCATCGTTGACCCCAAACAATGGCGACTTATGCAGGCTGGAATGCAATCCATACGCATTGAACGGTTCAAGAATGCCGGCCATTTTATTATGTTGGATGAACCTGAAAGTTTTTTAGGCACACTTAGAAACTTTTTGGATGATGAATCATGACATTGATGAGTAAACAGTACTATTACCCAAATAACATGGGCAGGATTATTCTTTTGGCATTAGAAGATGTCATTGGTCAAAATTATATGAGCGAGAATTGACGGTGAATATTCTCATGCACTGGATTGCTTGCCCCCAACCAACTTTGACCGTCAATTTAGTTTTGAATATTTGAGCCAGATGATGTCATGTGTAGAGAGCGTATATGGTCCAAGAGCTGGAAAAGGCCTCGTGCTGAGATCGGGTCAGGCTTGTTTTAAATATGGTTTACGTGAATTTGGTTCAATGCTTGGCGTTAGTGAGATGGCGTTCAGATTGTTGCCATTATCTACAAAACTAACAAAAGGAGCCAATTTATTCGCTCAGGCATTTAACCACTATTCAGATCAAGAAGTACGTGTCGAAGAAGATGTTCAAAAAATTTATTGGCATATCGAGCGTTGTCCTATTTGTTGGCAGCGAAAAAGCGACCAACCCACTTGCCATCTAGCGGTGGGCTTATTGCAAGAAGCACTATACTGGGTTAGTGGGGGAAAGATTTTTCGGATTGAAGAAACAGATTGTATAGCAATGGGGGAT
>CAYQQX010000036.1:0-34213 GCA_964419495.1 uncultured Anaerolineales bacterium
GATTCTTCCAGACCATTTCAAAAATGGGATCTTATTTTTGCACACCTCCTTAGCGTGCTTGCCAGTTGGATTTCGAATTCTCCAGCTCCTAAGAGCATTTGTTTCAGGGCTAAGGGTGATCCTTTGGCGATGATCTTCCCCCGGCGGATGATGGCAATTTGATCAGCCAATTCCTCAGCTTCAGCTAAATTATGTGTGCAAATGATGATGCTTCGCTCTGCGGAACGCAATTCCTTGATGCTATCCCGTACCAGGCGCGCGCTTTCCGGGTCCATGGCCGAGGTAGGTTCGTCAAGTAACAGCACCAAGGGGTTATGTAGCAGAGCGCGTGCCAGGGCTAGTTTCTGCCGCATCCCTTTGGAATACTCTCCAATGCGGCGGTGTTGTTCCTCAGCCAATCCAAATTGCTCTAAGAGTGCGGCCACACGTTGATGCCGGTGATCAAGGTCCATCCCATATAGTTGACCATAAAAATCGAGATATTCGAAAGCAGGCATGCGGGCGTACAAACCGTGATTTTCTGTCAGGACACCAACAGAAGCGCGTACTCTTTGGGCATCGCGTACTACATCAAAGCCAGCTACGTATGCGGTTCCACTGGTCGGGCGCAAGATCGATGTCAACATGCGCACGGTTGTGGTTTTCCCCGCTCCATTGGGTCCAAGTAAGGCCAGCACTTCTCCAGCCCCCACGTTCAAGTCGACCCCATCTACGGCACAAAAATCCTCAAATTTCTTGGTGAGGTCTTTGGTTACAATCATCATTACTCCGATAATAGATAAAACAAAAAGGAGGCTCTCGCCTCCTAAGATCAAGGTGATCGCTCTTGATTTGGTTTTCGCTTGTGCCGCCACAACAGCACTAATGCTGAAAGCAGAGCCACAATCGCCATAATGGTCTGGTTAGTGTTGATCCCTGCCATCTGAGCAGAATCCAGGCGTAAGAATTCCAATAAGAAGCGCCCCACAGGATACCCAATCAAATAGATCAAGATTAAATCGCCGGGGATCAAGCGGTCGGAAAATTTCTTTCCCAACCATAGCAATAGTGCCATGTTGGCGAGATTCCAGATGGATTCATAGAGAAATGTTGGGTGGAAATGGGTGAATTGCTCATACTCAGGAACCCGATTGATGGGATCAATGAATATACCCCAGGGTAAGTCTGTGGGCAGACCGTACAGCTCCTGGTTGACAAAATTCCCCCAGCGACCAATCGCCTGTCCCAATGCTAGAGATGGGGCTACGATATCTGCCCAGGTGGCAAAGCTTTTGCCCCGTTTGCGACATAAAATATAAAGGGCCAGCGCCCCACCGATTACTGCGCCAGGGATACCCAACCCGCCGCGCCAGATCGCCAATGCGTCCAGTGGGTGGGTGAGATAGTATTTGACGGTGATGCCCTGCGCGACCATCGAAGGCGGTGGGGTAAATATATGCCATAGACGGGCTCCTATGATGCCACCGATCAGCACCCAGGTCAGGCTGTCCCAAACAAATTCAGTATCGAGTTCTTTTTTACGAGCGCGGTAATGTGCCAACCAGGCTCCAGCTACAGCCCCCGACATCAGGATCATGCCATAAAAATGTACAAATAACGGTCCGATATTAAATCCAACAGGCATATGTCTTCTCTAGTTGCGATTGTCATTCATTGCTTCGTGTGCCTGACGACGAACGTGCACGATGCGATGGATGGCAGTAATATTCGCTAGTACTGCGATGATCCCAACCCCAATTGTGGGGAAATTGAGTATCAGTGAAGGAATCAATACGACATAGCGCTCCAACCGGGTCATGATACCAACCTTGGCATCATAATCCAGGGCCTCGGCGCGGGCGCGAACATATGAAACAAGAATGGACCCGGCTGCAGCCAGATAAACTACACCGCTGCCAATCCAATCTCCTGCTTGAAGGTAGTAGATTAGCAATCCTAAATAGGTGATTAATTCAGTATAACGATCAGTTACGGAGTCTACGAAGGCACCGAAAGAGGAAGGTTCTCCCAATAATCGAGCCATGGTTCCGTCAAAAGCGTCTAAAGGCACCATTACTAAGATGATCAAACCACCCACTAGCATATTACCCCGGGCCAGAAAAACTACTCCAACCGTGTTGCCTAACAGACCAATAAGGGTCAGGGCGTTGGGGGTCAAACCGATTTTGAGCAAAAATGCTGCGATCGGATCGAGCACGCCTTTAAAAAGGGCTCGCATCCAATCGGTAAATGATTTTGGTCTTTCTTGTTTTTCTGCCAGTTGGGTCACAATGAGAACTCTGCCTTTCGCAAATGATCTTGGCGTATGCTATCGTATCGATTTAGGGATGTCAATCCTGGTCATTATGATCCGCAAGGATATCCATCAGATCCTCATCTTCTCCGATGAGCACATCCCGCTCGCGGCCGCTGCCTTGGGAAGAACCGACAACGCCCAAATCTTCCAACTCATCCATAAGGCGTGCCGCGCGCGGATAACCGACGCGCAGCTGGCGCTGCAACATGGATGTGCTGGCTTTCTGAGTTTGCTGCACCAGTCGAACGGCTTGTTCGATGAGGCCGTCGCGATCTGATAATACAGCTTCTTTCTCCAGCATCTGCTCCCAGGGCGGAATCTCTTCGCTGTCTTCCTGATAGGATTTCTGCCAAAAATTGACCACCTGCTCTAATTCTTGATCCGTAATCCACACCCCTTGAACACGAATAGGGCTGCCTGCCTCAGGGGGTAAGAAAAGCATATCTCCATTGCCCAGGAGGTGTTCCGCGCCGGGTACATCCAAGATTACACGAGAGTCTACTGAAGATGCCACGGCGAAAGAGATGCGTGCCGGGAAGTTGGCTTTGATCAACCCGGTTACCACGTCAGTGCTGGGGCGTTGTGTGGCCAATACCAGATGGATGCCAGTGGCACGCGCCATTTGGGCCAACCGCACTAAAGTGTGTTCAGTTTGTTCAGGGGCGGACATCATTAGGTCTGCCAACTCGTCAATTAGAACCACGATGCGCGGCAGTGTGACAGCCTCCTTGCGGCGTCCAATTTTGCGGTTATAGGTGTCGATATTTCGTGAGCGCGATTCTTCCAAAAGGATGTAGCGCCGATCCATCTCGGCGACGACCCAACGCAAAACCCCCAAAATGCGCTCTAATTGCGTTTCGACTTTGCCATATAAATGCGGCAAGCCATTGAAGCGGATCAATTCCACCATTTTGGGGTCGATCATCACTAAGCGCAAATCTTTGGGAGAGTTATTCATTGCTAAACAGGTGGTGATAGCGGCGATATTGACCGATTTACCCGAACCCGTTGTCCCAGCGATCAGTAGGTGAGGCATGGATGAGAGATCAGCGACAATGGCTTCACCGGAGACATCCCGTCCCAAAGCAATTGCCAGCGGAGAACTGACCTTTTGGAAGGCATTTGACTCAAGAAGCGGCCGCAAGCGCACGATGGATGATGTGGCGTTGGGCACTTCGATACCGATATATGAGCGTCCTGGTACCGGTGCCTGAATTCTCAACCGTTCAGCCGCCAACGAGAGAGCCAAGTCGCGCTGCAAACCTGCAATTTGAGAAACGCGCACTTTGCGCAGTCGTGCGATCTCGTCTTCAGTGGCACCCGGTTTGGCAATGTAGCCTGGCTCCACGGCAAATTGTGTTACTGTGGGGCCAACCTGGAACCCCACAACTTTGGCGGGAATACCAAATTCATCTAAGGTTTGCTCGATCATCCCAGCGCGCTGGTTGATGTGTCTCTCACTGGGTTTTGCGCCACGCTCTTTGGCTAATAGATCAAGGCTGGGTAAATCTTCAGATCTTTGGATCGGTGTTGCTGGACGCTCATCGTGATTTTCTTCAACACGAAAGCGTTTGCGAAATTCAGGCGCTACTTGTTGGGGTTTCTTGGGGGATTTTCGCGGCGCGGTGGTGAGTGACTCTGCCTCTTCGACAGGCGCAACGCTGACTGCGGGGGCAGTGGATGCTGGTAACCTCTGGGCAGATACTGCTCCCAGGCTTCGCTCGATCAGGTTAGTTAGCTTGCCGGTCAGATCAAGACCGATCACTAAGAAGAAAAATAGGGTGATGAAAACGATGCCCATCGCGATATATGGATTGAGAAAAGTTGTTATCAGTTCAGACAACCCCCAGCCAACCAGACCACCATCCAGGCCGTGTTCGGCGCGTGCTAGTTCGCCGCCGTTCACCAAAGTGAGCAGCGTGATAAAGGCAAAAGCAGCCCCCTCTAAAGCCAGAACACGCATCCAACGGATATTGAGTTCCTCGCCGGCGCGCCTGCGGATCATGAACAAGCCCCAAGCGCCTCCTGCCAACACTAATGCCAGACTCCCCCATCCCAACCAGCGCCGCAGGAAAGTGGACAGACCCAAAATTAAAGAGCCACCCGCTAGGCCCGGCGCGATCAAGCCCAGTAGGATCATCAACGAAATTGCCAATACTAAGACTCCGCCAATATCCCAGGCAAAGCGTTCAAAACGCATCCACAATTGGTATGCTGTTTCCATCCAGGGCGGTCCAGAAGGGGCGCTTTTTTTTGATGTTGAGCTTTTCTTTTGTGCCATAGGCATATGCGAATGGGATTATATTTTGCCTAATTGCTTCAAATATTCTAATGTGGGTGTGCCGCTTTGACATCGGAATATGGGCTCAGAAATATTCTTGATTGCATCTTGAACCCGTTCTACATGGTGAGGAATCGTATTTATGGGAAACTCATCGATGGCAAAGTATTCGCAACTGTCTGTTTCGTCTGTTGGAGAGATGTTACCACTAACGGGGATTCCCTCAAATACAAAAACAAATTCATCTCGATAAGATTTACCATAAACACCAATCAAGCGTTTAATTTCAATCTTAAGTCCGGTTTCTTCTTGAACCTCCCTGACGGCGGCCTCGGTTGGAAGTTCTCCGCCTTCGATACCTCCACCGGGGAGATTCCATATATCATAATCACGGCGGTGACATAAAAGAATCCGTCTTTGATCATCAAAAATGATAACAAAAGTTCCCAGGGTGAACATTACGTATTTTTGATCTACAGGGAAAATTATTCGTTTCGAGATGCCAAATAAATGCCAACGAGAATAAGTATAGCACCAAACACCATCAAGGCTGAGGGAACCTCTCTTAAGAAGAAATAGGCCAGGATTGCCGAGCCAATGGGTTCCCCCAGCAAGGTGATGGATACATAGGCGGCGGACAGGTAACGCAAGGCCCAGTTGAATGTTGAGTGCCCTAAAAGCTGAGGTACCAGTGCCAAAAGGAGCAACCAAAGATAAACTTTGGGGGGATGGCCAGAAAGCGACTCCTTAGCTGAGAACATAAAAATATTCAAAATCACAGCCGCCATTCCGTAAACGACGAAGATATACGGGATCAGGGACATCTTTTCCCGCAGGCGCCGCCCGATGAGCAAATACCCTGCCCCTGTCCAGGCTCCTGCCAGGGCTAAGAAATCGCCTAAAAATGCATCGCCAGCCACAAACTCGGAAAATGGGGGACAGGCCATGCTATTGCCGGTCCAGGTGCAAGAATCACTCAATCCAACGACTGTGCCCCCGACCAATGCCAGTCCCATACCCAAAAATACGGGACGTGCTACAGGTTCACGGATTGTGAGCGGTGATAACAAGGCAACCCAGAGTGGGGAAGTGGCCACGAGCACCACGGAACTGGCTACACTAGTGTATTCCAATGAAGTGATCCAGGTGGCAAAGTGGATCGCCAGGAAAAACCCTGATAGCAATGCCAGGCCCAATTCTTTGCGCGTGAGCGTGCGCAGCTCAGTTCGATGACGTAATAGGGCAATTGCCGCTAAGATGATTGTCGCAAATGTCAGTCTTCCCGCGGCGATGACGATTGAAGGGGCGTCTGCCTGGGCATAGCGGATAAATATTGACGATGTCGAAACGGCTAAAATGCCAAAAGGAATTGCAACTTGAGGGGCTACTGGTGGCTTGGATGGCGATTTCATGCGTGGATTATATCTCTAATTGCCCTGAAGAAATTGTTTTGGTTGTAGTGTACGTGTGAGTTCATCAGAATTGATACGGGCACTTTCGTGCCCTACTACGAACAGTTTGTAGTGACGCACGAGATTGCGTCAAAATTGAATAACACACTCGTGCTCTCAGAGCCAATTCAAGGGGTGGGAAGCTAACCGAGCTTGCTGATTCCGGGGAATACCACCCAACGGGGTTGGGCTATTTCCCATAATTTTGGATCGATAGGTTATATGCGCGGTCTGGGGATATGCCAGAGCACTTTCCCGATCAGTGTTTCTTTTTCAATAGGGCCGAATTGTGTGCTATCCACACTGTGTGGGTGGGTGCCGGTGACGTAGAGTTGGTCATCCCCCTGGAAGTGATCAAATTTCTTGATCATAGTTCCATACTGATTGTGCCGGAACACTAAAACATCTCCCCGCTTGAGTGAGTTAAATAAGAAGGGATTTCGTAGTGATCGCCAAGCAAGCGTGACGAGTACTACAAAATCTCCTTCTTGGAATTCAGGTGAGAGACTGTTGCCTGTCACTCTGATGATCTTAAGCATATTTTGTTGTGCGTTGGAAAATATGGAACGCAGGTCAACGCTGATTATTTTTGGAATCTGCGAAAATCATGGAAATCTGTGTAATCCGCGTGCTGTTTTACCAACTTGCATTAAAAAATTTTTACAGATCGGCGTAAACCATTTCCAGCGCTGGAGCGTAGGGAGCATTGGCTTTCTTGGTGCTGACGCCCTTGATGGCCCAGAAGATCTCGGCGAATTTGTTGATGGCTTCAACAAAAGCGACGCCGGCTTCGCGGTCAGCGGTCTGGCGGGCTTTGGAGCCCAATTTCATGATCTTGTGAACTAACTCGGGGAGTTCTGGATACTGCGCAACATGGTCTGGGCTGATGAAATCACCCCAAATCACGCGCACTTCGTGCTTGGCTTTTTCGGCATGCTCTTCTTTCACGGCTACGTAACGGCCCATGCTGTTTTGGTAAGCGACGCCATCCGCGTTCGCGTCGAGGGCTGCCATCAAGTCCATCATGCGCACAACGGTCAGGGCATTGATTTGGGCGACGATGGGATCATATATGCCGCAGGGAACATCACAGTGTGCTTTTGCCTGCTCGAAACTGAATTTTTCATCCAACGCTTTGAAGAGTTTGTAAAACATTTTGACCTCCTATGGTACAAAAAGGGTTTGATTATTCGAAATAATTGACATTGGCGATCATAATTAATAAGACTATTTCTGTCAAGTTATTCATGAATATTTAAGAACGCATTCATAGAAAACTCATATATAATGGCGCACATATGACGAAATGGATCTATCTTTCACCTCACCTGGATGATGTGGCGCTCTCCCTGGGTGGTTTGCTCTGGGAGCAGGCCGCCGCTGGAGATGAAACGGCTGTCTGGACAATCTGTGCAGGCGATATGCCTGATGAGGCCCTTTCGCCTTTTGCCGAGAGCTTGCATGCTCGTTGGGAAACGGGATATGAGGCAATGGTGCAGAGGCGTTCAGAAGATGTTGAAGCTTGTAGGATATTGGGTGCCTCACATCGGCATTTTTCTATCCCTGATTGTATTTATCGTCAATCAGAACGAACGGGGGAATATCTTTATAAATCTGAAAATTCTTTATTTGGACCCTTGCACCCTGATGAGCAGATCCTTGTTCGGAAGCTGAGCCAAACCCTAAAAGAGGCACTCACCCCTGAGGTCAATTTGGTTTGTCCCTTGGGGTTGGGTAATCATGTGGATCACCAATTGACGCGCGCGGCTGCAGAGCAAATCCAGATTCCCCTTTGGTATTACGCCGATTATCCATATTTGCAGGATGTCCCTGATTGGCGACCTGAGGACATGTATCCCTTCCAATATTCAATCTCGGAAGAGGGTGTCGATGCCTGGGGAGATGCTGTTGCTGCCCATCAATCGCAAATCAGCACTTTTTGGGCCAATGTCTCAGATATGCGCCGTTCAATTCGGGCATATTCACAACAAATGGTGGGTTTGATTCTATGGAAAATGGGCCGAACTAATGTTCTACAATAACCCTTGCATTGCAAAAAAAATTATGCTAAAATCCCGGCCGCGGCGCAATAGGACTAAGTATCCTTCCAATTGACGCCGCTCCTTATTTACATAGTGCTATGATGCCCCGATAAGCACAAAAGTGGATAAGGGATTTTTTTCAGTAATGAAAGAAGAGAACTATCAAGAGGGGCGAAGGAAGAACGATGCCACCAACATACTTGACCCAAGAGGGTTTTGAGAAACTCCAACAAGAATTAGAGTATCTCCGCACAACGCGCCGCCAAGAAGTGGCCGAACGCTTGCGTGAAGCTCTTGAAGATGGCGATTCAGGCGTTGATGCTGATGCGGAATGCGACGCAGCGCGCAACGAACAAGCATTCGTTGAGGGGCGAATTCAGGAATTGGAGCTTATCCTTGCCAATGCACAATTGATTAAAGAAGATAAAAAGCGAGATGAGATACAAATTGGTTCCAAAGTGACCATTCAAGAGGAAGATTTCGACCCGGAGAGTTACACGATTGTTGGCGCTGTTGAGGCGCACCCTAGCAATGGACGTATCTCCAATGAATCTCCGTTAGGGAGAGCTCTAATCGGTCGTAAAGCCAAAGAAGATGTGACTGTACAGGCACCCAATGGCTCGTTTACTGTGAAAATTTTGAAGGTCGATTAAACTGGGGCTTGACCCATTTAGCCCCGCGCGAGTACACTCGACGCGGGGCTTTTTTGTTGCCTGATGGCAAAAGAAGTATGTACCCCCCAGCCGAATGGCTCAACAATTGTAGAACGAGGAACGTCCAAAATGTCAGCAGAATACTCGAACTTAGAGCAGATTAGACTTGAGAAAATAGAAGAGCTTCGTGCCGAAGGCATTGAACCTTACCCGCACCGTGTTGAGCGTACCCACACCAGTGTGGAAGCCAAGGTTGCATTTGAAGCCGTGGAGAATGATGAGTCTCCCGAAGAAATTATGGGGACACTGGTTGGCCGCATCCGCTCTATGCGACCAATGGGCAAGATTACTTTTGCACATATTGAAGATGGCCACGGGCGCATTCAGCTTTTCTTTCGGGCTAATGATATCGGTAAGGAACAAATCGAATTTTTCAACCGTGCCTTTGATCTGGGCGACTTCATCCAGGCTAGTGGCAAGGTTTTCCGCACGCGGACTGGTGAAATCTCGATCTGGGTTGAGTCTTTCCGAATGCTCTCCAAGGCTGTGACCCCACTACCGGCGGCCAAAGACGAAGTGGTCGATGGTGAGGTGATCCAGCATGCCACATTGGCTGACCCTGAGACGCGCTACCGTCAACGGTATGCGGATTTAGCCGTCAATGCCGATGTGCGTGAGATCTTCCGCAAGCGTGCGGCTATTGTGCGCGCCTTGCAAAACTTCATGGATGACAATGGTTTTCTCGAGGTCGAGACTCCCATTTTGCAGCCGATTTATGGTGGTGCTGCCGCGGAGCCTTTCGTTACACACCATAATCAGCTAAAACAAGAACTGTATTTGCGAATTTCCTTTGAGCTTTATCTTAAACGATTGTTAGTGGGCGGCTTCGAGCGTGTTTATGAGATTGGGCGCGATTTCCGTAATGAAGGTGTTTCTTTCAAACATAACCCTGAGTTCACACAGATTGAATTCTACTGGGCTTATGCTGACTATAACCAGGTGATGGAACTCACCGAAAACATGTTGGCCTTTGTTGTCGACCAGGTGTTTGGCAAACGTACCTTCACTTACCAGGGACAGGAGATCAATCTGGATCCTCCCTGGGAGCGCATAGAGCTGCGCCAGGGTTTGATCGATGCCACGGGCATTGATATCAATGAGCATATGACTGCAGAAAGTTTAGCAGCCGCGATGAAAGCTAAGGGAATGGAAGTCAAACCTGATTCGGCGCGCGGCAAGTTGATCGATGCATTGATCAGCAATCATCTTGAACCCAATTTGATCCAGCCGACCTTCTTGTACAATTACCCCCGGGATATCTCACCTCTGGCCAAGAGCATGCTCGGTGATCCTACAACGGTAGAGCGTTTTGAAGGCTTTGTCGGCGGTATGGAGCTATGCAATGCTTTCACCGAGCTCAATGACCCTCTCGATCAGGAAGCACGCTTCATGGAAATGGGGCGCGACTACGCCGAGGATGACGAAGAACGCCATCCCATGGATGACGATTATTTGCAAGCCATGCGCCATGGCATGCCCCCCAACGGTGGTTTTGGTATGGGTATCGATCGTTTGACGATGCTACTTACAGATCAGCACAGCATTCGGGAAGTGATCTTATTCCCCCATCTTCGAAGTCGAGATTAATAATAGAACGCGGATAACGCTGATTTGGCTGATTTACACGGATAAAACATAGAAAGCTATCAGTGTAAATCCGTTTAATCTATGTCATCCGCGTTCTATTCAATACGATGAATTGCGGCCGTTTTCGACATCAATGGGGTCAAAGACAACCACATCTTTGCCAGTCAATTTCTCATCCACTTTTTGGATGACTAGTTCCAAATGGGCAGGATGTTTGACGTAATTGATATCATCGGCGGGGACAGTCAGCACTGGACAGAGATTAAAATTTTCCACCCAATCTTCATACAATTCGTTTAGTTGTCCTAAATATTCAGAACTGATCTTGCTCTCGTAATCCCGACCGCGGTTTCGGATTCGTCGCTGTAAGGTTTCGACGGACGCTCTCAGGTAAACGACCAAGTCTGGTGGAGGCAAAAAATCACCAAGAACATGGTAAAGCTCCTGGTAAGTTTCATAATCCCGATCGTCCATTTGTTTCTGAGTATAAAGATTGCGAGCAAATACTTCTGCATCTTCATAAACACTGCGATCTTGAACCACAGAAGTTGGGTGATCAATAAGATTGCGGTGAATGCGCAAACGGTGGGTCAAGAAAAATACCTGAGATTGAAAAGCCCAGGCTTTCATGTCTTTATAGAAATCTGGTAAGTAAGGATTCTCCGTATGGGGTTCGTAGAAAGGCTCCCAGCCTAAATTTTTGCAGAGCATTCCCACCAAGGTAGATTTTCCTACACCAATATTCCCTGCGACAGCGACAAATTTTTTCATATATTCACCTTTGCATTGCCCCACCCACATGTCAATTCCAGAAAAAAAGGGATGGCGACAGCGCAGCCATCCCCTAATCATTTACAAAATATCTGTTTGCGTAAGGCTAGCCCGTGTTGACAATTGGCGACTGCTCTCTGGAAATGAAATTCATCCAATTGGCATTATTTGCCTGTAGGCATATGAAATGTCAACACTACCAAGTCCTATTAATAATGAATCAAATCACTCCGTTGGCTCTTTTGAAAGGTATGCTACTGCTTGCCCGACCTCGTTGTCCATGACCAATTCGAGGTGGTGTCCAGGCCGGAATGAATTGACATCAATCAAGCGGATACACGACTCTAAGTTTACCTCATCTGGAGCAAGTTGGGCGAGCTGATTTGGTGTTTCGTAGAAGAATTGACGATTAAAGACAACATCTTCATCATCTAAAAATATTGCCAGAGGGAAGACACGCGCTTCGACAAGATCTTGAAAGAAGTGAGTGCCAAAAGAAGGCTCCGGGGCAGGTCCAATGCCCTCACCTGCCAGTTCCACCAACGAGCGCGTATTATAGACATCTGCATAACGAATGTTAACGCCCAGGTCGGGGTTTCGTGTTCCCCAACGACCAGGCCCAACACAAATGAAGGTTTCATTGGCCAGGAGCGTGTTCAGCCGGCCAATGATCCGACCGAGTTCCGATCGTTCTGCGGGTGTGGGCAGGGCATAATAGCCTTCTGGCACCACAAACAGCACGTATTGAATACCAGAAACAAGCCCTTGGGGTACCATTCTGCTGGTTGAAAATACAATATCTGAGTCTGCCAGATCATCGGGGACGAAGGCCGCTTCCTCTTCTGAGTAGGCTTGCGGGCGGCATTGCAAAATAGATATTTTGATCTCTGGAGTCACACTGTTAAGTTTGTCGACATGAACGGCAAACTCCATATCAACGGGAGTCTTGTAATAACGTTCTAAAAGATTGAGAATGCGCTTCATTTGATCAGCAACTTCTGTACGTTGAATGAGCATATCGAAAGTAAGCACAACATTCTCAACATCATTTTCGGAAAGATTGCTGCGAATAGGAATTAGATACCCGCCTTGATCCAATTGGGCAATGTAGCGCAGCAAAGGATAGCGACGAGTGATCACATCTTGAGCGGGCAAGGTTTCAAACTGATTTGTCTTTAAATTGATGACATCGATGAATTGCTGAGAATAGCGCCGAATCAATTTCGGGTCGGACTCGGGCCTTAAATTAGGATGGCTGAGGGATACCATGCGAGGATAGTCGTTGCCCACACGGTCTACTGCACGAGTCCCCATACCCCAGACCAAACGCAAAAAGCCATCTTCGCTGCGGATTTGGGGTGACCAGCGATACAAGTTGCGGCTAAAGCCCACTCCAGCGGCGTGGGGGAAGAAGTAATCGCCAAAGCGCTCACCCTCAACAACCTGGATGAGGATCGCTAAGCGTTCATCATAATCTTGCAACCCCATGGCTCGACGGTAAAGCAGTGCATCGGGGTTCAGACCGCTGGCAAAAACGTGGGTGATGGCCTGGGTCAACTCGAAGAGGTTTTCTTCTGGTGAACCCTGATTAGGGCAGAAAACACTTTCGTACTTCCCCGCGAAGGATGTGCCGAAGTTGTCCTCTAAGAGGCTTGAAGACCTGACGATGAGGGGTTGGTTGCCGACCTCTGCTAACAGCTCCGAGAGTTTCTCGAGGATATCTGGAGGGAACTCTGCCCTGGCGTATTCGTCTTGAATTCTTTCATATTCGTCAACGATCTGTTTTTCGGGTTTGTATTTTTGATCGGCCCAATGAATCAATTCATTGAAACTCATGAAGGCGTACATCACGTCTGAGCCAAGAAAATATGACTCCGGAATGCATAAAGCGCCCCGAATATCCTCTCCGGCAACTTCGCTGAGAATACGCGCTGCTAACAACATCCCTGCGGCTTTGCCCCCAATTTTCCCATGACCAATTTTTCGGCGTTGGATTTCGAATAAATCGCTGGCCGTGAACCAAGTTTTGGCAATGTTGATATACGCCAATTGGTCACTGATCATTCTGCGGATCAGCACCACAATTAACTCATGGTAACGATGCTTGTAATGAGTATGTTCTTCAGGGGGTAAATGCTCGATTGCCAAAGCCTGTTCAAAGAGCATGTCTTGGGGGGCTAACTCGGGGTTGAAAGATACCTCGATCTCGTCCGCCATGGGCACGCGTTCAGCAATCACATCCCTGACGAGCTCTTCAAAATCTTCGAATCTCAAGTTGTAAGCGAAGTAGAAATCGGTCAGATGTGTGCGTATGCGCGCCATCCTGATTTCCCAAATCTCTTCGGTTTCTTCCCAAAGTGGATCATGTAACCCCTCACGTGCTTGTGATTCAATGGCTTTTTGTCGGACCTCGGATTCGAAAGCCTTCGCTGAAATGATGCCGCGCTCGAAAAGTGCCCGTCGCATGCGAGCACGGATGCGCGTTCGCAGAATGGGGTATTGGGCTAAGGCGAGGTGTATCCTTAATGCTCGATCTGGAGAAGGACTCGGTAGGGTCATAATGTAAATTAAAAAAAGATCCGAAGCCGCTTTGGGCTTCGGATCGCGAAAAAACTATCTAGCTTCCCAAGTGCATCGGCATGATCACGTGTAAAAAGTCTTTTTGCCCGACGGGGCGAATCACCCCGGGACTAGTATCCGTCGAAGTTTCCAGTGCAACATTGGGTGTCTTGATTACATCCAATACTTCGCGCATAAAACGGACGTTGAAGGCGATCAGAATGGGAGGCCCCTCAATGGATGCATCGATGATGGTCTGATTGGAGCCTGTCTCTTCCGATTGACCGGAAATCTCCACAGTGCCTGGTTGTAATTCACCACCTGGTGTAATACTAACCCTGGCGATAAGAGTCCCCTCTCTGGCGAAAATTTCGGCTTGTTTGCAAGCTTTCAAGAAGGCATCTGTAGAGAGCACTGTGCGAGTTTGATGACCACGGGGGATAATTTGCTCGTAATCGGGGAAAGTACCTTCGATAATTTGCGTTGCCAGTTCGATGTTGGGGGTACGGAATATCACGCGTCCACTCTGGGCTGGCATTAGCATAGTGATTTTTTCATTGCCCTCGGAGCCATTCGAGCCCAGTGAAGCAGATGTGATGCGAGCTAACTCGCTCAGTGCCCGGGCGGGGATCACGGCTTGAATGGGTTTTGATAAAGGCGAGGAAAGTTCTGCCTTACGTACTGAGAGTCTGAAACCATCTGCAGATGCGAACGTAATCCTATCATCTTCGATGGTTAGAAGAACCCCTGTGAGAATCGGGCGTGCCTCATCTGTAGAGGTTGCAAAAACAACTTGCTGAATCATCTCCCTGAGGTCAGCAACATTGATTTGTAAACCCTCCTCCAAATCTGGGGTAGGCATAGGCGGGAATTCTTGTGCATCAATACATTTTAGGTCTGTGTTTGATGTGCCGCAGCGTACATTCATGGTTTGGGTGCGCACATTCAAATCCATGCTAACCTGGTTGGGGGGCAGCGTGCTGATCAAGTCGGTAAAAGTACGTGCTGGAACTGTAGTGGAGCCATCCTCGTCGATTTTGGCACCAATCCAACAGGTAATTCCCAACTCCAGGTTGGTCGCTGATAGGCGCAAACGCCCCTCATCGCTGGCGACTAGTATATTTCCTAATACTGGGAGCGTACTACGCGGTGAAACGGCGCGTGAAACAACACTGAGGCCATGGGCAAGGTTTTCTTGCAGAACTGATACTTTCATGTCGACCTCTCCTCATTCAGGGTTGTATTGAGTATACAACGAGAAGTGCAAAAATTCCAGTTTGTGACAGGTTAGCGTGTAAGAATCTGCTAAGTATCTATGCGAAAAATGCTCGAATCGGTCTCCCGACCGAGCCGAACACGGTCAGGAGACCGGTTCGAGCGAACATTCGGATAGGTTCTAATTCAATAAACCTAAAGATGACAGTTTTTCTGTTAATTCTTGGTTAGACGGTTCCGCTAGGGTTTCACCATCTGGAAATAGAATTGTGGGAACTATGCGCATTCCATTGTTGGCTTTTTCGACAAATGTCTTGGCCTCTGAATCTCGTCCAATATCAATCCATTGGTATTCGATATTGTTCTGCTTGAGAACTTTTTTTGCTCGAACACAATCAGGGCACCAGGTCGTTCCGTACATGATGATGTTTTTTTCCATCGGATATCTCTATTGTGTATTGTAATAGTGATTTTAGGGACTTCCGCCAAAACTTAGGAATGCCTGGGTTTTTGCATCAATATCCGAATAATGAAGCAAGGGGTAATATGACCATTGATAAGACAATGAGAATACCGATAACGATCATCACTTTTTGTGATGTGGTTCTTCTCTTTTTCTGTGCTTTTTTTGCCATTTGGTATCTCCTAAATATAAAAATGAAATGGGTCAAGCGGTCTATTTTGATCGTTTTTCGACAGCTATGCTAATTTTATCCTCTAAATCTTCAATGGTCACTGGTTTAAACAAATAACCATCAGCGCCAAGCTCTTTTGCTTCATTGACACTGGCATCAGCCACCTCAGAGGAGAGCATAACGACAGGCACATGATCAAAATCGGCGCGACTACGCACATACTTCAACAAATCCATCCCCGTGACAATCGGCATATTGATATCGACGAGCATCAAGTCAGGTTTATCCCCATCGAGCATCGCTTGAGCAGCTTTCTTGCAATCCAAAAAGGAGCGCGTTTCGTAATCCAGCAACTTGAGCAGTAATTTGATTGCCTTAATCATCTCGCCATCATCTTCAATGTACCAAACTGTTTTCAAAACCTACTCCTTCTAAGATTAACGCAGATGTGCTTTCACGGCTGCGGCTGTGTTGGCATTCATCTTTGGAGCGGCTGCCAGTTCATCTTCCGAAGCCTCCCGTATGGCATCGATGGAACCAAAATGGCTCATCAATGCCTTGCGTCTGGCAGGCCCAATACCGGGGATAATATCTAGTTGTGATGTAATGCCCAATTTTGAACGCTGTTTGCGGTGGGCGGTAATTGCAAAGCGATGTGCTTCATCGCGAATGCGCTGTACCAAGTATAACCCTTCTGATTTGCGTGGCAAGAGAATCGAGCGTGATTTGCCCGGCATGAAGATCTCCTCCTCACGCTTTGCCAATCCTACAACGGGGATCACATCATACAAACCGAATTCGTCCAGTACCTTGGTTGCTCGCCCAAGCTGCCCTTTACCACCATCAATGATGATCAGGTCGGGTAAGGTAGAAAATGAACGGTCTGGTTTTTTGCCTGGTGCATCAGCGGTTTCCTGCGCACTTTTCCAACGCCGAAATCGTCGCCGGAGCATCTCCTCCATACTGGCAAAATCATCTGGCCCAACCACGGTGCGGATATTGAAACGGCGGTAATGACCTTTGTCGGGGACTCCCTGGTCGAAAACCACCATGCTGCCCACCGTAGCTGTGCCCTGCATGGTAGAGATATCATAGCATTCAATGCGTTTGGGAGCCTTTGGGAGACTCAGCGCTTCGTGGAGCTCGGTCAACGCCTGGGTTTGACGGTGTTCGTCGGCTTCCCATTGGGCTTGAAGGGCATTCAATGTGTCGGTGGCATTCTCGGCGGCCATTTGAACCAGTTCGCGCTTTTGACCGCGCTGGGGAATTTTGATTTCTACTTTTTTGCCGCCCCGGCGACGATTGAGCCACTGACGGATAATTTGTGCCTCTTCGACCTCGTGTGGCAGTAGCACCTGAGGAGGGACTGTAGGTGTTTGGTCGTAAAACTGCTTGATAAACTCGGCGATTACGTTGGCATCGGGATTGTCGTCAGTGCCTTCCATGAGGAAGTATTCGCGCCCGATAAGTTTGCCGCCACGGATGAAGAATACTTGCACGCAAGCTTCACGATCAGATCGTGCCATAGCAATCACATCCGTATCGACATAATCGGTTGAGAGCACGATTTTCTGCCGGGCAACAATTTGCTGGATGGCATCAAGCTGATCGCGCAGCACCGCGGCTTGTTCAAATCGCAATTCTTTGGAGGCCTGCTGCATCTCCGTTTGTAAGTGATCGACAATGCCTTCAGTTCTGCCTCGCAAGAATTCTGCCAGCCCTTGAATCATTTGGCGGTACTCTTCTTGGCTTGCGACGCCAATGCAGGGGGCGATACACAATTTGATGTCGTAGTACAGGCAAGCGCGTTTGTCTTCTCCAGTAATGGTACGGTTACAAGTTAGGTAGGGAAAAATGCGCCGCAGCACATCCAGGGTTTGATGTACGGCCCAAACGCCTGTGTAAGGCCCGAAATATTGCGCACCGTCATCGACGACTCTTCGAGTGACCGTAACTTTAGGAAAAGGGTCATTCCAATGGATTTTGATATAAGGGTAACGTTTATCGTCCTTTAGGCGAACGTTGTAGTGTGGTCGGTGTTTCTTGATCAGGTTCATCTCCAGGATCAAGGCTTCTAACTCAGAACCGACCACGATCCATTCAATATCGGTGATGTGCTTGACCAGTTGGCGCGTGCGCGGGTGCTCCTGTCCCCCAGCATGGAAATATGAACGCACACGGTTGCGCAAGTTAACCGCTTTGCCTATATAGATCACATCCCCGGACTTGTTTTTCATTAAATAGCAGCCGGTTTTGGAGGGAATGGTATCTAGGATGGCCTGGAGATTTTCTGAAACTTCCATAAGGTGGGGTGATTCTAACATAAGGCATTTTATGCCAAGACCCTAAAGGTTTCATTCTAAAAATCCAAAAGATTGCACTTAAAGGACCCTTATCAAAGCGGAATGGCATAAATCTGGCAACATAGAATCTGTTATCCTGTACCCTGCTTTAACTTCAGGGTAGAATGCTGTACATTCCCTATGGAAAGATCACACCGTACCCCCCATCGAAGAGCATGGCTATTGGCACTTCTGGCATTGATTGTCGCCATGCTGGCTTGTACGCGCCAGTGGAAATCAGACGCAGAACCCTGGGGGGGAGTATCAGGTCAAACGACGCAGGTGTCAGGCCAGAGTGAGCCCCCAGGCCCCCAAACGGAGGGGCGACCACCCGGCTCACCAGTGTTGTCTCCCACACCTGATGCACCCCATCCAATCCCTGGGTTGCGCACCGAAGCCGAAGGTTATGTTGTTCAATCCGGTGATACTTTAGGAATCATTGCCGAGCGTTTCGGTGTCTCTGTTGAAGAGATTGCTGAAGCAAATGGCATCACGGATGTCAACGTCCTGGAAATAGGTCAAATTCTAGATATTCCAGCCCCCGAACCGGTGGCCACTGGGCCAGGCTTCAAGATCATCCCAGATTCGGAATTAGTAGCAGGCCCTGTGACAGCCTATTTTGACGTACCCGACTTTGTATCTGGCTTGAATGGACACCTGGTTTATTACGAAGAAGAAATTGATGGAAATGTATTACGCGGCTACCAGATTGTGCAGCGAGTGGCCACGAACTACTCCATCAACCCGCGCTTGCTCTTAGCTGTGTTGGAATATCAAAGCGGCTGGTTGACTGATCCAAATCCGCGCACCTACACGCTGGATTACACCATGGGGATGGAGAATGTTGATCTGAAGGGGCTAGATAAGCAATTGAGTTGGGCTGCTAATGAACTTAATCGCGGCTATTACCTTTGGAGAGTTAATGGCGTATCCAGCTGGGTGTTACCGGATGGTTCCGTGATCCCAGTAAACCCGACGATTAACGCTGGTACGGCGGCATTGCAGTATTTCTTCTCTAAGTTATATCAGCGCGAAATCTGGCAGCGAACAGTCACAGCGGAGGGCCTGTTCAAAGTTTATCAAGAACTTTTTGGTTATCCATTTGATTATGGATATGAACCTGTGCTGCCCCCAGGCCTGGTTCAGCCCCCTTTACAGTTACCTTTTGAAGATGGCGTCGATTGGGCTTTTACAGGTGGTCCGCACGGAGGTTGGGGGGATGGTTCTGCTTGGGCAGCGTTGGATTTTGCCCCTTATGATGAGCCTGTAGGATGCACTCAGAGTGAGAACTGGGTTGTTGCTATGGCAGATGGCTTGATCATACGTGCAGAGAATGGTGCGGTGATCCAAGATGTAGACGGTGATGGTGTCGAACAAACTGGCTGGACGTTGTTCTACATGCATATCGAAGCGAGCGATCGAGTTGAGGTGGGCACCTACCTCCGAGCTGGTGAACACATTGGACATCCGTCTTGTGAAGGAGGCTTTTCATCGGGGACGCATGTACATATTGCCCGCAAATACAATGGCGAGTGGATCCCTGCTGATCAAGATATCCCCTTTGTCTTAGATGGCTGGAAGAGCGAAGGCATTGGCGGCGAGTATCAAGGTCTGCTGCGCAAGGGCGACCACATCATTTATGCTGAAAATGGCCACGTGCCGGAGAACCTCATTGATCGGTAGAAAGGGATTAACGCAGAGTCGCAGAGTCGCAGAGTCGCAGCAATTTTTGATAAATCGCTCTGCGTCTGGTCGAAGGCCCGCCCGCCACAGGCGCGCACATCAAAGATGGCCCTTTGGGCAGCGTGGCGTGCGCCTGTGCGTTTATTTTATCTCTCTGTTTTTATTGTCAAATTGCAACCTGCCGCGCCAAGAAGGACCCTTCGTCGCTCCATCGGAATTTGAGCCAACGCATACGCCCAATTGGGCCGCCACGCTTGAGGCTGCCCCCACCATCACGCAATCCCCCACACTGGAAGCTTCTGTTGAAGAACATACCCCCACTGATTCACCCACGGCAACAGTAGAGATTGTAGAACCATCCCCTACGCCACAACCTACATCAGCAGTTATACCCACTTCTGAGCCAGCCAACACGGGGCCAATCCTTTACTACACTCAGTCTGGAGACACGTTAGATGCCTTAGCCGTGCGCTTTGGTGTTACTGTCGATCAAATTGACACCACTGGAACGCTCCCCGATCGGGGTTTCATTAATCCCAATCAACTTTTAATCATTCCCAGGCATGTTAGTAACACAACTTCTCCGATGCATTTACTACCCGACAGCGAATTTGTTTATACGCTTTCTGCTCTCGATTTTGATGTGGTCAGTTTTGTCTCTCAAGCTGGGGGATATTTGAAGAATTTTCATGAATACCTGGGAACTCATGGTGAAACGTATGGGGGTGATATCGTCAAACAGATCGCTCTCGATAATTCGGTCAATCCTAAATTGTTGTTAGCCTTGCTCGAATATCAAAGCGGCTGGGTTTATGGTCAGCCCGCCAATTTGGCTGATCAGGATTATCCCTTGGGCGAAATTTCTCTCAGTAAAAGAGGATTGCTCAGGCAGTTGAAGTGGGCGGTCAATGAACTTTCTGTTGGGTATTATGGCTGGCGCGAGGGGCGATTGAGCGAAATCCAGTTCTCGGATGGAGTTATCGCTCGCCTGGCACCAGATTTAAACGCCGGAACTGCTGCTTTGCAATACTATTTTTCCAAAGTTTATGACAGCCAGGGCTGGATAGCTGCAGTAGATCCAGAGACTGGGTTCGCGGCATTTTATGAGCAGATGTTCGGCAACCCCTGGACTCGTGCCCAGGTAGTAGAGCCGCTTTTCCCTCCGGATCTTGTACAACCTGACCTGGTTTTGCCATTCTTGATTGGACGCAGTTGGAGCTATACTGGTGGACCGCATGGAGCCTTCGAGAGAGATGGATCTTGGGCAGCAATCGATTTTGCACCAGCAACCACGGTTAGCGGCTGTTATGAATCTGATGCCTGGGTGACTGCCTCAGGTGATGGGGTCATTGCGCGTTCAGAACGCGGGATCGTAGTGCTCGATTTAGATGGAGATGGCTTTGAGCAGACTGGCTGGGCAATTGTCTATTTGCATATTGCTGAGGAAGGACGCACAGGGGTTGGTAGGTTAGTCAAGAAGGGAGATCTATTAGGGCATCCATCCTGTGAGGGAGGTTACGCCACCGGGACACATGTCCACATGGCTCGAAAATATAACGGTGAGTGGATGCAAGCAGATGGCCCGATTCCCTTTGTGCTTAATGGATGGACAGTCACATCAACAGGCGTTCTTTATAAAGGCACCCTGATCCGCGATGGTGAGATAGTGACCGCTAATCAGTTTGGGGCGCATCAGAGCTTAATTGAACGCGATCGCGAGTGAATAGTGATTAGTGGGTGGTGGATTGTGGGTAGTGGGGGTAATTCTTACACTTTTTCATGAATAGGTTAAAATCGTGATATGCGATTCTTGTCTCAGAAGATTTTCGTATTTATCGGTATATCTTTAGTTTTTCTTCTAAGTGCTTACGCGCCACATGCTCAATTCAATATTCACAATTCACAACTCACAATTACCCCATCTCCTTCATCTCAACCTGATCTCTTACTTCCCGATGCCGAACTTATTTATTCGCCAACTGCAATCGATTTCGATGTCGCTGCATATCTTGATGAAATGGGCGGCTTCTTGAGCTCATACGAACAATATTTGATGATCACCGGTTGGACCAGCGCTGCGGAAATTATTCAAAGAGTGGCTTTGGAGAATTCGATAAATCCCCGTTTGTTGATAGCCTTGTTGGAATATCAAAGCGGCTGTATTCTGGGTCACCCTGAAGATGCGGAGAGTTTCGATAGCGCTTTAGGGGCTGTGGAATACTATCGCCAGGATCTTTACGGGCAGTTGATTTGGGCTGCTCACGCTCTTTCAGAAGGATTCTATGGCTGGCGAGCGGGCACATTCACTGAAATAATTTATCCAGATGGTTTGATTTTTAACTTGCCGCCGGACATCAACGCCGGAAGTGTAGCGATACACTATTTCTTTGCACAACTCTATGATCAAGATACTTGCCATCAAGCGCTTGATCTAGTTGACGGTTTCCCAGCTCTCTATGAAGAAATGTTCGGTGATCCTTGGGAGCGCGCCGCTTTGATCGCGCCGCTTATCCCAGCTGACCTGGTTCAACCTGAGTTGACCCTTCCCATTGAGCCTGGTGAAACTTGGGCTTTGACCGGCGGGCCGCACAAGGCTTTTGAAGGCAATGGGCCTCTGGCTGCCCTGGATTTTGCTCCCCGTATGAATAGCAGCGGGTGTGTTTCGTCTGGTGAGTGGGTGGTCGCTATGGCCGATGGCCTGGTCGTACGCTCTGAATTTGGTACAGTCATTCAAGATCTCGACGGAGACGGTCATGAACAGACTGGCTGGACGATTATGTACCTTCATATTGGAGAGCAAGATCGCGTTGCTGAAGGGACGAATTTGAAAGCAGGCGACTTAATTGGCCACCCCTCTTGTGAAGGCGGTCGAGCAACGGGCACGCACACGCATATCGCTCGCAAATATAATGGCATGTGGATTGCGGCCGATGGTCCTTATCCTTTTGTGTTGCAGGGTTGGCAGGCCTCAGCGGGAGAAAAGCCTTATTTGGGAACACTAACCCGCGGCGAAGATGTTGTCACCGCACATCAATACGGCTCGGCGGTTTCATTGATTATGAGAGATGAAGATATCAGTGATCAGTAAACTGTATTCAGTTATCAGTGAGCGACTGTCAGGAATCAGGTTCAAAAAGGTGATTCTGATTACTGCTTACTGTACACTGTTCACTATCCTCCACGCTGGCTGTCAGCCCGAACCTGGGCCTGTCCCCCTCAGTTTAAGTGGGACTCCAGAAGATGATATTGAAAAAATTTCGGCAACCCCCATGCCGGAACGACCAAAATATCAACCGGGAGAGTTGGTTGATTATTTTGCTCAAACCGGTGATACGCTGCCTGTGTTGGCCATACACTTCAACACTACCGTGGATGAGATCTTGGATGCCAACACCTTTATTCCCGCGGATGCCACCACGCTGCCGCCTGGGATGCCCATGCAAATACCCATATACTACAAATCATTTTGGGGTACGCCGTTCAAGATTTTTCCAGACAGTTTGTATATAAATGGCCCCGCGCAGATCGATTTCGACACCCAGGCTTTTGTTGATCAGCATCCCGGTTGGTTGCGGGATTATCGAGGTTATGTTGCCGGAGCAAGACGAACCGGTGCGGGAGTTGTCGATTATGTGGCTCAAAACTTCAGCATCAGCCCGCGTCTATTATTGGCGTTATTAGAATATCAAACTGGTGCTTTGAGTCAATCCAATATCCCTGCCGAGGTTGATGATTACTATCCCTTGGGGCAAGAGCAGCGCAAATACCGCGGTCTTTACTTGCAGTTGGTTTGGGCGTCTAATACGCTTAACAATGGTTACTATGGCTGGCGCACTGGTAATCTCACGACTATCCAGATCCCTGATGGCACAATCGAACATCCTGACCCCTGGCAGACCGCAGCCAGCGTGGCTTTTCAGTATTATTTTTCTGTGGGATTTTCTGGCAATGATTATCATGTGGACATCGGTCCCGAAGGGATTGCCCAGGTTTATAGAGATCTGTTTGGCGATCCTTGGATGGAAGTTCAGACTCATATTCCGGGGAGTTTGCAGCAGCCAGAGATGTACCTGCCCTTCGAAGGCGGTAAAACCTGGGCTTATACCGGCGGACCCCATACTGGCTGGGGAACAGGGGAACCCTGGTCGGCGATTGATTTTGCACCTTCGGGAGTACGCGGCTGCAGTTCTACAAACGAGTGGGCAACAGCAATAATATCTGGGGTAGTAACTCGCTCTGAGTCGGGTATTGTTGAAATTGATGGCGATGGTGATGGTGATCCACGCACCGGTTGGACGGTCTTTTACTTGCATATTGCCACACACCAGCGTATTCCTCTGGGAACTGTACTGGAAGCAGGTGGCAAGATAGGGCATCCATCTTGCGAGGGCGGCACCAGCACGGGCACGCATATTCACATTGCCCGAAAATATAACGGAGAGTGGATACCCGCCGAGGGTCCATTAGGATTTGACCTGGAGGGGTGGCTGGTCCATAATGGCGATGAACCCTATCAGGGAACGATGACACACTTTTCGACCACGGTCATCGCTAATGTTAATGCCAATTTTGAATCTTATATCACAGCAAGCGAACGATAGTGCGCAAAATTGGGGGAAAACTTACCAATAACTTTAGAAATATTAATTAAAGTTTGAGATTTCTAAAATTGACCTTGACAAAATCAAAATTTTTTATATAATTTTATTAAGTTTTGGTTTTTCAACGCTATCAGGAGTTGATTATGTGGTACGTTACTCTCGAAATTGGCAAAATAAATCAACAAGAAGCCATAAATGCAGTTCAACAAACAATAACCTGCAATCCCTCAACCTTCAATCGAGTAATTGCAGGTTTTGGAAAAATGCTCGTGGCTCTTGGACAGCGTTTACAGACCCGTCAGCAGTACGGAACAGTTTTACACGCTGGTTAGAAAGGCAAATAATATGCAAACCTTACCCACGCAATGTCCCATCTGCAATGGCGAGATCTCTGTCACCAGAGTTAACTGCCGAGATTGCGATACAACCTTCGAAGGTCGTTTCACCGTAGGTGCTTTTGCTCAACTGACCCCCAAGCAGCTCGAATTTGTGGAAACTTTCATCCGCTGCGAGGGAAAAATCACACGTATGGAGAGTGAACTCAATCTCTCTTATCCCACTATTCGCAATCGCTTGCGGGCAATCATCAAAGCTATGGGCTATGAGCCTGAACCCGATGAAATAGCTGGCCTAAGCGAAGAAGCCCGCAAACAAATTCTTGAAGATCTCGATGCTGGAAAGATCAATTACGAAGATGCTATCCAGCTTCTTGGTGAACAAGAGGAGTAAGCCATGGTTCAAAAATCTTTAGAACTTGGAAAAGCTCCCAAAATATCTATAGAGAATATTGCCGGTGATTTGCATGTCAAAGGTTGGAAACGCACTGAAGCGTTGATCAAAACCACATGCGATGATCTTGTGACCTTCGAACAGGGCGAGGAAATTACTAGCATTGATTGTCCGGAAGATTGCATTGTTTACGTTCCTTTTGATGCTGAATTAGAGGTAAAACAAGTTGGTGGCGGGGCGCGTTTCAGAGCTCTTGGTGGTTCGCTGGAAATTGGCGATATTGCTGGCCCATTGACCTTAAGAGAGGTGGGCCCAGTGGAAGTTCGAACTATTGGGGGTCCATTATCGGCAAAGCGCGTGCGTGGTGATCTGAAAGTTAATTCCGTTGGTGGTGGCGCCAGTGTGCGCGATGTAGATGGACAATTTCATGCCGAGACAATTGGGGGTAACCTTCGCCTGGGTGATGTCAGTGGCGGGATTTCTGCATCTGCAAGTGGGAATGCGAAATTGAGCATTGCTCCTGTTCCCTGGCAAGCGTATTCAATTTCGGCTGATGGTAATATTCGCTGCCAAATCCCAAATGATATCAATGCGGATGTGACACTTGAAAGTGGTGCCCATTCTATTCGCATCAATATGCCTAATAAAACTGAGAAGATCCAAGAATCGTCTTATACATTAGAACTCGGTGATGGGGGAACTCCCATCAATTTGACTGCTTCTGGCAAGATCGGTCTCAACGCAATTGATGTTGAGACCGAATCAATGGAAGATTTTGAATTTGATTTCAACTTTGATTTTGAGTTGGGCGAAGATTTTTCGAGAATGGCCGAAGATATGGCCCGTTCGGCAACGGAGCAAGTAGAAACCCACCTCAAGTCACTGGAATCGCATCTCTCGGGTTTGTCGAAAACCTTAGAAGATGCAGGATTATCTGAAGAGCGCTCGAGAGAAATTCATCAACGAGTTGAAGACGCACGCGAACGCGCCACTCAACGGGCTCAGCAAGCGGCACAACGTGCCCAACAAAAGCTTGAACGCAAATTGGCGGCTGCCCAGCGAAAAGTGGCCCGTGAAGCCCGCCGCAGCGCTCGATCTAAATCCGTAAACATTGACGTTGATGCACTGCGGGCTGCGAAACAGTCCAGCAGTGACCCTGTTTCTGATGAAGAACGCATGATGATTCTGCAAATGCTCCAAGAGGGCAAAGTCAGTGTGGAGCAAGCCGAGGACTTACTCGCTGCTTTAGAGGGGAAAGGTCAATAATGTCTGAAGAACGAATGAAAATCCTGGAAATGATCGATCAGGGTGTGATCAGTGCTGAAGAAGGCTATGCCTTATTGCAGGCCTTGGACGAGGATGAACAACTCCCTGACGATGGCATGGAATTAGATCCCTTTTCGGAAGAAGATGATGAATTGGGTTTTGTTCAGGCTACCGAGGACCAGGAACCTCCCCAACCCCCCGACCCTGAAGATATGCAAAAGTGGAAGCGCTGGTGGTTCGTCCCCGTTTGGATTGGAGCCGGAATTACCGTAATAGGTGGGGCATTGATGTTCTGGGCCTGGCGCGCCTCGGGCTTTGGATTTTGGTTTGCCTGCACCTGGTTCCCATTTCTAATTGGTGTGATGATTTTGGCGCTGGGATGGGGCAGCCAAAACTCTCCCTGGCTGCATGTGCGTGTGAAACAAAAACCCGGTGAGAGTCCAGAAAATGTGGCCATTAGTTTGCCAATCCCTATTCGTCTGACAGCCTGGCTCTTGCGAACATTTGGACATTTTATTCCGAATATGGATGCCACCGGTCTTGATGAAGTTATATTAGCTTTAGCTGACACAAAAGATGACGATGTGCCTTTCTTCGTCGATGTCGATGAGGGCGAAGACGGCGAAAAAGTACAAGTATTTATTGGTTAGGAACTAATAAGGTCTTGAATTTATAGGAAATGTAGCAATTATTGTAATGGTTAGAATGATGTCGAACACTTTACCTTGTCATTCTGAGGAGCGAAGCGACGAAGAATCCCCGAAAGGCCGAGTCACTTTGTACCTGCAAAGGCTCAAACAAATTGAACATATAAGGGATTCTTCACTTCGCTTCACTCCGTTCAGAATGACAATTGTTCAAGCTATTCCTGACTACTACAAAATTTTAGTAGATCACAGATTCGCAATATGGATGTAATTGCGAACGGAGTGAAGCAATCTCCACCCTTTAGATGGGGATTGCTTCGGCACGAAACGCCTCGCAATGACACAAAATCGTGATCTACTGAATTTAGCAATTATAGAAAGAATATATACCCTGAGGAATAAACAGTACTAAACCCTTAGGGTTTTGAAAAGGAGCAATCCCAATGACAACCGCTGAAGAACGCATGAAAATTCTCAAAATGATCCAGGAGGGCAAGATCTCTGCTGACGAGGGTGCAAAATTGCTTAAAGCACTCAGCTCCAGCAGTGAAAAACCTGTGCGAGTGAAAAGACCCAGTGGCGGCGCGCGCTGGCTGCGCGTACGCGTCACCGATATGAGTAAAGGCAAAGCCAAAGTTAATGTTAACTTGCCTTTAAAACTCATCGATGCTGGTTTGAATATCGCCGCCCAGTTCACTCCTGACGTGGAACTTGAAGAATTGGGCACCGCGGTTAGCGAAGCGATTGCTGAAGGTATGACCGGCAAAATTGTAGATGTGGTCGATGCAGAAGATGGCGAACACATCGAAGTGTTCATTGAATAATATCGAGGATCATCTATGTCTGAAGAAATTATTGAACGTAGTTTTTCTGTTGAAACTCCCGCGCGTCTGAAGTTGAGCAATATTCGCGGTAAAGTTGATATCTCCCCTGGAGACGAAGACCAAATATCGGTCACCGCAGTAGTCTACCTAAACTCTGGGAATGCAGACCACACTGAGCTAGACATTCATCAAGATGATGATGGCATGGTCGTCGTAGAAACTCGTCACGACAAGAAAAACAGCTTCCTATCATTTTTTAAACCTTGTAAGGTTGACTACGCCGTTACAGTTCCCAAAGATTGTTCGGTTGAATTGAGCTGTGTTAGCAGCAAAGCGCGCATCCAAGGCTTAGAAGGCGAATTCCGGTTCAATACGGTCAGCGGTTCCCTCGAATTTGCGGACTTGGTGGGACAAACAAAAGCGGTGAGCGTCAGTGGTGCGATTAAAGGACAGAACCATTCTGGCATTCTGGACGGGGGAACAGTTTCTGGGAAGATCAGGGTGATGGAGTCTCAAATCCCGGAGATGGATATTTCTTCAGTTAGTGGAAGTATCGTCGTTCAAACTCCACTGATTGATGGCCCCTATGTGTTCAGAGGCGTCTCAGGAAATGTAACCATGATCGTTCCTGAAGATGCTGGTTGTATTGCCAGGACCAAGAGCGTCAGTGGGCGAATACAGACATCTTTGCCGATTACCAAGGATCGTCGCTACGGCCCACGTGGATTGGCTGAAATTCAAGGAGGGGGTCCCGAGGTTGTTTATAAAAGCGTTTCTGGTTCTCTGAAGATCCTGATCTCGGAAGATGATATACCCCAAACAGTTCATGTTGCCAGCCCAGTCGGGGTTCATCACCATAGAAAAGCAAATCGCATGGGTGTTTTGGAAGAGATTGAACGCGGTGAAATTTCCGTTGACGATGCATTGGGCAAATTGAACGGATAATCCAGTTTATTAGTACTCCTCCCAGGATTGGCGCACAGGCTGACCACCTGTGCGCCTTGCTTCAGGGTGAGTTTTGCGAATGGTGAGTGAGCAATTATGAAAAAACAACAAGCCGTAGCAGGTGGTATGCGGATTTTCTCTGTAATCTGGTTTGGGCAATTGATCTCTACATTGGGGTCCGGCCTGACTGGGTTTGCAATGGGGGTTTGGATTTATGAAAAAACGGGGTCTACTACCCTCTTTGCCATGAATATACTGGCATATACCTTGCCTACCTTAATAGTATCCCCATTTGCTGGCGCCCTTGTTGACCGCTGGGACCGCCGCTGGGCAATGATTCTCAGTGATACCGGTGCTGGACTGAGTACACTTTCAATTTGGTTGTTGTACTCGTCCGGAAATCTAGAAATTTGGCATATTTATATAGCAACCGCCTTTATAGCTGCGTTCAGCACTTTCCAATGGCCGGCTTATTCCGCTGCCACAACCTTGCTGGTTCCCAAAAAACATCTTGGACGTGCCAGTGGAATGGTTCAAATCGGCGAGGCAATCTCACAATTGATCTCTCCAGTTGTTGCTGGTGCTTTATTTGTTTCTGCCGGTCTCAATAGCATCATCCTCATCGACTTTACAACCTTTGCTTTTGCAGTAATTACATTGCTCGTGATACGAGTGCCTAAACCAGAGGTAACTGATGATGGCAAAGAGAGCAAAGGATCATTGTTACAAGAAGCTGCCTTCGGTTGGAAATACATATCTGCTCGTCGTGGCCTGCTGTCGTTGTTGCTTTACTTTGCGGCAATCAATTTTGCATCGGGTTTCTTTGGGCCCATATTGGTGCCTCTGATGTTAGATCTTTCAGAACCTGATACCATGGGATTAGTTTTCTCCATCGTCGGCCTGGGTATGTTGGTTGGAACCCTGGTAATGAGTGCGTGGGGTGGTCCTAAGCGACGAATCGTAGGAATTTTGGTTCCTGGTGCAATGATGGGTCTTTCTACAATCGTCATGGGTTTGCGACCTTCCCTGGTCCTCATTGGTGCCAGCGGATTCGCCATGATGCTCTTCATGCCGGTGTTGAATGGCTCAAGTCAAGCGCTTTGGCAGAGTAAAACAGCCCCCGATGTCCAAGGTAGAGTGTTTGCCGTACGTCGGATGATTGCTCAATTCACACAACCTATTTCTCTTATCTTAGCAGGCCCCCTCATCGACCGTGTATTTCAACCACTTATGAATGAAGGAGGGCGTCTTACTCTAACTATTGGCAGGATTATTGGTGTGGGTCCAAGTCGTGGTACAGGATTATTGCTCATTTTGATGGGGCTATTTGTTTTGATAACCTCATTTGCAGCATACGCATACCCACGTTTGCGATTGGTAGAAGAGGAATTACCGGATTACATCGCGGACGATACTGATGAGAATCAATCTGATGAAGATGCTCTGGATCTGGGATTAGACGAAATCCCTGTTGCTGCAGACTGAAATGTTCTAAGAAAAACCCTAAGAGGATTCTTGATCATGATCTCACTTCCCGATGGATGCACGAAACGCCCTGCCAACAAGGACGACATTGCAGCCCTTTACAATATATTCAATGAATACTGGCAAATGCTGACCGGAGTTGAAAAATTTACTTTGGAGAGCTTCCAAAGGATTTCATCCACCCCGGGTTTTGATATGGAATCATCCACATTGTTGATTCTATCGCCCGAGAAGAAAGCTGTTGCCAGCGGCTTGGTCATCGACCTGGGTTCACCACCCATCCATCCCCAATTCTTTGGCTGCGTTCGAGAGGGATATGAAGGCCAAGGGCTGGGAAGTTACTTGTTCCAGTGGGGTGAAAATCGTGCCCGAGAGGCTATTGATCGCTGCCCCGCGAATGCTCGTGTATCCATGTATGTGCAAACATCCCAATCTCACCCACCATCCATTGAGTTATTAAAGAAGTCGGGATTATCAGTCATCCGCTACTCCTGGTTCATGATGAAAGATTTGGATGAAGCCACGCCTAAGCCTATTTGGCCAGATGGGATAACCATCACTTCATATAAGGAATTCACCGATCTGGAAACCATCCTGCGCGCAAACGACGAAGCTTTTGAGGATCATTGGGGCTATGTTGACCGCTCTGGAGATAAAGAACGTATTGAGCGTGTGCGACACTCCAACGAAAATGATGAACACTTTGACTCATCTTTATGGATTCTCGCTATGGATGGAGATGAAATTGCTGGCTTCGCACTGTGCAGTTCACATCTTGGGCCGGACAATGAAACCGGCGTTGTCGATGTTTTAGGTGTTCGTCGTCCCTGGAGGCGGCAAGGGATGGGATTGGCCTTATTGCATTATGCTTTTGGGGAGTTTCTCCAGCGCGACTATAAGCGTGTCGGCCTGGGAGTAGACTCTGAAAATTTGAGTGGTGCGACGCGTTTATATGAAAAGGCAGGAATGCAAGTTACGCGAGAGTTTGCCCTCTATGAAAAAGAATTGCGCTCGGGAGAGGAGCTCAGCAAGCAGTCTGATTAGCTGTCGTAAGGTGGGCCTTAATCACCTGAGGCGTACCGTAGTCGAAACGCAAATACTCCCTTCGACTTCGCTGCGCTTCGCTCAGGGCTAAATCACATAATTGCAATTCAGGATTTGGAGAAATCATGACGAAAAAAAAATTACTCAGAGGTATGTCTGGGTTTACCATTGTTTGGTTGGGACAGATCGTCTCTGTGCTGGCTTCGATGATGACCAATTTCGGTATGACTTTATGGATGTACAAGCAGACCGAGAGTGCTACTGCAATGGGTTTGATGCAAGTAGCATTTATCACACCCTTCCTCTTGCTCTCACCCATTGCCGGCGCCATGGTAGATCGCTACAACCGCAAGTTGATGATGATGGTCAGCGATTTAGGCGCTGTACTGGCCACCACAGGCATCTTAATTCTTTACATCACTGGATTGCTGGAATTCTGGCACCTCTATGTGGCCGCAGTGATCAACGGATTGGGAAACACCTTCCAATGGCCGGCTTATTCGGCAGCTATCAGCACCATGGTGCCCAAAGAGCAGTATGGGCGCGCAAACGGCATGATGTCGTTGGTCGATGCTGGTCCTGGGGTGTTGGCACCCATGCTCGCCGGAGCGGTGTTAGCAATTTCTATCCCTGGTCCCTTCGACAGCTTTGCATTGATCATGCTGATCGACCTGGTTACCTTCTTCCTGGCCATCGGCGCGCTGCTGATCGTGTTTGTGCCTCAGCCTGAAAAGACAGTCGAAGGTGAAAAATCCGAAGGCAATCTCTGGCAAGAAGGCTTGTATGGTTTCAAATATATTTTCGAACGTCCCAGCTTGCTTGGCTTACAGATGATCTTCTTCTTTGGGAATTTATTCGCCACAATTGGCTTCACCGTATTTGCTCCCATGATTTTGGCACGCACCGACCAAAACAGCCTGATCTTTGGCTCAATCCAGACTGCGGGAGCAATCGGCGGCATCGCGGGTGGAATTATCATGAGTGCCTGGGGGGGATTTAAACGTCGGGTCAACGGTGTCTATTTAGGCTGGATGTTCAGCGGTTTGTCTTTTGCTGCCTTTGGCGCAGTGACAGGTTTACCGCTGTGGATTACCTTCAGCGTATTGTTCTCGCTGATGATCCCTCTAGTAAACACATCAAATCAGGCATTGTGGCAGGCCAAGGTAGCACCTGATCTTCAAGGAAGGGTCTTTTCAGCCCGCAGGCTGATAGCCTGGTTCACACAGCCGATTTCACCCATTATCGGTGGCACACTGGCAGATTTTGTCATGGAACCAGCCATGCAAAGCTCATCGGGAATGGCAGCGATTTTTGGCCCCATTTTTGGCACCGGCCCTGGCTCAGGAATGGCGTTGATGATTACCATCGTTGGTATTGCTATTGCACTGGTGGGGATCACGGGGTTTTCGATACCCTCCATCCGCAACGCTGAGGATATTCTGCCCGATCATGATGAGTTCGAGAAACCCACTGAACAGTCGCAAGTGGAAGAATCCGACCAAACCGACTAACGAAGGCCATGAGGATATTTCTTTAAATTATTTGTAATTCTGAGCCCTTGCCTTCGGCAAGGCGAAGAATCTCTGCCAACAGAGTTTCATATCCTTCGCTGGCCGCAGGCCCACCTTTGGCGCGCTCAGGATGACAGTTCTGTGGATTTTGAATCCCTGGCACCGAGTTTGGGAAGTCTGATTCCACTATCACTCAACCGGAGGCAAAGGCTTCTCGTTGATTTTCAGTTCGAATATATCTGGCCGGGCGTAATGCCCCACCACATCAAAATCAAATTTTCCGCGCGCCACATCAGCCATACTCAGATCGGCGTAGAGAATGCCCTCTCCATCGTAGAGTGGCCCGGCGATCACATCGCCTAATGGTGAAACGATTGCGCTGCCACCGCGACACATGATTTCCGGTTGATCTGCTAGCTCCTCAATGCCGGGCATTTCGGGTGGATACATATCCTTGGTGACAAACTGATTGCAGCCCAACACGAAGCAGCGCCCCTCGCAGGCGATATGCCGCAGAGTGGCCTGCCAGGTATCGCGACTATCAGCAGTGGGGGCCAGGTAGAGTTCAACGCCCTTGGCATACATGGCCATTCTGGCTAAGGGCATATAGTTTTCCCAACAGATCAAACCACCAATTTTCCCAAACTCTGTGTCTATAGCAGTTAGCGTTGAACCGTCCCCTTCGCCCCATATCAGTCGTTCGGCGGCAGTGGGTTTCAGCTTGCGATGTGTGCCTAACAGTGATCCATCAGGGCCAAAGTATAGGGTTGTGCAGTAGAGTGTGCCCTTGCTAAATTGGCTATCGCGCTCAACCACCCCCATCGCCAGGTAAATTCCGGCTTCATGGGCGGCTTCCCCCAATTGCTGCGTTTCCGGACCAGGCACATCGATGCAGTTCTCCCAATAGATCTGCCAAAGATCGCGTCCTTTGGGTTTACGGTGCCCGACAACCGTGCCGAAACTCAATCCGCGCGGATACGCAGGGATGAAAGCCTCAGGAAAAAGTACTAAATGAGCATCATTGGCCGCGGTTTCTCTGATTAACTTAATTGATTTTTCCAAAGTCCCCTGGCGTTCAAATAGAATGGGTGCAGCCTGAACGACAGCGACACGGACGGTTTTCTTGGACATAGTAAGACCCTCTCGTACTGATTAATTATTTCATGCAAATTGGTATATTGGACATTCGTCTTGTCATTTTGAGGAGCGCAGCGACGAAGAATCTCTGAAGCGCTGAACTAAATCGTACAAACCAAGTTAGTCGTAAGTGCAAGTTGGTTTGAGTTTGAATCAAAAACCTGGTTTCTAATGCTATTACAAGTATACTTTGCCAAGAAACCGGGTTTCCAATTCAAATTTTTAGGGAGTGGTCGATATCATGGTGTTTTACAAAATCCAATGGAATAAGTGTCATTCTGAACGCAGCGCAGCGGAGTGAAGAATCCCTGAAACCAAGCAATTATCAAGCAAAGCAGGATGCCTGGGATTCCTCGCTTCACTCGGAATGACAATAGAAAAGTTTGTGCCTTCAGAATAATGAACACCACGAAAATCACCACTCCCAATTTTTATGATCTGATTTATGG
>CAYQQX010000037.1:0-33561 GCA_964419495.1 uncultured Anaerolineales bacterium
GGTTTGTGCCCGCAGGGCTTTTTTTACTGAGCGCAGTCTCAGGAAATCGCTAGGAACTTAGCATAATTACTTGCCCTAAGTTGCCCCTTATTCAATATTCTTTCGAGTGCGATGCCCAAATGCGGGAAATTAACCAAAAATTGCCTGAGCAAACACTGAGCTGAATCCTGAACCTGTTGAAGGGTGTTGAATTGGTAGTCGAAGGCTGGGCAGGGTCATCTCTAGGCAGGATGTTGCACCGTTACGTGGCAACTTGAATTACTTACTCATGTTACGCACACGTAGCGAGGTTTCCCTGGAACCCCTATTTCCAGGGAGATTCTCTTTAGCTTGCGTAACATCAATTACTTATTTGATATACATTTATCCAGGAGAAAAAAATGACCGACGAAATAAAAAATGCACTACGAATGATGCCTTATGGCTTCTATGCAGTTTCTACAAAAACAAATCATGATGCCAATGTAATGGTCCTTAACTGGGCCACACAGGTATCCTTTGAACCTCGTATGCTGGCTTTGGGGCTGGCAAAAAATGCTCACTCGCATAGTTTGGTTGAAGAAGGCAAAGTATTTGCCCTCAATATTTTCAACAAGAATGACGCCGATTTGATTAAACCCTTTACCAAGGGCAGAAACAAAAATCCCGAAAAAATGAAGGATGTGAAATTTGCCTCTGGCCCAGAAACCGGATGTCCAATTCTTGAAGGGGCTGCGGCCTATGTAGAGTGTCGTGTGGTAAAAATTGTCGATACCGGTGGGGATCACGATATCGTGGTTGGTGAAGTCATCGCAGCTGGCGTCAACAAGCCCGGAGATGCCTCAGATACACTATCACTCCCAGACCTGGGTTGGAGTTACGCAGGTTAGAGTGCAAGGAAACCACTCTCTCGCGAAGCGGGGAGATGGGGTTAAAAATTTTACACATCCCGAATTTATAATTCGGGATGTGTAAAATTTGTTTTACTCTTCGTCGGGGTCAATCATCCCCGGTTGGTGAAGGTCGATCACTTCACCGTGCACATTGATCTTAATCCGAAATCCGGTCATGCCCATATAAGTAAGACTTTCCTCCGGAATGCCTACCTCGAAGATGCGCTCGAATTGTTGGTCCATGTTTTTAAGCTGAGTCTCGATCATTGCGCGGGTGAAGATGTCATCCTGACCAAGCATTTTGGCGGCCTGCTCACTGAGCATATCCTCGTGCCCGGTGATCATCTCGCGCATCGCCTCTAATACTTGGCGATCGACCTGTTCCGAGGGGATATGTCGCCGAAAGCCCGCATCATCGACTACGTAACAGGGTTCATCCCCCACGTAGGCGGTATCTACGGGGTTATCGAATTCGTCGTAAATTAAACCTTGAAATAAAGATTTTTTAGGCATGATATCCTACCGATCATTCATTCGCCTAAAATTTTACCGCGCTATGAGGTGTTCCTAGATATTTCTTATACGGTTCTTATGAAGACTGTTTGCCTTCTATAGTGCCCAGCAATATGGCCGCTGCCAGTCCTAAACGTCGGTCAAGCTGGTTTGCGGTATCAAGGCTGAAATCTACATCAAGATGATAGCCAATGAAGCGGAAACGTTGTTTGTAGTCGGCTACAGGCTGATTGCCCATCAACAAATCATAATTTTGGGGTAAAAGCGAGCCCAAGAGTAAGCGACGTAACAGCGCGTATCCAACGCTGTCCTCTTGAAGGATTCCTATAGGTTGGTCATAGACATCGAGTACTTCCCATTCATCGCGCATCATCGAGCGCAACCCTTTACGGCGTAGAGCTCCTACCTTGGTTTGAGTTATGCTGTCGATGACATCGTAGGCAGCAGAGAAATCAATGATCTGACGAGCCTGAATATTGAGCACTTCCTGAGACATATTTTCATCGGAAAAGATACGGATATCTTCTTTGAGCTTAAACATCTTCTGTTGGCTGTAGAGCACCAGGTGGCCATCGGGCGCCAAAACTCGGAATTTTCCGGTCAGCGCCAGAACCTGGCGTTTGAGCAAATATTGGTTGTATTGAAATGCACTGTGCATGGTTCACTCCTTTGGTTTGAGTACGAATAATTATGACGTAGAGAATGCGGTGAATATTTTTTTGGTAATTTATATCACGTCCACAGTCGTGCCGACTTCTTCGTAGATCCTGCGCTGGTCGGCAGGCACTGCGGGCAGCGTCCAGCGGTAGATCCACTTGGAGGCCTGGGATGTAAGGTTGATGCAGCCGTGGCTGCGCGGGAGACCAAAATCGTTGTGCCAATACGTGCCGTGAAAAGCGACACCCCGCTCAGTGATGTAACTTACCCAGGGGATACCGGGTAAGTCGAACCCGTTGTAAGCTAAATTTCCAGCTGCCATATGACGAGAGGGCATTTTGTGATTGGTGTAATGACGCCCTGAGGGTGTAAAGAACTGACCATTGCTGAATTCAGCACCCGTAGCAGTCTTGGTGATGAAAACAGGACGATCATATTCGTAGGCAATTACTACTTGATTGGCTGTATCCACCTCGAGGCGCTTCTGCTCAGCAGGAACATCTGGGGAAATAGTGCTTACTTCATTGGGTTGAATCAACCTCAGGTGGCGAGCTGGAACATAGTAGATCAGGTCCCATTTATCATCAATGACCTTGTATAGCGGTGTGCCATCTCTGCCATACAATAATTCCGAGACCCAGTGAGTGGTCTCGTAATAGAAGCGGTATGCAACCTCGTGATGAACATCGATCTCCCAATAAGCATCTGTGTACGGCACAGTGACTTCGGCCAATTGCCCGCCCTCAGGAATTTCCCAATTGGGTTGATTGAGAATGGTTTTCACGGGCTGTACGCCGCCCGAATGGACAAATCCATCCTCGATTTGATACCAGACCATGTTATGCGCTGGTTCCTCATCTCCGATGGTGACTTCTAAAACCGGAACAACCGCATCTACCCAAAGTTGTTTGACGACTTCCCCCGAAAACGAGGGCTGGTTATAAACAGAGACAAATTCGTAGATTACACGGCCTTGCTGATTGGATGCCAGCGTTGAAGTACCCTTGAAGGGCGCCAAGGCCATGCCCAATAAACTCAATCCCCCTAGTTTGAGAAAATCACGTCGAGAAATTGGGCTAAGTGTATTCATTACTGATGAACATTGACTGTTGTTCCAACAGAAGCCCAGTTGAAAATCCAACCGGCATCGTTCGTTTCCATATTGACGCATCCATGACTCATCGGTGTGCCAAAATTATTGTGCCAGTACGTACCATGAATGCCGTAGCCTTTGTAAAAATACATTGTATATGGCACATCAGGTAAATAATACCCTGGCCCTGCCATGTTTGCAAAGCGGTATTTTACGTAGATTTGGTATTGACCTGACACAGTAGGGGTGCGCCAGGTTCCTGTTGAAACCCTGAAGGAATTGACAAGATTGTTGCCCGTATATGCGTATAGACGTTGTTCGGATAGATCGATGTCTATCCACCTTTCATCGGAGCTTACGCCTGGGGGTCGGTAGGATGTTGATGAAGTTGGCGGTTTTTTTGTGGGTGGGGGCTCTGGCGTGTTGGTAGGACGTGGCGTGGGTGTGATTGATGGCGTGAGTGTTGATGTAGGCGTGAGCGTATTTGTCGGAGTGGGAGAAGGTGTGAATGTTGGCGTGGGCGTGAATGTGGGTGTCGGTGTGGGGGTGCGTGTGGCTTTGTCGAGATTGGCCTGGGCTAATGGGACAGCTTCGTCGTCCCCGAAGGCGAAGGAGATGGTTGGTGTTTTGAACCATGCAAATATGCCGATGATTACGACAAGAAGCACCAAACTCCAGGGCAATAGCGCGGGTCGTGAACGAGTGAGCGCTGCTGGAGAAATATTTGGGGCCAGAGTTGGTCGAGTAGGACGAGGGGTTGAAGGCTCTTGACGCCAGCGGCCAATCGCCCAGTGCATGCCTCTACGCGCGTATTCACTTTGGGGATTGATCTCTAAGGCCCGCTCCAAATATGCCAGACTGGCTCGGGGGGAAGCGCAGGCTGCCAAAAATAGCCAAGGCTCCTCACGTTCAGGCGCAAGAGCCGCTGCCTGTTCAGCCCAGCGGCGTGCGGCGCGATGATCCTTGCGCTTCAGCGCTTGTTGGGCTTTGCGCAGTGCTTCTTGGGCACCCTTCCACTCAGAACTCATTATTGATCCGTTGTGATACTCTCATTGCGCGTATAACATAGGATACCATTTGCAATACCACTGGCAATGGCACTTTGGTTCTGGGTGAGTAACTGCCGATCCAGGTTCATAAAACCGATCTCGATGATGACTGCAGGCGTTTCTTCGCTAATTTCGTCAAAGGCATGATACTCGGTCATATCTCCCGTAATGCTCAAGTGCTCGCTCAGTCCAGTTGCTTCAGCATAACGGTTGCGCAGGCAGGCCACCATGCGTGCAGTTCTCTCAGGGCGCGGGTTGTGACGTGACTCGGCAACTTTGAAGCCCGTGGCTGCATCATTGATGTAGGTGCAAGAATCAGCGTGAATGGAAACCAATGCCAGCGCCTGATAGTTTTCCAATTCGTTGTCGAACTCTTGCAGTAGATCGACATCAAAGCCTTCACCGATTAATTTCTGCTGTAAAAGTGCCGCGACTTCCTGGTTGATGCTTAACTCAGTCAGGCCATCTGGGCATACGGCACCAGGGTCATTATCGTCACCCCAGTGTCCAACCACAATGCCAATAGTTGGTTTGGGCCGTGGTGTTGCTGTTGGCCATTGCGCGTCTGGTGTTTCCTGAGCTTTGATGGCTTCGGAAAATATTGCAGAAAATTCTCCCGAGAAAATCCCAATCGGCTTGGCAGCAGTGAATAACGAAGCGATAGCGAAAGCCACCACCGATACGGTGAAAATGGATTTTAGCGATTCCGCTACGAGATTTGGCGCTCTTTTGGGCGAAGATTTAGGATTTTTCATATCAAAATGCGGTTTTTCTACCTTCATAGTACCGAAAAGATGTTTGAAAGGCAAGGTTTTTAGGTAAAATAATAGGTAGTATTTTTTCGTTGCAAGGTTGAGACCTAACGTGGATCGATGATGTCCGAAGACAAACTTTCCTCAGATGAACAGGACTTACTATTGAAATTGGCGCGTGAGGGCTTGGAATTTGGCGTGAGAGGTGAACCCTTGCCCCCACTAACCTCCGAAGAGGTTCCAGCTAAACTGCTCGAACCCGGAGCGACCTTTGTGACCCTAACCAAGCATGGATTGCTGCGGGGTTGCATCGGAACCTTGGAGCCTTATAGATCACTGGCAGATGATGCCCGCCAGCATGCTGTTGCTGCGGCATTGAATGATTTCCGTTTCCCACGTGTTGAAGCAGCTGAACTAGATGAAATTAAGATTGAAGTGTCGAGGCTAACTGCGCCTCAACCGATTGAGTATGATGGCCCCGATGATTTGTTGACCAAAATTCAACCAGGTGTTGATGGCTTGGTTATCCGCGATGGCGCGCGTAGGGCCACTTTCCTCCCACAGGTTTGGGAAAAATTACCTGACCCTGATGATTTCTTGAACCAGTTGTGTCGGAAAATGGGTAGAAAACCTGAATTATGGAAGAAATCTCCGTTAGAAATAGAGAAATATCAGGTGGAAAAACTCTTTGAATAAAACAAAAATGAGTCACCCCAAAAATAATCTAATGCATAAATACAGTGTGAATGGTGTTTGATTTTGATATTCGATCCCTATATTTGCTCGAAATGCTCAACATTGAGTACAAAAACCGTCGCCCGCCTGGCGATAGGTTCGATGGATGGAGAGCATTGGGTATTGATTAATTCAATGGCTTCATCTACTCTGGTGTCATCAGCACCAATCATTAAAGTGCTGTTGCCCTGGCGTAAAAATCCACCTGTGGAGTCAATGCGTGTGACCGTGAAATTAGCTTCATGCAGCGCTTCATAAACACATTCACTGTCTTCGTCATTGAGTATCGTTACCAGCATTTTCATAACTTTTCTCCCATCGCCGAATACTACAAGCGCTCAAAATCCCTAATATTGAGCACGTACATAGTTGCCTGGATTTTGTCAGGATCATCCTGATCAGGAATGCACTCACGGATTACTTTAAGGGCAGATTCAACCTGATCATCTTCAACCCCCACCATAAAAGTAGTTGTTCCACCGCGTAATAAACCGCCCGTAGAAGCAAGACGTGTGGCACGAAAATCTGTATCCAATAATGCCTGCGCGACATCATCGCTATGTGAATCATTGATGATTGCTACGATCATTTTCATTACAGCACCTGGTACCTTTCTACATCGAAGGCGAAAATTGTCGCACCGCCAATCGTAACTGCAGTGCTCGAATCCGATTCTAATCCCGGGCTGGGTAGGAATTCAACACGCTGCTGGCTGGCTCTTATGATTGTTTTTTTCAGAACATCTTCTTGCTCTTGGAGAGTTCCGACCAGTAGAGTAACATTTTTGCGACCCAAAAAACTACCCGTGCTTGATAGCCGCGTGACTGGTAAGCCCAAACGGTTCAATCTGGCAATCACATTTTCAACATCTGCTTCTTGCACAATGATAGCCATCAATCCATCAATTGTCTGCGTTGTGTCAACGCGGATCAAGTCGAGCAAGCTGGATTGGCGGTCCGTGAGGGCAGAGTCCACTTCGCCAGCCAGTTGAGAGAAGGTATCTTCAGAGATGATTCCATCCCGTAAAAGTGCATTGAGTGCATTGCGCTGGGTATGCAAAACATCCCGTAAAGCGGCATCCATTTCTTCGATCTCTAATGCTGGGTCTGCATGAAGCGCTTCTTCGACTGCTTTCGATAGCGCTTGAGCATGCTGTTTGAGAGGTTTTGAAAGACGCTCCCAGAGGTGCGAAGAAAGCAAACCTTCTTCATGCATGGTCTGCAGGCGATCATAAGACGATCTTGCCAATACTGCACGCGCGTGTCGGCGCTTATATTCTTCATGCGCCTCGCTGCGTTGGATGAGATTCATTTTGTTGATCAGCGGTTTCATGGTCAGACCTTGCACGAGAAGCGTGAAGAGCACTGCCCCAAAAGCCATTGCCTGAATATCGTCTCGGGCAGCTCCCAGGGAAGCCGGGAGGCTGAGCGCCAGCGCCAATGAAATTGCGCCACGCAATCCGCCCCAGTACAGCACATTTTTAAATCGCAGGGTTATGTCTTTCCTGAAACCAAGCAGGCCATAAACACCCACTGCTCGTACCACTAAAATAGCGCCAATTGCCCAAAGGATGACTTGCCAATCAGACACCAGTCCCCTTAAATTTATTTGCAATCCGATCAGAAGGAAGACCACCGAGTTGGCGAGGTAGGCAGCGATATCCCAAAAATTAAATACCAGAATCCGAGATGATGGGGACATTGAGCGAGGCCCGAGATTCCCGCTTACCAATCCGGCGGCAACCACGGCAAGCACCCCGCTGACATGGAATTGCTCGGCAATGATGTACGAACCAAATGCCAAGACTGTCGTTAGGGTAGTTTCGATAAGCGCATCATCGATAACGCCAATCGCTCGTGATATCAATACGCCCAGTAAAAATCCGACCGCTAGGCCGCCCCCTGCTACAATGACGAAATCGAATAAACTATCTATCAGGTCAAACGAACCGCTCACGGCGATAACGACCATCAAGTTAAAGATTACGATAGCAGTTCCGTCATTGAACAGACTCTCGCCTTCGAGTAGAACTTGCAAACGTTTGGGAACGCCTAACGAGCGGAATAGCGCGACCACAGCCACGGGATCAGTTGCGGCAACTAAAGCGCCAAAGACCAGGGCAACGGCAATTGGGAACCCGGTTCCCCAGGCTACAACGCCGCCTACCAAGAAAGTAGTGATCAACACTCCGGGTATTGCCAGAGTAAGAATGGGAACAATGTCTTTGCGCAGATCATTGAATTTGATATGGAAGGCGGCTTCAAAAATCAATGGGGGTACTAATAATCCCAGGAAAATGGCCGGTGGAATATCGATCTGTTCTTGACCCCTCATCGAGAGCGCCAAACCAATTAATACCAGCCCAACTGTATAAGGTAGGCGCAGCCGGTTGGTGACAATCCCGACCAGAGCGGCAATCAGCAGCAAGCCAATAACTGCGGTTATTATGGTAATGATACGTTCTTCCTGAGCTTCTTCATCAGCCTCACCTGAATGATCAGCATCACTGCTGGTTTGATCCACAGACAGACCGACAGCCTCACTTCCGGAGCAGCCCGAAAAAATTGGGATAATAATTAAACAAATTAGAATTAATAATTTATAGGGTAAACGCAAGCGGTTAAAATTCATCTTGTGTTGTCCAATTCAACAATGTGGAGATCGGGTCTTTTGACCACCGCTGTTTGGCCACCAGGGAAAATAACGCGTGTTTTTTCTAAATCTCGTTTGACTGTTAGCCCTCGATATCTAATTGTAACAGGCCAGGGGAAGGGATTGTTTCCCTCGAGAGCTACCTTGGTTGGCGAGATCAGATGCACCCCCAGTGTTTTTAAGAACAGGGACAAGGGTGCAAAGCCCTGAAGCGAGTTCCGTTCTCCGATCCCAGCACCGTTTTCCACGTTATAGTTTTGTGCGAAAGCTTTGTGGTTCTTCAGGTTTGAAACCACTGCACTCATCAGACGGTTTACTAATTCAGCGGCTTCTTTACGGTAGCCATAGTTCAATAATCCCTCTCCTATAAGTGTGCTCCACAGCGTGTTAGTATTTGCATAAGGATGTTTTCTGTCTTCTCCAAAATCAGAGGGGCATAATGGAATACCAAAATCTCGCCAAAAGCCTTCGGGGTCTAGCAATGATTTTCGAATAATTTGCTCTGCTCTTTCTTGCGAGGGGATTTTTCCAAATAGGGGCAAAAACAACGAATAATCCAGGCTGCTAAGACCAACAACTTCAACTTTGAGGATATCATTAGGTTTGATATTTCGAATCTCGATTGATTCTAACTGTACGAATACTTTTTGGCTGGTAACTGTGCCTTGTCTTAACCGCCAGGTAAAGCGCTCTTCTGGTATTTTCTCAACTCGGTTCTGTCCATTGGGGCCTTGGCCATGTAGATAGATCTCTACCTGGCGTGGAGTGGCGTCGAAGCCTTTGAGTGATACCAGCAACCTGACAGGCTCACTAAACTCTCGTTCTAAATAAATTTCGCCGGATCCAAAGTGCTCTGCTAACTGCTCTCGACTTGAGCTAAGGTGCGTCTCTCGATCCCATACGTGATACATGGACGAAGATTCCCTCCAAGAGTCTTCGATAGCTGCGATAAGCTTATCAGCAGAATTTTGAAGCGCTGTGACACCTCCAGTGCGTTCGAGCAAATTTGCCATTTCAATCAGAATTTGGATCTCGTTGAAAAGTAATGAACAGAGAGCCGGATTTTCACTTAGCGTGATGTCTGCTCCTTGAGACCAATCTTGCCAGGGAGAAAATGTGGGATGCTCATCGAGGCCGGACTGCAGTAAGTGAGTCCATTCAGGAAGGCCATCTTCATCACGATCTTGTTCGGGCGCAAACCAGGCTTGGACAGCTTTGACTAAATTGGGGAAAATAAATTCCAGAAATTGACGATCTTCTGTTGATTTGTAAATATTCCAGGCCAAATTTGCCAGAATTGGTGTACTCATTACACCACCGCGCTGTCCGCCCAACCCAGGTTTCCAATCAACAAAACCATTCTTTTCTTGGGTGGAAAGAAAATTGGCTAGAAGGCCGGCTGCTATTTTCGGCGCGGCTGGAAGCAAATTGCTCGACAAGAAATTTGCTTCCAGAGGTGTTTGTCCATTCCACAAATGAGAGTGATCGCTGCCGTCTCCTTTGAGAGAGTGACCATGATCGGGAAGTCGGCAGTTGACAAATGATATTTGAGGCAGATGGTCTGTCGGACCACAAAGCAGCCCGAAAGCACTTTTTTGGGTTAGCGCAAATGCTGCATCCCAATCTGGATCGCCAGTTTCAATGTCGATCAACCCTTCATTGAGCCTTTCTAAGCGCGCGATTTCTTTTTCCCATGATCGCGTAGCAATAACCCTTGCACCCTTAAATGATGTGTCGTGATCTTCTAAGGATGCTAACGCCCATCGGAAAGTGCGCTCACCACCGGCGGCCAATTCAATATCGATCGCCAGCGCTGGATACGGCCCGGAGCTTAAGTGTGGCCCACCTGTCATGAACAGCACTGGTGCGATACCATCTGTCTGACCGCATAAGACAGTCACGGCTTCAATTTCGTCAGCGACCATACGAGTACCATCGATTGTCGACGAGAGCATTGCGCCCCACTCGAAGCCTATATTGCGTGCCGAAAGACGGCTGTTCTTGATGTGTACTCGCCCAGTAATGATCTGAGATTCAGGAACCCAATACTCCAAAGAAACGTCAATACCCACAAATGGGGTGCAAGATACGTGTAAATAATTTGGGAAAAATGTGTGGATTTTAGGGCCTTCGGAGAAGTTGTCCGTTTCCGAGACAGCAGAATCCCCCTCGACAAATCTTGGAAATAGACGCATATTACGGGCTCTCAATCCAAAAGTGGTCTGGACACTTAATGCGGGAGGTTCACCACCCGTGAGCGATAATTCCCAAATATGGTCATTTGCGTAATCTGTGGGGCCGCAGCGAGCATCTGCCGCGAGGGTATAGGTGCCTGGATCATTAACAGACAGGTTCCACATTCTCATAAGGCGTAATTGTAAGGGCAGTTTGGAGAAAGGTCAAAGGTTTTATGCTAGAATCAATGTCCAGTTAAGAGTAACCACTGAGCGGTGTCCAGTGTTAAAAACCCAAGAGAAAGTTTTTGTAACTCATGTTACTCAACCAAAAGAGAATCTCCCTGGAATAGGGGGTGGGGGGCTCAGCCCCCCACCCCCTATTCCAGGGAAACCTCGCTACCTGTGCGTAACATAAGATTGCATTTGCTTTGTGATGTATTTGTCGATCAATTCGCGTTCTAAGGATCAGGGAGCGCACCACATTTAGTTTACCTTAGGAGTATCTTATGACTAAGCACCAAGCACGCGGTTTGTATTTTGAAGAATTTGAAGTCGGACAGGTGTATGTGAGTACGTCCCGCACAATAACCGAGGGAGATATTGTTACTTTTGCGGGGTTGTCAGGAGATTTCAACCAGATACATACGGATGTTGAATATTGCAAGCAAACACCTTTCGGCCGGCGAATAGCCCATGGATTATTGATTACATCGATTGCTTCCGGTTTGCTAAACCTTAGTGGTTTGATTGAAGGCACGGTAATTGCTTTCCGCGAAATTGAATCTTGGAAATTTACCAAGCCCGTATTCATTGGAGACACAATTCATGTGAGTTCCGTGATCACCAAAACTAAAGCCTTTAAGCGCTTGAATAGTGGTGCCGTAGATCTTGAACTCAGCGTGCTCAACCAGGATGATGAAGTCGTTATGAAAGGTATTTTTAAAGTATTAATCGCCAGCAAGCCTGAGGAAGAGTAACCATTGACCGAAGAGAAACCCGCCCAACCAGAGGATCCTCGAGATCGATTTCGCCGCTTGTTAGACGAAGCCGAAAAAATTGAGCAAGAAGCATCTGTCGAAGATAGCCAACCCGAGGAGCGGCAAGAAGAGCTCGATCCCCTGGTTCCCCAGCCGAGGGCTGATTATCCTTCGACATATTTGGATTTGGTTGGACAGGACCCAGAGCCAGAAGCGCCCCAAGATGAAGAATTGGTGGATCAAACGCACGCTGAAGATGTGATTAGTGCTGAATCTGATCAATCTGAGGAGGCGTTAGATGACGACTTAATCGATGGGTCGACTTTGTTGCTCGATGAAGTTACAACTCCGCCGCCACCGAGTTTGGGCACAACGCCCCAGGCTGCGCCACCAGCTCTGGATACCCAGGGAATGCCGCTGCCGCGCCGAGTTGACGAGATTGATATGGGGGCAACGCGGGTTACGCCATCTGCGTACGAGTATGAAAAACCCGCTCAAACACCAGCAGCCACACCTCCGGTAATTCCCCCACCGCCACCCAAAAAACGAGCGACTCGAAAATTTCAGGTTGAACAACTCGAACGTGGCCTGGGCTGTTTGCTGCGCATGTCCCTTTTAGGCGCATTTATCTTTGTGGTGCTGGCTGTTATTGCCGCCTCCATTGGCTTCTATGTTTACTGGCAGATTGCTAACGATTTGCCCGACCCAAGTGATCTGCGTGATCGGGTTTCCCAGTTTGAAACCACGCGTATCCTGGATCGGAATAATAATTTGCTATACGAGATTTTAGACCCCACCGGGGGCCGGCGGACGTATATTGCACTGGATGATATGTCTCCTTATCTGGTTGCTGCTACACTTGCCACCGAAGATAAAGAGTTTTACAACCATCCAGGTTTTGATGCCATGGCGATCGTGCGTGCCTTCTGGCAGAATTTGAACAGTAAGGAAACTGTTTCAGGCGCTTCAACCATCACACAGCAATTGACTCGCACGATGTTTCTTTCGGTCGAAGAGCGAGCGCAGCGAACTTATAAACGTAAGTTGCGCGAAGCCATCCTTGCTGCTGAAGTCACGCGTCGTTATACCAAGAACGAGATTTTAGAAATCTATCTTAACGAAAATTTCTATGGCAATCTGGCCTATGGAGTCGAGGCTGCCGCCCAAACTTATTTTGGAATTTCTGCAAAGGAGTTGGATTTAGGACAGGCGGCCTTTATAGCAGGATTGCCCCAATTACCCTCAGTTTATGATGTTTATACAAATAGAGATGTAACACTGGAGCGTCAGCAAACCGTATTGTTGTTAATGTTCCAAACCAGTCAAGAGCAAAGCTGTATCGCGGTTGGCAATAGCTTGGAGCAAGTTTGTGTCGAAGCCAGTGTTGCTGCCGAGGCGGCGCGCGCCTTCGAGAGCTATGATTTCAAGCCCCCGATCATCGAGATGCGTTATCCCCATTGGGTTAATTACGTTCGCTCTATCTTGGAATCGCAGTATGATCCGCAGACAATCTACCGTTCTGGATTTACGGTTTACACTACATTGGACCCTGGGCTTCAAGACCAGGCCCAGGAAGTCGTCCGCAACCAGGTCAATTCTCTCGCAGACAAACATGTAACCAATGGGGCTTTGGTTGTCATCCGACCCAGTACGGGTGAGATTTTGGCCATGGTGGGGTCAGCAGATTTCAACAATGAAGATATTGATGGGCAGGTCAATATGGCTGTGAGTCCTCGCCAACCGGGCTCAGCTATTAAGCCTCTGACTTATGTTGCAGCTTTTGAAAAGGGATGGACTCCCTCGACCCTGTTGTGGGATGTAAAAACTGAATTTCCACCCTCGGGTGATCCCAACGATCCCCGCGATCCTTATGTGCCGGTGAATTATGATAATCGCTATCATGGCCCCATGACCGTGCGCACGGCGTTGTCGAATTCGATCAACGTTGCTGCTGTGAAAGCACTAGACTTTGTTAAAATTTATGACGACCCGGCGACTCCTGCCGAAGATGGATTGGTCGCTATGGCCAGGCGCCTGGGCATTACGACCCTGACGCGCGATGATTATGGTCTGTCGTTGACCTTGGGGGGTGGAGATGTGTCGCTGCTTGAATTGTCTGGCGCATACGCTGTCTTCGCCAATGGGGGTAGAAAAATTCCGCCAGTGGCCATCACCCGGATTGATGATCACCTTGGGGAGATTGTTTTCCAATATGAGCAGCCCGTTGGAGAGCCCGTTCTTCAACCAGAGCACGCTTTTTTGATTTCATCCATTCTTTCTGATAATGAAGCTCGTTCGTGGATGTTCGGTGCAAACTCGCCCCTAAACTTACCCTTCCAGGTTGCCGCCAAAACCGGAACCACGAATGATTTTCGTGATAATTGGACCATTGGCTATACACCCGATGTTGTTGTTGGTACTTGGGTGGGAAACGCCGACTATACGCCGATGCAGGGCACCAGCGGACTGACTGGTGCTGCTCCGATCTGGAATACATTCATGCAAACCGCAGTTCAGCAGGTGACAGGTGGTAACCCGACCTCATTTAGACCGCCGACAGGTATTGTTGAGCGAGTTATTTGTTCGGTATCGGGAACCGAACCTTCACAGTGGTGCCCCCGCCAGCGGAGCGAGTATTTTGTCGCTGGTCAGCCGCCGTTGCCCCCCGGTCAGGATTTGTGGCAAAAAGCCAATATCGATACCTGGACAGGGTTGTTGGCATCCCCTGCCTGCAATGAATTTACCGATAACAAACTAGGTTTGAATATCGACGATCCTTGGGCAGTAAAATGGGTCAAAGAAACTGACCAAGGCAGAAGTTGGGCAAAGGATTTGGGATTCGATGACCCAATTTTCTTCACACCTCAAGAAGCTTGTGCAGAGACAGATTCGCGCCCAATCTTAGAACTTAATTCTCCCAATGATGGGGCAGTGATCATGTCTAGCCCGCTTTCAATTTACGGGCGTGCCGATGCCACGAGCAATTACAGCGAGTTTTGGCTTCAGTGGGGTCGCGGTAGTGATCCTGTGGATTGGGATTTGCTGCGCGAGGATAATGATCCAGTCAATCCAGCAGATGAAATGTATGAATGGGATGTCAGTAATCATGAGGGTGGGGTGGTTTCAATTAGGTTGCGTGTGCTGAGCACCGAGGGCACTTTCGCCGAAAAGATCAATAGTGTAAATCTCCAAGTCCCCACATCGACTCCCACTGCAACCAATCAGCCCACTGCGACACCGACTCCGACAGCCACTTTCACATCAACGCTGACACCGACACCCACGGTAACCTCTACATCTACAAATACATTGATCCCTTCGGATACGCCAACCCCTACGGCGACATTTACGGATGTCCCCAGCGAAACATTGACAGAAACCACGCTGCCTAGTGATACGTTAACCTTAACCGAAACACCAACGGAGACACCGACACCTTAACAAATGCAGGTAGCTGTTAGTGGTTAGAATTATTCATACCGCTGCCTGCTAACAGCTATCTGCTAATGACTCACAACAATCGAATTTGGGGTTCTGAATACGTCAGGGGGTCAAGTTTGATTTGCTCTTCGAGATTTTCGAGAGTCAATATGGGGTTATCAACTAGATAACGCAAGTGGCGGAATTTGATAAATTCCCAATTTTCTCCAACTTCTTCTCTGAGAATATAGTTATTGTTGAGCTTACAAGCGACGATATTGGCGCGCCCACCAGGGAGCACGATCAGGGTTTTGCCCAGCGCTTCTGGCTTAGCATTGATGATTTTTCCCATGACAGCCGAAGCTGTGAGGAATATCGTTGCGAAAGGCTCTTCGTTTTGGTCAAGCCACCGAAGTGAACGGGGGTCATCTTCGACTTGCTCAGTGGACTGGGATAATTTCTCACCCAGCGCAAAGATAAGTTCTTGCATGTCTGCTAAATCCCGTCGACGGTTGGCGGGGTTATCGCCCTCGTTCAAATGCCACAATCCACTTTCGGTGGGTTGTTCTTCGGCATAAGATTCTAAGCAAACCCTGATCAACTCCGAATCGGGCGTATGCAATCCAGGAAACGCGCCGCAGAGGAATTCATCGATTTCTTCGAAGGTACTCCCTGAGTTTTTAAGCAAATGCTTGACCAATTCCATTTCCACACGATCGGCGATGGGGAGATTGTCTGAGTCGTATTTTTGCAGCCACCAAGAGCCTGATTCTGGCGACTGACTGGCCTCTAAATGCAAGAATCCGCCTCGATATGAAAATGCTTCATCAACTGTTTTCTGTAGATCGTAATAATCTTCGGTGGGAGAGCCAACGGGAGCTAGTTCTTGCGCATAGGCACTAAGCCCAGCAGCAAGCAAATTCAAGTATTCGGCTGGTTGGGCGCGTTCTTGGAGATATTCTTGTGCGCCCAAAATGATGGTTTCTTTTTCACCCTTGCTTTCAATTTTGGCGACTTTTCTCTTTCCAAATGAATAGGAGAGTTGGGCTTGCTCCTCTTTTGCTCTCAGGGATACGCCATGAAATTTCAAATTGGCATAATGAGATGCGCTGATGGCAGATGTCAGAAATCCAGGTTCGGTTTCACCAATCAGGCCGAAGAATGGGATTTTTGCAGGAATTGAGTTGTTTAATTCTTGGAGGGCATTGTGAAGCGCAACACTGTGCCAGCGCCAACTATACCTTTGTCGTCGCAGGACTGCCTTAAAATCTTCTGTGCTCTCAGCGCCCCACAGCCAGCCAGTCCACAATGCTGAGAGAGTCCAAAGGGCCTGATTGGGGCGTGGGTAAGCTGTTAGCACCGCGCTGATGGGAATATCGGCAAGGTTTTTCGTCAGGTCCCTGATGCGTCCATTGAATAGGCAGACCCCTCCTTCTTCGGGTGGCAATTCGGGCCATGTGGTCATATGGATGGGGGGAAGATCTGATGACCACATGGCGATTGCATTTTCCATCGCCAGCCAAATATTATTCTCGCGATACTGAGGCGGGATGGTTAACTGTCGCGGGCGCTCGCGCGCCGTGGGGTATGGCCATAGGGTGTTGGCTCTGTCGAAGGCGGTCAGCAGAAGCGCGCTGAGATGATCCTGCTGTTCTTCGGACAACCGCAGCCCATCGATCTTGTTGATCAATATTCCTAAGACACTAACAGCTCGGTTGGGGTAAACATCTAACGCTTCTTCTGCATACACGCGGTCGGGATCGTTGAGGGGGGCGACTCGTTCCAAAGCGCGGGCGCGCGGAAGGGCATCTTGCGCGAAGTTGGAAGCCAAGGCTTTGTCGGCCTCTGTGGCGGGGTATTCTCCAGAGTCCTTGCAGTGCGGACAGGTGTATGTGCGTCCAAAAGGAACTTGTCCATCCTGATCCCAGACGAATGCTTCGGCCTGGATATCGGCATCACAACCCTGACACCGAGTCTGGTAAAGCGAGCGAATATAGGGCTCAATTCGTGTATCTCTAAATTTTGCTGAACCGATGGCTGTCAACGCCGATTTGAGGTCGTTGACATTTGGGGGATTGGTGATCATTTTTAGAATGAATGCGATCACTGGGTTATTGGCAGCGATGATGACTCGATATCCGCTGCGAGCAATTTCCTCCACAAGGCGCGGTGACGCCCCAAAGGGATCCAGCACCCAGCCTCCCTTAGGAATCTGATTCTCCAGCCAGGCAGCAGCCACCCCCTCAGGCATAGGGGGGAGGTATCTTCCCATGGGTTGTTTTCCTGTCGATGCGCGTCCGGGGATATAAGGAGGAGCGGAGTTTTCGGAATCCATCTTTCCCTACAAGTATACAACAGGAATCGAGTGGTATATAATTTGCGGAGTTCTCAAGCACTAGAGCGAGTTAGCAACGCTCATAATAATTTGCAAATTGGAGATTTATACGTGTCGCAGCCTCTAAAAATCGTTATGGTCACTCCAGAATGTGTGCCGTATGCAAAATCTGGTGGACTTGCTGATGTGGTTGGCGCACTCCCGTCAGCGCTGAATAAGCTCGGTCATGAAGTGATAGTGGTGATGCCTAAGTATCGCTCCATCGATATCGAAAAATTCAATATTCAATCTCACCTCAGCCCCATGGGTGTCTGGATGGGCGATACTGAAGAATGGTGTGGAGTTCACAAAACTAAGAATTCAAACGCAATACCAACTTATTTCATTGAATCGAAAAAATATTTTGATCGAGATGGTCTTTACCACAATGCGGAGTTCAATGACTTTTTAGACAATCCGCGTCGCTTTGCCTTTCTCTCGCGGGCCGCATTGCAGTTGTGCAAAGACATGGGCTTCAAACCAGATATCGTCCATGCTCATGATTGGCAGACTGCTCTTGCGGCTGCGTATTTGAAAGTTTGGCATTGGGATGATGCTGTTTTGGGAGATACGGCCAGCTTTCTGACAATTCACAATATCGGCTATCAGGGAGTTTATGATGCCGGCAATTTTGATTACATCGGGTTGCAGTGGGGAAATTTCACATCGGAAAAATTTGAAGATCATGGCAAATTGAATTTCCTTAAAGGAGGAATCTACTATGCTGATATGGTCAACACGGTCAGCCCAACTTATGCCGACGAAACGCGTACCCCAGAAATGGCTTATGGATTGGCACCCTATCTGAATAATAAAGGCCAAAACTACGTGGGGATTCTCAATGGCGTTGATTACACGGAATGGAGCCCAGAAGTTGACAAGCTGATTCCAGCTAATTTTTCTCGTCAAGATCTTGCTGGTAAGAAAATCTGTAAGCGCGAATTGCAGAAAAGATTCTATCTTCAAGAAGAAGATGGGATTCCCCTGGTCGGTGTGGTCAGCCGCCTTGCTCATCAAAAAGGTTTAGATCTGCTCTCGAAGGCAATCGAAAGCATCCTCGAAAATATGTATGTGCAGTTTGTTTTATTGGGTTCGGGCGACAAGGATCTGGAAAGGTTTTTCGGACACCTTCCAGTGCGATACCCTGGCCGCGCCGGAACATATATCGGGTACAGCAATGAATTAGCGCATTGGATTGAAGCTGGATCTGATATGTTCTTGATGCCCTCCCGCTACGAGCCTTGTGGATTAAATCAGATTTACTCTTTGAAGTATGGCACGCTGCCGGTTGTTCGGGCAACAGGCGGGTTGGTTGATACGGTTCAGCAATATGACGAGGTTAGTGGCAGCGGAACGGGATTCATATTCCATGAGGCCAGTGCTCATGGAATATACTATTCTGTCGGTTGGGCTGTGAGTACTTATTTCGACCGCCGCGATCACTGGGATCAGATGGTACAAAATGCCATGGTAGAACATTTTTCGTGGGATGAAAGTGCGCGGGAATATGAGCAGGCCTACCGGCAGGCCATACAAAACAAGAATTCTTTGCTGCATATTCTCTGATTTGTGTAATTCGAAAATTTCGCCCTCATTCGTGAATTCAAAGGATTTTTGATAATGAAAAGAAAGGTTGCAATATTTTTATTCGATGATGTTGAAGTGCTCGACTTTGCAGGCCCGTTCGAAGTGTTTTCAGTTACCGATGAGCTCAATGAATACCAATTATTCAATGTATACACAGTTGCTGAGGAAAAACGACCAATCCTTGCCAGGAACGGACTTTCGGTCAATCCTGACTATGCTCTGAAAGATGCGCCAAAGCCTGATATTCTGATCGTCCCCGGAGATGATGGAACGCGCCCGCTGATTCGAAATACCACGGTGATCGATTGGGTCAAGGTTCAAGCTGCTGTAGCCGAATTGGTATTGTCTGTTTGTTCGGGTTCGCTTATTTTGGCAGTGGCTGGTCTATTGGATGGCTTGAAAGCCACCACCCATCACCAAGTTGTTGGTCTGCTCAAAAAAGTTGCTCAAAATACTGATGTGCTTGACGACCAGCGTTTCGTCGACAATGGCAAAGTGATCACATCAGCAGGCATCAGTGCTGGAATCGATATGAGTTTGTATGTTGTTGAAAGGTTGTTGGGCGAAGAGTGTGCTGTGAAGACGGCTCGTTATATGGAATTTGAAAGATGAATAAGGGCATCCTTTACGGCCTTGGCTGTTACACATTGTGGGGCTTTCTTCCAATCTATTGGAAATTAATTGATAGCATCCCTTCGTTGGAAATCGTTGGCCATCGCACGCTGTGGTCATTCGTATTTGTTCTTGCCTATGTTATTGCGACCAAAGCTTGGGATGGATTTCAGCCCATTCGCCATAATCCAAAAATTCTGTTGGTTTATTTGGCGACCGGTGTGTTGATGAGCGCCAACTGGTTGATTTATATTTGGGCGGTCAATAGTGGTTATATTGTTGAAACGAGTCTGGGTTATTTCATCAACCCACTGGTCAATGTATTGCTGGGGGTTTTGTTTTTGCGGGAAAAACTTCGCCTTTGGCAATGGGTTCCGGTTGGGTTGGCAACCTTAGGTGTGGGATATCTGACCCTAAGTTATGGGCAGTTACCTTGGATTGCACTCAGTCTGGCATTTACATTTGGTTTCTACGGCTTGATTAAAAAGACCGCAGCCCTGGATTCGATTTCTGGATTTACCATTGAGACTGGATTTGTCGTCTTGCCAGCACTGGCATGGCTCCTATACCTGGAATTTGTGGGGCGCGGCACGTTTGGGCATGGCCCTGTTCTGGAAACACTGCTGCTTGCCCTGGCAGGCGTGGCAACAGGGTTGCCTCTGCTTTGGTTTGGCGCGGCTGCTCGACTTGTTCCGTTGTCTACGATGGGCTTTCTTCAATATATTGCCCCAACATTCCAATTTCTGATTGGGGTTTTTGTTTATCGAGAAGATTTTTCTCAAGAACGGCTGATTGGATTTTTAATTATCTGGATGGCGTTGTTGATTTTTTCAGTCGACGGGGTTTTAAATCGCAGTCGTTCAACAATACCCGCAATAGCTGATTAGATTTGGAGATGATCCATGAAATTAGATTTACGTCGCTTGCGACAAGATATCCATTGGCTTTACATGACCGAACACCTCGAGTTGGGTGAAGAGGGCACCATACGTCAGCTCGAAGAAGCCCGCCAGTGGAATCTCTCTTCTACACTCAATGATGGAGGCGTGATTGTCTTTCCACACGCTGGCGTCATAGATTGCGGCCATCAGATCGCCGCCGCGGTGCACGCTTGTTTGGACAGCGGAGCGGATCGAGTTCTGGTGGTCAGTGTGCTGCATGCTTTCTCGGAAGAGATGGAAGAGGCGCGTCAGCGAGTCGCTGCGGGCGAAAAGCCCTCTCAATTCAAGCACTGGGGAATGCAGGGGCCCGGTTTGGTGGGGCGACAGGATTGGCGTTTTGACCACGTGTTGACCAGTTGGAGACATTTTTGGAAAGCTGAAACGCAACGCCGCGGCATCCAAGGCCCCGAGGTTATTGAGCGCTATCCTTATCTGGCCGGAGGCAAACCGGAGAATTTGCCGGGCATTGATGAGTTGGTTGAAATTGCCAAAGATGCCGTCATCGTCTCCACTGCCGACCCATTCCATCACGGTATTGGTTATGGCGATGCTCCAGAAGACTCTTTGCATCCGCATGAAGCTGGCCTGGATTTGGCTCGACAACGAATTCAGGAAGGAATCGATATACTCGGAGCTGGCGATTACCGGGGCTATAATCAGCACTGTGTCGATGCCAAAAGTGATGCCCGCGATGCAGGGCAGGTATTCCGTTTCTTGCGTGGGTCAATGAAGGGTGAGATCATCGACCTGGTCTTCAGTGATGCCGCTGAACTTTACAAGCAACCTGCACCCACATGGGTTGCGGGAGCACTGATCGAGTGGCAGTTAGATGATTGATTACGGCCGCGGCTTGCCGCTGACCATGCTCCCCTTTGGAATCATATTTCCTTATCTGTTCAATACGTTGGATGGAAAGTATGCTCGTAAACAGCTTGAAGATTTCGGAGATCATGTCGAAGTGAAACCAAGAACGCCGCAAAAACGGGTTTCGATACTTCCTTCGGCTATAATAACGTCGCCTCAGGACACTCAACCAGCGTTTTGGCTCAAATATTGTAAAACTTGCACATCAGGTTAATTAGATTCACTCAAGGGATGGCAGACGCCATCCCTTTTTTGATTCCCAAGATTTGGTTAGCTCTCAGCAATATGTTAGCAAACGAATAGGTAAGATTGTTAGGAGTTACGCACTTGAAGCGAGGTGTGCCTGGAATAGGGGGTGGGGACGAAGCCCCCACCCCCTATTCCAGGCAATTTCCCCGTCGAACTGCGTAAGTTCTAATTGTTTTGAGTGGTGTAAATTTTGGGGCAGTAAAAGTGTCTTCATAAACAGTGAACTTTGTGATTTCGAACATTTTTGAAACTTTTGAGACCTAAGGACGTATATTGGATAGCGCTTGAAATCAACCTTTATCCCAGGAAGGGGTACGCTCATGACAGAAAAAGATATGGTTATCGATCTAAAAAATGTCGACAAGACATTTGAAGGCCCTGCGGGGCCAATTAATGCCCTTCGATCTGTGAGTATTCAAGTTGGATCCGGAGAATTTGTCGGGGTACGTGGGCCATCGGGCAGTGGGAAATCAACCCTGCTGAATATGATCACTGGCATTGACCGCCCCACCGATGGAGAAATCCAAGTCACGGGTGCCAGCCTGAATGAATTGAATGAAAATAAACTAGCTCGCTGGCGTGGGAAAAACGTGGGCGTTATCTTCCAGTTCTTTCAATTGCTGCCAACACTAACTATTGTAGAGAACGTGATGCTCCCCATGGATTTTTGTCGCGTCTGGAAACCGCGTGAGCGACCCGAGCGTGCCATGCATCTGCTCGATCAAGTTGGCTTAGCCGATCAGGCTTACAAGCTCCCCAACACTCTCTCTGGTGGACAGCAACAGCGCGCTGCCATTGCGCGGGCCCTGGCTAATGATCCCCCGTTGGTGATGGGTGATGAGCCCACAGGCAACCTGGATACGAAGGCTGCTGACAAAGTGTTTGTCCTCTTTGAGGAACTCGTCAAGGGTGGCAAAACCTTCATGATGGTTACACATAATGTTGAGCTTGCCAGCCGCATTCCACGTGTCGTGGATGTTTTAGATGGCGAATTGTTCGACAATGGGAATGGCCGCAAATGAGAACCGCATTTCGTAAAGTATGGCGTGATCTATGGCGTAATTTTGGCCGTACGGTGATGGTTGTTTTGAGCATTGCTGTTGGCGTTATGGCCGTGGGTATGGTGGTCTCAGGCAATCAGATGGTCATCGGCCAGATGGCGCAAACTCATATCGAAAGCAATCCCTCACATGGCGTGCTCTACATCGCCGGTCTCGTTAGCGATGATACCATTCGCAGCCTGAAGCGAGTTGAAGGGGTCGACGATATCGAAGGCTTTGCAGATGAAACCATTCGTTGGAAGAAGTCGCTGGATGGCGAGTGGCAAGATGGTCATATCATCACTTATACCGATTACGAAAACCAGAAGTTTGACCAACTGACATTGGTGCGCGGCAGTTGGCCCAGCGATAAGTTGATCGCCGTTGAAGCTGCTCATATCGATTCGTTTGGTGTGCCCGAGATTGGCGGAACGGTCTATTTTGAGATCAATCAGCGCGCACGTTCTCTAGAAGTCAATGGAGTGGTGCGTAATCCCTTTGAGTGGCCGCTGCCATTTGGACAAAATGCTGCCTTCTATGTGACCCCAGATATCTTTGAGAAGATCGCTGGTTTCCGTGGGGCTGACCAGCTGCGCATCACACTTACCGATTACAGTGAAGACAATTTCTACTTGGTAGCTGACAGAATCAACGAAAAGCTCCAGAAAATTGGTATGTCCGTGGGATATTCCGAGCCTTTCCATCCTGAAGAACATTACCTTCAAGAGATGATCAATGGCGTCGGCATGGTGCTCTCGGTGATGGCTGTCGGATCTTTGGGTTTGAGTACCTTATTGGTGATCAATACCATCAATGCCCTCATCGCCCAGCAGATTCCCCAAATCGGTATCATGAAAGCCATTGGTGCCCTGCGACGCCAAATTTCTGGATTGTATCTATCCATTATTCTCGTTTATGCCATCTTGAGTTTGGTAATAGCTGTGCCTCTGGGCGCTTATGGGGGCAATACTTTGGCGCAGTGGATGCTGTACTTATTGAATGTGCCCCAAATTCCGTTTGTGATAATACCTGAAGTATTAGTTTTGCAAATATTTATCGGCTTAATGGTGCCGTTGTTAGCTGGCTTATACCCGGTGTTGAGAGGCGTAGCCATCCCTGCCGCCAATGCGATTAGCCAGACCGGATTGGGACGAGGAGAATATGGCCGCAAGTTGCTGGACCGCCTGCTGGCCGGCATTCGTGGATTACCTCGTATGGCCGCCCTCTCATTACGCAATACTTTTAGGAGACCTGGTCGTGTCATTCTGACGCTGCTGACCTTGATCTTTTCCGGTGCCATATTCATGATGGTTTTCAGCACGCAGTACTCCTTCGAGAAAACCATCGACAAGATCTTCGCTGGCTTCGGTTACGAAGTCCAGATCAACTTCAGTCAGTACCAGCGCATTGACGAGGTCATTCCGTTAATCGAATCACGTCCTAATGTCGCCAACGCGGAGATGTGGACTTTCCGTACCGCCGAAACCCGCATTCCTGGCTCATCTGGGCCTGGAAGCGAATATGAAGTCTTTGTGCGCGGCGTACCATCTGCTTCCCCTATGTTCAAGCCCGAACTTACCGCTGGACGCATGCTTGATCCTGACGACAACCAGGCCATTTTGCTCAACCAAAAATTAGCCGGCAAAATGGGCGTGCAAGTTGGTGATGAGATCATCATCGATTTACCCGACGTCGGTGATACAACCTGGACAGTGGTCGGATTAGTTTTCGATCTCAATGGTCGCGACCAGAATACGGCTTTTGCCAACATCGATGTTTTCAATCGTGCCTTACACAACGTGGGTAATTCTGCAGTTGCTATGGTGCAGGCTACCGAACAAAGCCTGGCTGTTCAAAAATCTGTCGAGAATGATTTGCGAGATTATTTCGATGCCAAGGGCATGGAAGTGTATTACTCCGCCGTGGCCAGTGAAGATAGCGAACAGGCCAGCGCTCAATTTGGTGTACTTACCCAAATCCTGATGATCATGACCATCCTTATGGCCGCTGTCGGCAGTATGGGCCTCTCCGGTACCTTGTCGATCAATGTCATCGAGCGCCGCCGCGAGATCGGTGTGATGCGTGCTGTCGGAGCTTCTTCCAGAGATGTGGGCTATATCTTTGTGGGGGAGGGCCTGATGCTGGGTCTGGTCAGTTGGGCGGCTGCTATCCCCATTGGCCTGACTGTTGGACCTGTATTTGTAAAATCGTTAGGGAATGTCATTGATTTTTCGGCTGAATATTTCCCCGCATTCCATGGCATTTGGATTTGGCTGGGCATCGTGGTTGTGCTTTCGATCCTTGCCTCCTGGGTGCCTGCTCGAAGGGCAACTCGCATTAGTGTAAATGAAAGCCTTGCTTACGAATAATCAATCCTTTATGGAGGAAGATGTAATGAAAAGTTTCAAAATTTATCCCTTGATCATTATCGTATTACTAAGTCTTGTTTTGACAGCCTGTGAGTTTTCATCGACTCCCGAACCTGAAGATCCCACGGCTATTCCCATCGTACAAGATTTCGCAGTGGTTGCCGAAGGGCGTTTGGCCCCCAATGAGTCTGCCCAGTTGTCGTTTGTGGCTGCTGGCCAGGTTGCCGAGATTTTCGTAAGTGAAGGAGATCAGGTGGATGCTGGTCAGGTGTTGGCCCAATTGGGTGACCGCGAGCAGATTGAGAGCAGTCTCGCTGGCGCGCAGTTGGAGTTGAGTGCCGCGGAATTGGAGCTGCTCTCTGCCCAACAAGATCTGCAAGCGCTTTATGATAACTGGCCCCAGGCTGCCACCGCGGTCCAAGAGGTGCTGACCAACGCCCGTCAAGATGTAAGAGACACCGAGCGCATCTACAATTATCGCACTACCCCTGCCGATCAAACCGATATTGATGTCGCCTGGTCACAGGTCATTATTGCTGAAGATGAGTTGGATAAGGCCAAAGAAGATTTTGAGCCTTACGAAGATAAAATAGAAACAGACCTGACACGGGCAAATTTCCAAAGTCGTCTCGCCGCTGCGCAAGGCGCGTATGATGATGCGGTACGCAAATACAATTCTTTGGTAGATCCATCTAGCGACTTCGAAATCTCTCAAGCTGAGGCAGATTACAATATCGCCCAGGCCCGTCTGGAGCAAGCCCAAGAAGATTATGATGACTTGGTCGATGGCCCTGATCCTGATGATGTAGCCTTGGCTGATGCTCGAATTGCTTCTGCAGAAGCGCGCATCTCAGCGGCGCAAGTGAGTATCAATACGGCTCAATCGGCTTTGGATGATTTGGATTTAGTGGCTACCTTTGCTGGAACATTGGTCGAATTTGATTTGATCGTTGGCGAGCAGGTTAGCCCTGGTCAACCCGTGGCAACTGTGGCAGATTTCTCTCAGTGGTTTGTTGAGACAGATAACCTCACTGAAATTGAAGTGGTGGAAGTGTCCGTTGCACAGGCGGTTACCATTGTTCCCGATGCTCTTCCAGACGTTGAGCTAACCGGCAGCGTGGACTCCATCGCAGATTACTTCGAAGAGAAGCGTGGCGACATTACCTATACTGCTCGAATACTGGTGGATGATATCGAACCGCTGCTGCGTTGGGGCATGACGGTTGTAGTCACATTTGTTGAGTAGGTTCTGTTTTAGCTATAAGAAAAACTCCCGAAGATATCACATCTTTGGGAGTTTTTTCGTGCGCTGATTAGTGGGTGACAAATTCGTCTAATATAAGAATTTCTAGAAATTCCGATGCTCTCGAGTGCGACTTGTCATTGCTGACCCAAGCCGTCACTCCACTTAGGAGGGATGTGGAGATATGCAAAGCATCTGCTGGTTTGAAATTGAATTCCGCGCGGAGTTGAGACGCTTTGCGTGCAATATCTCTGTTAACATCGATGATTTGTAAATTGGGAAAATTTGCCAATAATACTTCATAAGTTCGTGCGACTGAGTTTAGTTGTAATCGAAAAGGAAGAACGTTGATTTCCATAAGCGTAATGACTGAAATTGCACCAACCCATTTGCCGGATTGAATACCCTCTAAAATTGCACTTGTCAGAGAAGTGTATTTTCTATTCTCTTCGAAATGATATATGAAAATGGATGTATCGATACCAATTTTTGAATGATTCTCTAGTCTATCAATTAATCTTTCCATGAATCGCGCTCATTTGAGAGATAATTTTCCGAATTAGATTTCTCCCAAATCTCCTTGTAAAGCCCCTTCATTTGGGAAGTGTAATTACTAGGCTTTGGAATCAGAACAATAACCCCGTCTTGAACATCAACCAGAAGATTGTCTCCAGCTTTGATGTTGAGACTTTTCCTAACAGTGCTTGGAATGGCAATTTGATGCCTGCTACTAACTTTAACTGAGAGTGGAATACTCATAAGATTCTCCTGCTAAGCAAAATAGCAAATATGCTTAGCAATATTGTAGCATAAAAGCTTTCAACATTTGAGCTAATTCTGACATTCCATGCAAAAATAACACGCTCCACCTAAATAGGAAATCTTCTTGATATCTGCTCCGCAATTGGGGCAGGGCGTATCTTTGGTTTTGCTGTCCATAAGCCGAATGTAACCACCCTTTTGACCATAGAGATCAACTTCATCATAACGACCACCGAGTTCTATCGCTTCAGCAACAGTGCTTTGGATAGCATCAAATAGCCTTTGCCTTTCGTCAGGTGTGATATCGGGTGTCTTGCACAATCGCGTTACCCAAACCGTGGATGGGGTTGGAAATTGCGTAGCCAGTGGCGACTAAAAACCCCTTGATGCCCTTGGATGTTTTCTCCGGGTACTCTTCCAGCAGCTGGTTGAATTTTTCGAAAGAAAATTCAGGGCTGAGGGGCTCGGTGCCAATATCGTCATTGGGCTTATCCCCAAATTCCGATTTGTCCAGCAGCTTTACCGTGCCCCACATCTGTAAGGCATAGGTTAGTGCCGAGCCATCCATGAATGTCCATTCCAGATGATAATTCTTGGGCGGCTTCTCTCCTGGTGCATGATAGAGGATCTTGCCCCCTGCATCTCCCCACCACAACATATGATCACCCAGGTGTAAATAGATTGAGCGGCCAAAATTGCGCGCACTCGTAATTTTCAGGCCTGGAAGAATTTCGAAATAATTCTCCTCGGGGTGGATGAGCCATAAGAATTTATGTGTCTTATTGCCGCGCCCAAAGCTGGCGATCGTCTTCCCCGCCAATTTAGCATCCATCTGCTTGGCGATGGTAACTGCCTCAGGCATTTCAACGGTCGTGAGTTCAGCTAATCTACCCTTGCCGGACGGTTTCAATTCATCTATTCTGGCAAGCTCAATATCATCGAGCACGCCCAACTGACGCAATTTGGCATAGATGCGTTGGGTGCGCGGTAGTTCGTTGAACAGATTTCGCAGATCTTCAAAGTTCTCCTCAGGACGATCGGATAATTCGGCAATCCTGTCGAGAATGGCTTTGTCGTCTACGCTCAGTGCGCTTTCAGCTTTGGTGTGCAGATCATCCCAATAGTCAAAAACGCCCAGTTCTAGTTTGTTGAGAGCCTGGAAATCATGTAATAAGTTGCCTCGAATGCAAGGAAAACCTTTCCAGCGACCACTGAAGCGAAATAGATCTGAGCGCACGGTTCCAGCTCGAGCTAGATTCCAGGCCGCGCCGGCAGAATAGAATTGTTCATCTCTTTGTATATCTACTAAAACAACATCTGCATCAGCAAGCACCCAGCGAGATTGTGTTTCATCCCAGTACTCTGTGATCCAATGATCGCCTTTGAATGGGGAGTCGGGCTTGATGTATTCGGCGAATCCCACGCGCATACGCGCAGGAATGGCTTTGTGGCGCAATATGGATGTGAGAAAGACAGCAAAATCTCGGCACACGCCCACCTGACGTTCTTTTGGCTCTCGAATGGTGGCTAGCGGTGATGGGTCAAGTTCGGCGATACGCGCCAGACGCTGCTGCATCGTGCGCAGGCGCTGCTCGCCGCGACTTTGACGCGTTAGCGTGACACCAAATTGTTCAGCGGCCAAGCGATGCAGCAACTGTCCCTGGATGATATCGATCACTTTGGGGATATCATCGGGTAGTTCTTGGTAGAGATGAACAAATTTGCCAGGATCAGTGATGGGGGAGTGGGCGCGGTAGTAATCTAGGATTTCGTTCATAATGGATCATTGTGATAATTCGCACATGTGTTCTGTGATTGTAACATTAATTAGAACAAATGGTTCAAGAATTGTCTTAAAGGTTTCTGTTTTGTAACAAAAAGAAGCCAGACTTTTCGAAAATCTGACTTCAAGATATTTCTAGGAATTTGACAGTTTCACATTGTTGGACGCGGATGAACGCTGATGAAATCTGATTTTAGGGAGAAAATCTCACAAGGATCAGGATATCTGCGGAAATCAGCGTCCAAAATAAAAAGTGTTGGGTAATTGTAACTCGAATTATTGTTTGGGGGAGTGGTGATTTGTGTGGTGTTTACTGTTCGGATAGCCAAATTTCCCAACTGTCATTCCGAGAGAAGCGAGGAATCCCGGGTATTTGGCTTTGCTTGCTAATCGCTTGGTTTCAGGGATTCTTCACTCCGCGGAGTTTATCCTGAACTTGTTGAAGGGCTGCGTTCAGAATGACACTTATTGAGTTTGTTTTTTGTATAACACCAGCTTTTTCACCACTACCTTGTTTAGGTCGGTTCCGCCTTCTCCAACTCGTCATGATCAGGCAGTATGGTTTCTACGTTGCGGATCGCCGGGATGAACCAGGCAATCAGGATGATCGAGATATATGCCAGCCCAGAGAAGACGTACTGCAGCGACATGCCTGCTCCGGGTTTTGTGCCCACCAACCAACTGAATGTGCTGGATAAAAATGTCTTCGCTTGCATGGCTGGCTCAGTAACATAGTCCGCCAGGGCGCCGGCGACCAAGGGCATAATGGGGTCAACCAGCCAGGCGATCAAGCGACGAGCTGAAAAAACGCGCCCCTGCACATCGGGAGCGACTTTGGATTGCCAGATGGCATTGCTGGCGCTTTGGCTGAGGGGGAAGCTCATCGCTGCAATCACAGCTACAGGGATTCAAACATACAGGCTGCGCCCCAAACCAAACAAGATCAGGCCAAAGAAAGCGAATATCGACCAACCAATCCACATACCACGAATGCGCTTTTTAAAGCCGCCCCAGGCGCTGACCACCAAGCCACCAACCACGCCGCCAATGGCAAAGGATGATTGCACAGCCCCCATGATGGCACTGTTGTTATCCGTTTTCAAAAGAATGATCGGGGCGAAGAGGGACCCTGAAAATCCGTGCACCAAATTCAAACAAAGGATCACCAACAGCAGACTCAACAAACTGCGTCGAGCAAAGATGTATTTGAACCCATAGGCTGCTTCTTGAAGGATACTGCCTTTACCTGCCTGACCTTCTTCGGTGAGTTCAGGTTGGGGAACGTGAACGATCAGCAATGCGGCGATAGCCAGGAAGAAGGTCACAACATCGGCAATCAGAATTCCGTTAATACCGATGATTGGCAGCAGTGCCCCAGCCAGCATTGGGGCGAAGACGGCAGGTCCAGAATCGACCAGCATCATCATGCCGTTAGCGCGGTCATATTTTTCCTTAGGAACCATAGTGGTGATGGCAGCCATATATGCCGGCCATTGAAAAGTCCCGCTCAAGCCGTAAACCACCGCCGTGGCATATAGATGCCATACCTGGAGTGAGTCGGTGGCATTCAAGATCAAAATTGTCACTGTCGCCAGCACCGCTCCCAGATCGCTGACCATCATCATCAGTTTGCGGTTGTAGCGATCTACCATCGCTCCTGCGATGGGTGAGATGAGAAGGAATGGCAAAATGAACGAAGTTTGCACACCCCCTAAAACCGTGGCGCTGCCCGTTTTCTCGAAAGCCCAAATGGTCAGGGCGAAGCCGCTCATGTTGGAAGCCAGCACCGAGATCAGTTGCCCCAACCAAACTGTAGAAAAGCCCAGCATACCGCCAGGTCGTTTTGTCATCAAGTTTTCTCCTCCTATGATTTGTATCCATACAGAATACTTGTTCGAAGAATTTAGGTTCAATCATTGAAGTTCCTTCATTGAGATGATCTATAATGAGAATATTGAAATGGAGGCGCACGATGAAGAATAAAGTCAGTTTTGACGCACATTTAGCCCCGCTGCGCATTGTTCACCCAGAAGCGCTATTCTTGCTTTGGGTAGATTGTCGGAGTTTGGGATTGAGTGGAAGTGAGCTTCAGCGTTTGTTCTATGATGAAGCCAGAGTCTACATCGAGGAGGGCAGTAAATATGGCCCCGAGGGGGAAGGCTTCGTGCGCCTCAACATCGCCTGCCCGCGCAAAGTTTTAGAGGAAGCGCTGAATAGAATTCGGCGAGTGATCAATTATTTCACCGGGAAGACGCGAAGAACACAAAGAGTATTTTTTCTTAGCGTCCTTCGCGTCTTTGCGTTTAAGAATTTATTGCTTTGCCAGCCACTTCTCGCTGGCTTCGATGTGCTCGTTGTAATGCCAGTGGGTGTTGGCTGAGATCAACACCTGATAGGTCAGATTCCCAGCCCAGTTAAAGGGTAGTTTTTCTGGTAGCACTGCCTCATCTAACCCTTCGATTTGCGTTACGAATTCCCCGTGGATTTTGTGAAAATCTGCAACGATTTCTGCTAAAGCTTTATCCTTGTTTTTCGCGTGGATGTCGGCGTTAAAGTCGTTGGTGAAATCATCGCTTTCGATGACTTCGAATTTCAATGGCTCACCTGTGATGGCAGAATTGATGCGATCCATGGCAAGTATTTCCCAGGCAGTTACATGAGCCATGATATCTTTATAACTCCAGCCATTTGACATCGCGCTGGAGTCGTGCAACTGCTCCTCGCTGAGGCCATCGATGATTTCATTAAGATCAGCCCAAGTCTGGGCGATGACTTCAAGTAATTTGCTTTTGGTTGGTTGTTCGCTCATATAAATACCTTTTTGGACACGGATAAACACGGATTCTACGGATTTCATTTTTTTTCTTCCGATCCGTGTTCATCCGTGAAATCCGTGCACAAAAACTAACTCACCAATTCTTCAAACTTATCTACATAGCTGGCCAGAACGGCAAAGGCCTTCTCAACAGGTTCCGGTGAAGTCATATCGACGCCTGCATCTTTCAGAGCATTCAATGGGTACTTGGCATTGCCGGCTTTCAAGAAATCGATGTACTTCTTAGCAGCGCCTTCTTTCCCGGCCAATACACCATTTGCTAGAGCATCAGCGCCCGAGATCCCCGTGGCGTACTGGTAGACATAGAAATCCATGTACATATGACCGAACTGCGCCCAGGTGATACCAATGCGGTCGTGATCGAACTCGACTTCATCGGCATAGCCTTCCTTGAAGAGATCGGCAGTCAAGTCGATCATGCTCTGCGCACTGACGGGTTGACCGTTTTCGAGGCGTTGATGCATTTCCAGTTCCCAACGTGCCAGGGTGGGCATGATGAAGAAGTAGCGGTGATAGTTGGACATGGCCTCTTCGACCAGGGCCAATTGGAGAGCTTTGTCGTCCAGCGTATTGAATAAATAATCACGCGTCATGGCCTGGTTAAAATTGGAAGCCACTTCCGCGACGAAGAGTGAATATTGTGAATAAATAAAGGGTTGTGTTTCGCGGGTGTAATAGGAGTGCATAGAGTGGCCCAGCTCATGAGCAAGGGTGCTCAAGCTGAAAATATCATCAGCGTAACTCATCATGATGAAGGGTTGTGTACCGTATGAGCCCCAAGAGAATGCTCCCTGGCGTTTTCCTCTATTGAGCGCCCGATCAACCCAACGTTTGTCGGTGCAGCCAGCGCGCATCACCTCGACGTATTCATCACCGAGGGGCTTCATGCCGTCGCAGATCCATTCAACGGCCTGGTCGTAGGGCACCTGGGGCGATTTATCCATAACGGGAGCTTTGATATCGTAGACATGGAATTTGTCGTACCTAAGAGCTTCTCGACGGATGCGCCAATAACGGTGCCAGGTGGGCAAGTTCTTTTTGAAGACATCGATCAGGTTGTGGAATACTTCCTGGGGGATATCGTTAGGTTTCAACGAAGCCTGGAGAGAAGATTCATAATTTCGGGCGCGCATGTTAAAGACATCGCGTTGAATGACCTGCGTCTGGATGCTGGCTAAGGTGTTCTTGAATTCCAAATAGGAATCGGCGTAGTTCTCCCAGGCTGTGCGGCGAATTTCGCGGTCGGTGTGGGTGATCAATGAGTTGATGCTGCTCTGGCCAACTTCATTTTCTTCGCCCTCGGAGCTAATCGCCGGTTTGAAATTAAGGTCAGCGTTGGTTAGTGAGGAGTAAGCTGCCAGGACCATCTTCGGAGGCAAAGGATCGCCCACCATGGCAATCACCTCTTCGACCTCAGGAGAGCGAACATGAGCGCCACGTTTTTTGAGTTGATCGAAATAGTGTTCGTAAATTACTAATTCAGATTCTTCCTCGATCCATTTTTCCAGCACATCGAATCCTATTGCCATGATCTCTGGTTCCACAAAAGCTGTCGCAGTACGCACTTTTGCTAGTAATCCACGCGCCTGACCGAAGCGAGCCGCGGCATCCTGGTCGCCAACATCTACGGAAGCAGCCAGTCCGGCGTAAACATAAACCTGCATTCCAGGGATAAATATCTCATCGAAAAGTTTCAATCCCTGGAGCAATTTTTGGGCATTTTCACTCAATTTGCCTTGAAATTTCTCGAGCTCCGGCAGTTGAGCGATGATATTTTCATAATTTTCTTTCCAAATCTTTGGAGTGGCGAAAATACTTTCAAGATTCCAGGTTTCCTCAACAGGGACTTCACTGCGTTGGGGTAGCGATTTTTGAGACATGGGTAACGATTCTCCTGTATTAGTGTTTCTAAAAAGAGGGCTCTTTGGGAATTACCGTGAGAAACCTCAGGGGCTGTCCAAAAAGGTTAGTGACAGCCCTCCTCAAAAAGGGAAAAGTTTAATA
>CAYQQX010000038.1:0-32276 GCA_964419495.1 uncultured Anaerolineales bacterium
GGAATTTCCTAATCTTCGGATAATTTATGTTGGTGGTGAAGCCCTGTATCGATCCGATGCGTTGATGTTTTTCGAAAAATTCTATCCAAGTTGTGTTTTGATGCATGGTATTGGGGCAACAGAAACCGGCACTTTTTTGCGTAATACCCTGGATAGGTTAACCGACCTGGATAGTGACCGCATACCCGTGGGTACCCCTTTGGTGGATATGGGCGTGAGTTTGCTGAATAAAAATGGAGATCAAGTTTCGCCTGGAGAAATTGGTGAAATGGTGGTGCGGAGTCAATATCTGGCCAAAGGGTATTGGAATAAGCCAAAATTAACTGAAAAGGTTTTTATCGATGAATCTAATCGGGATGATAATAGATCCTATCATACAGGAGATTTAGGTCGGTTTCGTGTTGATGGATTGTACGAACACTTGGGGCGTAAAGACACTCAAGTGAAGATTCGCGGTAATCGGATTGAAATATCTGAGATTGAGGCGGTATTGGTCAACCATCTGGCTGTCAAAGACGCAGTTGTGCTAGCTACTGATCCATCCGAGAGAGAGAAACGGTTAGTTGCATACGTGGCTTTAAGTCCAATGTTTGTACCCAAGGTTGGTGGGCATAGCCGTTACAAACTACCTAATGGTATGGAAATAGCTCATAAAAACATATATGAGACAAACTATCTCTACAAGGAACACTTCGAAAAAGAAACTTACATAAAACACGGCATTAGTTTACGACCTGGATCATGTATATTTGATGTTGGAGCAAACATTGGTATTTTTTCGTTATCTGTTGCAAATTCATGTAACGATGTCCGTATCTACGCGTTCGAGCCAATTCCCCCAATCTTTGATTTGCTACAAATAAATTCAGCTATTTTCGAGGAAAAAATTAAACCTTATCAAATAGGTCTTTCAAATAGGAATGATATTGCAGAATTTACATATTACCCTCATCAGTCAGTAATGTCGGGAATGAGTTCTCTCGTCGATATTAAAATGGATGCAACAGTTCTTGGAAGACATATTCGACAAGACTTGCAAAGTGACAATGCCGCGTTATCAAAACTGGATTCAGCGGTGGATGCAATTGTAGAAAGCCGTTTTGAAAGCGAATCGTTTTATTGTGATCTTAAGATGCTTTCAGAAGTGATCCGAGAAGAAAAAATAGACCACATAGATTTGTTGAAAATTGATGTCCAACGTGCTGAACTTGAAGTGCTGCAAGGGGTTGAACCTGATGATTGGATGAAGATCGATCAGATTGTAATGGAAACACATGATGCCCTAGGGTCTGAAAGTGAAGGGCGGGTTCGCAATCTCAAAGATTTTTTGGAACAATGGGGTTTTCGATTTCATGTAGTGCAAGATCAAATTCGTCATGACACTGACCGCTACCTGATTTACGCTACTCGCAACAATCTGCGAAATCAAGCGGAAACAAAACATAAAATTAAACTACCTGCCGACTCATCGAAATATGAAAACAAGAAAGCTATCTCGAGCCTGGATTTAATAGAATACTTGTCAGAAAAATTCCCGAGTTACATGGTTCCCCTAAAATTTGTCTTTTTAGATTCTTTGCCGATTTCCCCCAATGGCAAGATCGATCTAAAGGCTCTCCCTGAACCTGATTGGAGTCGACCTGAACTCGAGACCGACTATACTGTACCCTATACACCAGTTGAAAAAATGTTAGTAGATGTGTGGTCTGATATTCTTGGGTTTGAGGTAGGTATCAATGACAACTTTTTTGACCTTGGTGGGGATTCTTTATCGGCAGTAAACCTTTTAGTCCAGATAGAAAAAAGAATGGGTATCCAGTTTCGATTATCAGTGTTATTTGATGCGCCGACGATCCAAAAGCTGGCTGAAAGTATTACGAAGAATAATTGGAAATCTCGTTGGGAGTGCCTAGTTCCTGTGCAGCCGTTGGGGAGCAAACCTTCTCTTTTCTTGGTTCCACCTGCTGCGAGCAGCGGTATGCGGTTTGCACCACTGGCCAAACACCTGGGATCATCTCAACCCGTATATGGTTTCACTCCCATTGGTTTTGACAATATTCGAGAACCCCATCGCGATGTGGAAGAGATGGCGAAACTTTATATCCGTGAAATGCGTATGGTACAGCCACAAGGACCGTATCAAATTGGTGGGATGTGTTTTGGAGGACTAGTAGCGTTTGAAATGGCTCATCAACTCACAGAGCAAGGACAAATAGTATCTCAGTTGATGCTTCTTGATGCTCCCTACCCTCTAAACAGGCCAAATAGTGAACAACCTCCGCGAAATTTTGCACATGTTATTGATCGGGTCAAATTCCATTTGGGTAATAGAAGCCTCATAAGCATGATACGTACAAAATTGAAAGAATATTTTTCTCCATATATTGAGGCTATATGTTGGAGGGTGCCGAAAGAACATACGCCACAAGATAGAATCCAATATACACAATTCTGCCACAGTTTAGCCCAAGAGAACTATTTTACAAATACTTACCAAGGGAATGCGGCACTTATTCAGACCGAACAACACCATCAGTATGGATTTCACGTAAAGTGGGATGAATTGATATTGGATGAATTTAGTTATTGTTTTTTGCCTGGTACGAGGCATGGTTCATTACTGGACGAAGGGTCCAATGTTCAATTTGTTGCGAAGCAAATCGAGGAATATTTGAATAGGGCAGAAATCTGAACTGTCCGATGATAATGGGATGTCCTGTTTGTTTGAGGATAAAACTCTAGGTATGCTAAGGTTGGACGAATTAGGTAATCATGGATAGATTTGAAGATAGGGTTATTTACAAAGTTGTCATCAACCACGAGGAGCAGTATTCCATCTGGCCTGTTGATCGCGAGAATCCTCTAGGTTGGTTTGATGTAGGGGTAAATGGTTCGAAGGAAGAGTGTTTGAAGTATATCGGTGAAGTCTGGACGGATATGCGCCCGCTAAGCCTGCGTAAGAAAATGGAAGAAGATGTCTGGAAAAAGTCTGAGGAGTAGCAACCCAACTTGGTACCCACCACCACGTGATTTGCTGTTGCCAGAAAACGAGATTCATATTTGGAAAATTCCGCTAGTTCAAAGCATACATACAATAGAGACATTTGAAGGGGCCCTTTCCCAAGATGAGCATTCTCGGTCAGCTCGTTATCACTTTGAGAAAGACAAACAAAAATTTATTATTGCTAGGGGTAGTCTGAGGATGATACTTGGTCAGTATCTTAACATTTCGCCTGATCAAATTGAATTTATTTACAATGATTATGGAAAGCCTGGCCTGGATAAAGGATGCGGTGATAAGAAGATTTCATTTAATCTTGCGCACTCAGACAATTGGGCAGTATGTGCAATTGTCAACAAACATATTATTGGTATTGATATTGAGAAAATCCGAACTTTACCTGATGTTGCCCAAATTGCGGAACGCTTTTTTTCAGACGCTGAATTTGCCGATTATCAGATTGTGTTAGAAGAACATAAGATAAGTGCTTTTTTCAATTGTTGGACTCGTAAAGAAGCTTTTATAAAAGCGATAGGGGAAGGACTTTCCCACCCTCTCGATAAATTTATTGTTACCCTTGCCGATAATGTACCAGCAAAGTTAGTAGAAGTAGAAGATGATCCAGATGAGGCGGCTAACTGGGAAATGATTTCGTTTAATCCTGCTCCCGGGTATATTGGTGCGGTTGCCATAAGAGCGCTAGGGTTGAATGTTCTCTACTTCAGTTTCAATATCGCCAATTAGACCATCCCAAAAAGAACGGATGTTCGATATAATAGATTAGTTCCGGTATCAACATCCAACCTCTAACTTCTAACATCTCACTTCCAAAACTATGAAATTCAAACTCCACGCCCCCTTCCAGCCCACCGGTGACCAACCTGAGGCCATCGAGCAGTTGATGGCCGGTCTCGACAAGGGCTATAAGAATCAGGTTTTGCTGGGCGCCACAGGCACAGGCAAAACATTCACCATGGCCAATATCATCCAGCATATCCAGAAACCTACCCTGGTGATTGCCCATAACAAGACTCTGGTGGCCCAGCTTTATGCTGAGTTCCTCGACTTCTTCCCCGAGAACGCCGTGGCGTACTTCGTTTCTTACTACGATTATTACCAGCCCGAGGCCTATGTACCGCGCCATGATCTTTATATCGAGAAGGAAACCGACATCAACGAAGAGATCGAACGCCTACGCCTGGCAGCGACAACGGCATTGTTATCTCGTAAGGATGTCGTCATTGTGGCCTCGGTTTCATGCATCTATGGTTTGGGGAATCCGGAAGCATACGGGCGCGTGGTCCTCGAACTGGAAATTGGGCAGAGTCACCGGCGCACAACGCTGCTGCGCCGCCTTGTCGAGAGCCAGTACACACGCAACGATATCGACCTCAGACCGGGCACGTTCCGCGTGCGCGGTGATACTTTGGAAGTTGCACCCGCATACGAAGAACGTTATATCTACCGCATCAGCTTCTGGGGGGATGAAATTGAGAAAATCACCGAGGTCGATTATTTGACTGGAGAAGTACGCCGCCAGATGGAAGAAGTCAGCATCTTCCCGGCCAAACACTTCATCACCGAAGAAGAGAAGATGCAGAAGGCCATCGCCGATATTGAAGTGGAGTTGGAAGAGCGCATCGAACAATTCAACGCCAACGAGCAGCTATTGGAGGCCCAGCGCATCGAGCAGCGCACCCGTTATGACCTCGAAATGCTGCGCGAGGTGGGCTACTGTTCTGGTATCGAGAACTACTCGCGCCCCCTGGACCAGCGCCCTGCTGGTTCGCCTCCCTGGACGTTAATTGATTACTTCCCCGATGAGTATTTGCTGATCATCGACGAGTCGCATATGACCGTGCCGCAAATCCGCGGCATGTACAACGGTGACCGCTCGCGCAAAACTACCCTGGTTGATTACGGATTCCGTTTGCCCTCTGCGTTGGACAATCGCCCGCTTCAGTTTGATGAGTTTAAAGAACGTATGGATTTCACAGTCTACACCTCTGCAACCCCTGGTCCTTATGAAATGGAGCAAGCTGATCAGGTTGTTGAGCAGATCATCCGCCCCACGGGTTTGATTGACCCTGAGATCGAAGTACGTCCCGTTCAGGGGCAGGTGGATGATTTAGTAGGCGAGATACACAAACGCACAGAGGTTGGTCAGCGAGTGCTGGTTACCACGCTTACCAAGCGTATGTCTGAAGATCTGGCGGATTATTTGATGGAGATGGGCGTCAAGGTGCACTACCTGCACTCGGAGATCGACACCCTCGAGCGAGTGGGCATCTTGCGAGACTTGCGTTTGGGCGTGTTCGACGTGGTAGTGGGCATTAACCTGCTCCGAGAGGGGCTTGATCTCCCCGAGGTTTCCCTGGTAGCCATCCTCGACGCTGACAAAGCCGGTTTCCTGCGCTCAGAAACAGCCCTGATCCAGACGGTTGGCCGCGCTGCCCGGCACGTGGAAGGTAAAGTGATCATGTATGCCGAGAAGATATCTGATGCTATGCGAGTTGCTATCGAAGAGACCAATCGCCGCCGTGCCAAGCAGAATACTTACAATGAGGATCATGGCATCGAGCCGGTCAGCATTATGAAGGATATTCGCGATCTCACCGATCAGGTCGCCGCGCACGCCGTGGCGGAGGACCAGGCCGAATATCGCGTTGATGCTGTGACCAGTTTGCCCCAAGATGAGATGATGAAGGTCATCGCCGGCTTAGAAGAGCAAATGAAAGTTGCCGCCCAAAACCTGGAGTTCGAGAAGGCTGCTGCCCTGCGCGATCAAGTTTTCGAACTGAAGGGCATCCTGGCTGAAGAAGGCGATCTCAAGCCCTGGGAGCGCATCAAGTTGATGGCAGGAAATTCATAAATACCTATACTTCCCTTGCATAAATAATATCCGTTTGGTAGTATTTCAAGAGCTTTCTTTATGTAAGTTCTAATGTGGCGCATGCAGGAGGTGATAAAAGGCCATTTTAATGAGTTCAGAATACGCCGTTTGTGTATCGGGTTGGCTCCCCAGACTTTATCTCAAGACGGCGTCAGTTCCTTTCTTGTTAAATTCCACAGTTATTCATAATGACCAAGGAGTTGAAAATCATGAAACAATTTAAGATGATAGCCTTTCTCTTGATCGTCGTGTTCGTGCTGGCTGCCTGCGGCCCTGCTGCGCCAGATACGATTAAAGTGGGCATCAATGCCCCCATTACCGGTGACATTCCTAAAGTCGGCGAAGGCTCGAAATACGCCGCTGAAATGTGGCTGGCTGATATAGAAGCCGTTGGCGGCCTCGAAGTTGGCGGCAAGACCTACAATGTTGAGTTGGTCATCGAGGATAATGAGTCCAAAGCTGAGTCGGCCACCAAAGCCAATACAAAAATGATCACCCAGGACGAAGTTTTAGTTATTGTTGGCCCTCAGTCTTCCAAGCAGGCTGTTCCCGCTGGTGATGTTGCCAATAACTACGAAACGCCAATGGTCAGTCCCTGGTCCACAAACCCCAATACTACACTGGATCGACCCTGGGTCTTCCGTGGTTGTTTCCTGGATCCCTTCCAGGGGCCGGTTGTGGCGAACTTTGTGACAGAAGAATTTGGCTTTACCAAAGCTGCGGTGCTTTACGACGTCGCCAGCGACTATCCCAAAGGATTGGCTGAAAACTTCAAAGATGCCTGGGAATCAGTCCACGGCGAAGGTTCTGTTGTGGCTTATGAAAGCTTCACCACCAAAGACACCGACTTCAGCGCTCAATTGACGACGATCATCAACTCTGGCGCGGAATTCTTCTTTGCGCCCCAGTATTACAACGAAGTTGCCCTGATCGTGCAGCAAGCCCACGAACTGGGTTGGGATGCCCCCATTGTCGGCAGCGACAGCTGGGGTTCTGCCGAAACGGTTGAACTCTGCGGCGAAGATTGCTACGGTCTCTTCTTCAGCACGCACTATGCCGCTGCTGGAGCAACAGGCGCTACCAAAGAGTTTATTGACCGCTACGAAGCCGAACATGGTTACGTGCCCGATGATGTCGGTGCCCTCACCTGGGATACCCTGCACCTCGTCCAGCAGGCCATCGAGAGCTGCGGCGAAATCACCGGCGATATAGCCGCCGACCGCCAATGTGTCCGTGACGCCCTGGCCAGCATCACCGACTTCGAAGGCATTACCGGAAACATGACCTTCACCGAAGAAGGCGACCCCATCAAGTGCGCTGTCATTGTTCGTATCAGCGACACTGGCGAGTACGAATTCTACAAATCTGCTTGCCCCTAATGATTCGGAAAGATGATCTAACCTGATAGGCTTTTTGAGCCTATCAGGTTCTTTTCTACCTAGGAGTAATATATGACATCTTTTCTGCAAAACCTGGTAAATGCCATGCAGTGGGGCAGTTTCTATGCCCTGATAGCACTGGGCTATTCGATGGTTTATGGTGTTCTGATGCTGTTTAACTTTGCGCATGGCGATGTCTTCATGGTAGGAGCCTATATCGGCTTCTTTGTATCCAGTGGACTGGTTGCCTTATCGGCATTAGGAATGCTGGCCTTGCCCGGTTGGTTGGTTTTGACTCTGACGATCATCATCACCATGTTCTTGACTTCGTTTGTGGGGATGTTGGTCGAGAGAGTTGGATACCGCCCCCTGAGAGGCGCGCCGCGCGCCTCAGCAGCAATCACCGGCCTGATGATCGGCATCATCCTGGAAACAGGCAATCTGGCACTTTTAGGCGCAGAACGAATAAGTTTTCCCGCTCTGATCGAAACAACCACGTATGATATTGGCGGCGTATTTGTTACCAATAAGAAAATCATGATCGTGGGAGTATCCCTTCTGCTGATGTTCGCACTGCATCAATTTGTACAGCGTACCAAATGGGGTATGGCAATGCGGGCGATGGCCTACGATTTCATAGTCGTGCCGCTTATGGGCGTTTCGATAAACACCATCGCTGCACTGACCTTTGCCTTAGGCTCTGGCCTGGCTGCTGCCGCTGGGATTCTGTTTGGCGTGGCTTACCCGGTGCTAGATCCGTATATGGGCATTCTCTTCGGCTGGAAAGCCTTCGTCGCAGCCATTTTGGGTGGACGCGGTTCCATTTTAGGGGCAGCGCTGGCCGGTTTCTTGCTTGGTTTCATCGAGATATTTGTAGCGGCAATTTTCCCCTCAACGCTGCGCGACCTTATTGCCTACTCCATCATCCTGCTCATCCTGACATTTCGACCTCACGGATTCTTTGGTGAGGCCTATAGCGCCAAATTGAGACTCTAACTGAGAGAGAAATTGATATGGCAAAATTGAAAAATAGATTTCACAAAGCCTGGGCGCCATTTGCCAACGTACCTTTGCTGGGCTGGTTGCTGGGTATTCTGGCGGCTGCGGCGCTGGAGCAGTTTGTGGGCTTGCCGTTAGCGCGCCTACTGGGCTTGTCCAAAATACCGGTTCTTTTTGGCTTCGTTATTGTGTTAAAACAACCTGCTTTGCTGCCGGGGACACTCGTTTATGTATTCCTGATCTATCTGCTGCCAGTGGGACTGACAACGCGCCTGGGCACATCTCTGACAAATAAGCTGGCAGCCCGTTTGATCGAGTTCCCGTTGTGGCTTTCCGCGTTGGTGCATGTCGGTTTGCTGTACGGATCGCTGCATATTTGGGCGGATATAAGTGATTATCGCGATCTGGTGCTCAGACTGACGTTAATTGCGATTATGTTTACCTTAAGCTTGAACATTATCAATGGCTATTTAGGAGAATTTTCTTGTTCACACCCTGGCTTTATGGCGCTGGGTGCGTATGTAGCCTCGGTGTTCACCGTTGTTCTGTTTGTCGATGACAAAGTTTTTGGCCTTCCCTGGCTGCCGCCTGCCCTTGGGCCGCTCATGTTCCCCATCGGGCTGATTTTTGGTGGCATCGTCTCGGCGGTGGGAGCTTTGCTGGTTGCCGTGCCTTCCTTTAGAACCCGAGGCGATTATCTGGCAATTATTTCCCTGGCTTTCCTGTTCATTGTGAAGAGTCTTATCGAGAACCTTGAAATATTAGGCGGATCGCGCGGTTTTATGAACCAGCCTAATTGGGCCAATCTCCCAACGGTGTTTTTCTGGAGTATGGCGTGCATCTGGATCATCAATAACTTTGTGCGTTCCACGATGGGCAAATCACTCAACGCCGTGCGAGACGAAGAAACAGCCGCCACGGCCATGACTGTCAACACTCGGCGCACCAAAATGATAGGCTTCATGTTCGCCGCTTTTTGGGCTGGTGTGGCCGGTGGACTGTTTGCGCATGTCATGCGCTATGTCAACCCCGGGTCCTTTGGTATTCAGAAACTGGCCGAAATGCTGGCGATGGTTTATTTTGGCGGCCTGAACTCGGTGGTTGGCTCCATTGTTGGCGCGGTGGGCTTCAACCTGCTCAGCGAGGCGCTGCGCCCCCTGGAAATCTACAAATGGATCATTATCCCGGTCTTACTTATTTTGGTAATGCTCTACCGCCCAACCGGGTTGATCGCTTTCAAAGAATTTGACATTGCCAAACTTCTCCAGCCAAAACAAAAAACAGAAGAAGAGGTGGAATATGCTGCTGCAGATTGACCAGATGACTCACTACTTCGGCGGTTTGCGGGCGGTGCATGATTACAACTTGGGCATCGAGCCAGGGCAGATTCGCGGGCTGATTGGACCAAACGGAGCCGGGAAAACAACCATTTTCAACCTCATCACCGGTATATACACCCCCACGGAAGGCAGCATCCATTTTGAGGGCCAAACCATAATTGGGCTGCAGCCGTACCAAATTGCATCACTGGGATTAGGGCGAACGTTCCAAAACTTGCGTTTATGGCGGCATATGACCGTTCTTGAACATATCATGCAGGCCCGTTATTCAAAGCTGACCTACGGCCTGGTGGGTGCGTTCTTTGGAACGCCTAAACGCCAGCGAGAAGAAACCGAGAGCGAAAAAATCTCGCGCGGACTTTTAGACCTTGTCGGCGTTGGGCACCTGGCTGACCAACTCGTTGTTAATTTACCCTATGGCGCGCAGCGGCGTGTAGAAATGGCCCGAGCACTGGCGACGGAACCGAAAATCCTGTTTTTGGATGAGCCGACCGCAGGCATGAACCCTGAAGAACTGACACAAATGATGACAACGATCCGGCAGGTTCACAAAGAACTGGGATTAGCCATTTTTCTGATCGAACACCGCATGAAATTTGTGATGGAACTCTGCGATATCATTCAAACGCTGGTCTTTGGAGAGGTCATCGCTGAAGGCGCCCCGGATGAAATACAGAACAACCCCGCGGTGATCGAAGCCTATCTGGGCAAGGAGATAGAGACCTGATGTTATTATCCGTAGAAAACTTGCAAGTTTCATATGGACAGATCAAAGCTCTTCACGGATTCAATTTTCATATTGATGAGGGTGAAGTCGTGTGCATTATTGGCGCCAATGGTGCTGGGAAAAGCACAACCCTGCGAGCCATTTCCCGCCTGGTTCCTGTTGAAAATGGCACAAAAATGACCTATACAGGAAAAGATTTGCTCGACTACGCGGCAGACAAGGTTGTCAGCGAGTTGGGCATTTCGCATGTTCCCGAGGGACGGCGCCTTTTTGGCAACCTGACGGTCATGGAGAATCTCAAGCTGGCTACATTTGCGAGAAAGGATGTCGCACGAATTGAGCAAGATATGCAGCGCGTGTTCGCTATTTTTCCCCGTTTGGAAGAGCGCATGCTCCAGAAAGCTGGCACTCTGAGCGGCGGTGAGCAGCAAATGTTGGCCGTTGGCAGAGCTTTCATGAGTGGCAGAAAGTTGATGCTTTTCGATGAGCCTTCGATGGGGTTAGCCCCCCTGCTGATGATGGATGTATTCAACGCCCTCAAAGAGATCAACGAAGAAGGCACCACGATCTTGTTGGTGGAACAGAATGCCCGCTTGGCGCTTCAATTTTCCCAGCGTGGATACGTGCTCGAGACAGGTTCCATTGTCCTCGAAGGGAATGCCGATGATTTGCTAACTAACCCAGATGTGAAGAAAGCCTATCTCGGTGGCTAAACTAAGCGTATTTAGTCTGGAAAACCAGATGAATACCACCGCCCTCGCGATCAAATCTTCGAGTTGAAGAGGTATTGGCTGAGACCCTAAAGGTTTTTAAAACTTTTAGGGTCTGGTTATAAAGGAGCCAACCATGCGTAAAAGACTCAGATGGATCATTTCCCTGGCATTGATTCTGATCATCGCCGCGGTATATCTCTACCCCGTCCCCAGAGTTTCATTCGAAGAGTTATTATCCAAAGTTGACCCGGATAGCGCGGCAGCGTTGCTCGCCTTCCGTCAGGAACACCCTCCTCAGAAAGTCGATGTGGATGGGGTTGCGTGGGAATACATCGCCTTTGGCCAGGGCGATGAAACCATCCTTTTCCTGCACGGTATGACCGGCGCGGCGGATATCTGGTGGCAGCAGATGGAGGCCTTGAGCGACCGCTATTACGTTATTTCAACCACATATCCACCCGTCGATAGTCTGGATGCCATGAGCCAGGGGGTATTGGCAATCCTCGAGCAAGAGGGTGTATCAACCGTCAATGTGGTTGGCTCTTCCCTTGGGGGATACTTCACTCAATATCTTGTCGCCCATTACCCGGAGAAAATCGAGAGCGCGGTTTTCGCCAACACATTCCCACCCAATGACCTCATCGCCGAGAAGAATAAAACCATCGGTGCCTTGCTGCCTTATCTGCCAGAGTGGCTGGTAATGAATGTCTTTCGGGGCAGTTTTGAGGGGGATGTTTATACGGCCTCAGGCAATTCAGATCTGGTTTTAGCATATCTTTTGGAGCAGTCTTATGGACGCATGACCAAGGCCCAGGTTGTTGGCCGTTTTCATTGCGTTGTCGATCCCTTCCACGCGCCAGATGTTGAAGCCCTCGGGGTCCCGGTGATGATCATAGAGGTGGATAATGACCCTCTCGTGGAAGAAGTTCTCCGGGAGCAGTTGAAAACCACTTATCCAGGAGCAACTATCCATACACTGCACGCTGTGGGGCATTTTCCATATTTGAATTCTCCCGAGGAGTATACTGCCCTTTTAGCAGGATTCTTCGGGAATTAACCTTCATCAATCCTCCACTTCCTCTTCACAACTTCTTCATATGCACAAATTATCCTTTAGTCACATCAACACCGACCTGGGGACTTTGTCGCCCAGGTCGGTGAGAACAAAAAATACTAAAGGAGTATTTCTGATGAAGAAAACCATATTGATCGTTGCAGTTGTCGGCGTTGTGGCCTTGATTTTGGGCGGTGTGGGCTATGCCTATGCCCAGGATGATGATCCTTCCGACTCTTTCGGTCGTGGATTTGGCCGCCATGGTGGGTTTGGCCATGGTATGTTCGGTTGGGATGGTGATGGCGAATATGGACCACTGCATGAAACCATGCAGGCGGCTATTGCAGCCGCCCTTGGCATGACCGTTGAAGAACTTGAAGCTGCCCATGAAGAAGGCAAGACCGGTTGGGATATCGCGCAAGAGCAGGGTTTGACCGAAGAAGAATTCAGCACCCTGATGTCGGATGCTCGCACTGCAGCTTTCGAGCAGGCCGTTGCCGATGGCACCATCACCCAAGAGCAAGCTGACTGGATGCAGAGCCGTTGGGACGAGATGAAAGAAGCTGGTTTTGGACCTGGTTCAGGTGGCTGTGATGGCGATGGATTTGGTCACCATGGTGGGCGCGGCCCCGGTGGACGTTTCTCCGATTCCGATGAAGGCTAATCCCTGAAAGCTTATTCGTACCAAAATGGGTGGCGAACTCCGCCACCCATTTTCCGTTATAATCAGGTTAGATCAAATTATTAACTCATGTTACGCACACGTAGCAAGGTTTCCCTGGAAATAGGGGGTCGGGGGCGAAGCCCCACCCCCTATTTCCAGGGAGAATCTCTTTAGCTTGCGTAACATCAATTATTAATAGACTTCCGAAGTCTTCGCTAAGCACTCCGAGTAATGCGAAGGAGAACAGACTTCGGAAGTCTCGAACAAACATAAACCATGCCAAAAATTCTGATCATCGAAGACGAACCCGAACTTGTCAAAGTGCTGCGTGACTACTTGCAGAAATCCAACTTTGACGTGTTGACCGCCTACCGCGGTGACACCGGCCTCTCTACCTGGGAATATGAACGTCCCGACTTGGTGCTGCTCGACTTGAACCTACCTAGCATGGATGGCCTCGACGTGGCAAGGGAAATTCGCCGTAAAGGTGACACACCAATCATCATGCTCACCGCCCGTGTGGAAGAGACCGACCAGTTGATCGGTTTGGAGTTGGGTGCGGATGATTATGTCACCAAACCCTTCTCGCCGCGCGTTGTTGTGGCCAAAGTTCGGGCCGTACTGCGTCGCTCGGGAGCAGAAACCAGCCCAACTCAAGTTCTACGGATCGCTGATTTAGAGATCGACATGGATGCTTACTCAATCACCAAAGCTGGAAACCCTCTTGATCTCACCCCCACAGAATTCGAGATCCTTTCTACCATGGCTGCCAGCCCAGGCAGAGCTTTCTCACGCATGCGCCTGTTGGAAGCCACACAAGGCGCGGCCTTCGAAGGCTACGAACGCACCATCGATGCCCATATCAAAAACCTGCGCGCCAAGCTCGAAGCGGATCCAAAAAATCCGCGGTATATTGAGACCGTCTTTGGGGTTGGATATCGCTTCGCCCGCCAATAATCTCACTGCAAACAGCTAATGGCTAACCCCTAACCGCTACTCATGACTCGTCGACTTCTACTTGCATTTGCTTTGGTTGTTCTGATCACCATTATCAGCCTGGTGATCGTTGTGCGTTTAAGCACGGCTCAAACCGTGCGCACGTTCATGTTCCGCGGTGGAGCGGAAGGCGTTGAGGAATTGGTAGATGATCTTGAAGACCACTACAATGTTTCGGGCTCCTGGAGGGGGAGTGAGCAAATAATTCGAGGATTTGGTGCGGAACATGGAGGGCCCGGAATGGGTATGGGACCCGGTAGGGGGCAGAATGCCGTGGAGATGATGGGCCAACATGTTCGCTTAGTAGACCGGGATGGTAATGTGGTTTTGGATAATCAGGACCGTCATGCCGGGGGACATATCGAAGAAGGAGAATTGGAATACGCAATCCCGCTCGAAGTGGGTGGTCAGGAAGTTGGCTATTTGCTTGCCGATGGCGGCATGTTGTTTACGTCTGAAAACGAGCGAGCACTGCTGACCCGGCTCAATGGCGCCGCTTTCACCGCCGCGGTGATCGCAGGCGGCGTATCTCTCATTTTGGCTCTTTTGTTGTCTTATAGTTTAGTGCGCCCGGTACGAGATCTCACCAAGGCGGCTTCACAAATGGCTCAGGGCGATCTCAGCCAACGCGTGCGTGTGCGCGGTGATAAGTCATTGGCAACTCTCGGTAAGGCTTTTAACCGTATGGCTGCTTCCTTGCAGCAGGCTGGCGAACGGCGCAGGGCGCTTACGGCGGATATTGCCCACGAGCTGCGCACACCCTTAGCTGTGCAGCGCGCCCATCTAGAAGCCCTGCAAGACGGAATTTATGATTTAACATCCGAGAACCTTCTCCCCATCGAGGAACAGAACCGCGCCCTAACTCGTTTAGTAGAAGATTTGCGCACTTTAGCGCTGGCAGATGGGGGACAATTAACCTTGGAACGTACCTCAACGGATATTGCCGCGCTATTGGAGCGCTCGATATCGCGCTTCGACCCCCAGGCTGGCTCGCATGGAGTTGAGATTCACTTATCCCCAATGGAGATGCCTGCGTTTGTGGATATCGATCCCCAGCGCGTGGAACAGATCCTCAATAATTTACTGAACAATGCCTTACGCTACACACCCGAGGGGGGACAAATTTGTGTACAGTGTACAGTGGATAGTGGACAGAGTCTTTTGGTTACTGTCAGAGATACGGGCCCGGGCATTCCCGAAAAATCACTCCCCCATATCTTCGAACGTTTCTACAAAGCAGATCGCTCGCGTACGTCTGCAGAGGGCGGAAGTACTGGCCTGGGATTATCCATCGCGCAAAAGCTTGCCCAAGCCCACGGGGGCGATATAACAGCCGAAAACCAACCTGAGGGTGGGGCCGTATTCACACTGAGAATTCCAATAGAATAAACTATAAAACCCAACCTGGAACTTGAAACCTGAAACCTGCAACCTGCAACTTGATACATGTAACATTCAACGTTCAACGTTTTAGGGGTACAATTGTCCCGCTTTGCGAAGCGGAGACCTCCATGACGCAAATGAAAATCCTGATTACTGATAATTTCACCGATAACGGTATTGAATCCCTTTCTACCTCTGCAGATGTTGTTTATCAGCCGGGCATGTCAGCGGACGATTTGCTGGAAAATATTTCAGCCTACGATGCGCTGATCGTGCGCGGTCGCACCAAAGTGAACGCCGATATCATCGCCGCGGCTTCGAAACTCAAAGTTATTGGCAGGGCAGGTGTCGGTGTTGATAATATCGACCTGGCCTCCGCGCAAAGCCGGAATATCACTGTCGTAAATACACCCACCGCGACCACAATTGCCGTGGCCGAACATACGCTGGCACTGATCATGGCCATTGTTCGCTCTGTGGCCCGAAGTGATGCGGCGATGAAATCTGGCCGCTGGATCAAACAGGATATCCTGGGAATGGAGCTGAGTGGCAAGACCCTGGGCATTGTCGGCCTGGGGAATATCGGTTTAGCTGTGTCGCTGCGAGCGGCTGCATTTGGGCTGAAAGTAATAGCCCATGACCCCAAAAAGACAGATGAATTTATATCCAAACATGGAGCAGAGTCCGTCACACTGACCGACTTATATACACGTGCAGACATTGTTTCCCTGCATGTACCCTTGGGCCCCAAAACTCGACATATGATCAATGGACAAGCCTTTGCCCAAATGAAGCGCGGCGTTTACCTGATTTGTACGGCGCGCGGTGGCATTATCAATGAGACGGCGCTGCTCTCGGCCTTGGAAAATGGACAAGTTGCAGGGGCGGCGTTAGATGTTTTTTCCCAAGAGCCTCCCGACCTGACGGCATTGGTTTCACACCCTAATGTGATCGCCACACCCCACATTGCCGCCCAAACTCATCAGGCACAAGCCCGCGCGGCCGCTGATATTGCTGAAGAAGTGCTGACAGCATTACGCGGTGAACCTCTGCGATGGAAGATCGTATAAGAGTTAGATTAATGTAATTGCCCCGGTTATACTGTTCTAGCAGTGCAACCAGAAAATTTGTAAAACCCTTTAGGAGCCTTCATGGAAGAAAAACTTAAAACGCTAAAAGAACTGACCGCCGAAATCATGGATATTTACAATGCCGCGCAGCTGTTGGAATGGGATCAGCAAGTCAATATGCCGCCGGGTGGTGCCGAACAGCGCGGCAATCAAATGGCAACCCTGCAGCGACTGGTGCACACCAAGACCATTTCTCCAGAATACAGTAAGTTAATCGAAGATCTTGTCGCGAATGCAGATCAGCTCGACTCCGATTCAGACGATGCACGCTTGATTGCGGCCTGCAAACGTTTTTATGACCAACGGGCCAAAGTGCCGCCTGAATTCACGGCAGAATACTATAAGACAATTTCATTAGCTTATGCAACCTGGGAGAAGGCGCGCGAAAACTCTGATTTCAAGATGTTCCAGGCCGACCTTGAAAAGGTGGTTGAACTACGCCGCCAATTTGCAGAATTCTTTGCGCCTTACGATCATGTCTATGATCCGCTGTTAGATTATTTTGAGCGCAGTATGAAGACGGCTGAAGTTAAAGCGATTTTTGAAGAATTGCGCCCCCAACAGGTGGAACTGCTCCAGGCCATTGCTGACCAACCCCAGGTCGATGCCTCCTTTTTGCACATAGAGTATGATGAGCAGAAGCAGTGGGATTTTGGTGTCGAAGTGATCACCAAATATGGGTATGATTGGGAACGCGGCCGCCAGGATAAATCGGCGCACCCCTTCACCACGGGTTTCAGCGTCAATGACGTACGCATCACTACTCGTGTCGATCCTATGTTCATTCCATCGGCTTTGTTTGGTACTCTCCATGAGTGCGGCCACGGGCTCTATGGCATGGGCATCAACCCGGCTTATGAACGTACTCCTTTAGCAGATGGCGCTTCTTTAGCCGTGCATGAATCGCAGTCTCGCACATATGAGAATCTGGTTGGGCGCTCAATGCCCTTCTGGCAGCATTTTTACCCCCGCTTGCAGGAATTTTTCCCATCTCAATTGGGCAATGTCGATCTGGCCACATTCTACAAAGGCATTAACAAGGTCGAACCCTCATTGATCCGGGTGGAAGCTGACGAGGCGACTTATAACCTGCACATCATGTTGCGCCTGGAAATCGAAATCGCTCTAATGGAAGGCACACTCGAAGTAAAAGATCTCCCCGAGGCTTGGAATGCTCGGATGCAGGAATATCTTGGGATTACACCCCCCAACGATAAGTTGGGTGTTTTGCAAGATGTGCATTGGTCCAGCGGTTATATCGGTTATTTCTCTACCTATGCCCTTGGTAACCTGATCTCAGCCCAATTGTGGGAGACGATGATTGCTGATATTCCGGACCTGACCGATCAGTTCGCCCGCGGCGAATTCAGTGCCCTGACCGAATGGATGAAGAGCAAGATCCATGTTCATGGTGCCAAGTACAAGCCGCAAGAGCTCGTCGAAAAAGTGACCGGCTCCAAGATCGACCCGGCACCTTATATGAAGTATTTGCGAACCAAATACGGTGAGATTTACGGCATATAATTGCCTTTTGAACGATAAATGACACCCCAAAAATTAATATTCTGGAAGTGTCATGTTTTTTCCCCCTTCCCCATTTCTGTGGAACTGGGAAGGGGGGATAATTTCGCAAAAACAGGGTTTCAGCAGCATTTTGGGTTGCTGAAACCCTGTTTTTGCGATTAACAGCGAGAGAGTGGTATCCTTACACTCTCTCGCTGCCCCGGCATGCGAAGCACGCCTTCGGCGAAGAGTGCCGGGAGTGACGTTCTACTAAAACCAATATTTACCTTGGATTTGGGGAGATTACATATTCTTTTTCTACCTCTCCTCATGGTAGAATTTCACAGACTTCTGAAAATATACGAGGTTGTTAATGGCGCGGATATTATTCATTGATGACGATATTTTGACTCTGGAAACGTACGAGAGAATTGCATCTTTTTATGATCATGACGCAGTTCTGGCTGACTCTGGTGCTAAAGCGATAGAGAAGGCGCGCAAGACCTCAGTAGATTTGATCATCTTGGACCGACAATTACAGGATATGGACGGTTTCCAAATTCTGAAAGAGATTCGTGCTTTGGGTGTGCCGTTGGAAATTCCAGTTGTTATGGTTTCCGCTAGTCACAAAGGATTTGCGGATCGCGCAATAGCCGAGGGGGCGCAAGAATTTATGAGCAAACCTTTACTCACCGAAGATTTGGTAAATTTAGTTGAAAAGTACACCTCAGGCTGAACCTATGCATTATCGTCGCCTGCTTTGGACGCCTTTGCTGTTCTTCGTGTGGTTGAGTGGATGTAATGCATTAACTGCCTCCGAAGAGCTGCCAACCTTAATTCCCACAGAGCAGCTTCCAACAGTGATCGCTATGACCGCTGAAGCCATGGTGACGCCTTCGACAACGCCAGAACCTACGCCAACCACGGTGCCCACCGAAGTGGTAGTTGTCGAAGAACTCGAAGAGAGCGGCGCTGCACCTGAAACAACCTCACCCAACGTATCAAATCCCACCCCAACCGCTGAAAGCCCCATTCCTGCAGCGCAAATTGCCATTTTCAATCCAGGGCCGCTGTCCAAAGTTGTATCGCCAATTTCATTAGTGGCTTATGTTGTGCCCGGCGCGGACGAACGTGCCCGTGTGGAATTGTGGGGCGAAGACGGCCGTTTGATGTACCGCAAGATCTTCAATTTCACCACCTCCGCCCCTCAAGGGCGCATTGTGACCGAGTTTGGTTTTGAAATTCCGGGTGTGGCAGAGACTGGGCATCTTTCGATCCAAACTCAAGATGAGTATGGTCGCATCTTAGCCCTGGCATCTATAGATTTGATCTTGCTTGCCAGCGGAGATGCCGATATCAGCCTGGCCAGCGACACACTCTCTCCCATTGTGATCCAAAACCCCATCGAAAAAGAGTTGATCTTTGGTGATAAGATGCTGGTAGAAGGACTTGCCCGCTCCGCATCTGACCAACCCTTGTTAGTTGAAATCGTCGCCGCCGATGGCCGCATTTTGGGATCGCGTTTGGCAGGCGTGATTCCCACGGAGAAGGGGGAACATAATCCCTTTGTCACAGAGATCAGCTACCAGATCAATGCTCCAACCTGGGTGCGGGTGATCGTCTCCGAGCGCGGCGGTCGCCTGCCCGGAGCGGTGAATGTTACCACAGTGGAAGTGTTGTTGGGTCCGTGAGTAGTTGGCAGTGGGTGGTGGATAGTGGTCAGTGGGTTATGAGCAGTTGCAACTAAATGATTTCTACCAAGGCTAGCAGCCCAACCTCGTTGGGCTTTTCTTTTATACAGCCTTGACAAATTGGACAAAGCGGCTACAATTTGCATCAATATATTCATAAAAATTATTGGAGTAAAGTAATGCCATTCAATTGCATCTGTATGGGGCGGGGATCGTAAGCCTACCCGTCTCGCAGAAAATAAGCGAACTTCCACAGCCAACGGACTGGCGAAGGGTAGGCACGACCCCGCAAGACACAAGTATTGTTCTCACTTGTCGCGGAGCATTTGCCGCCCTTATTCTGCGGAGCAGAATAAATTTCAAGTCTGTTGGCTGTTTTGGTTAAGAATGTTGATTTATGATTGAAGATTGACGATGTTTATACCTACCCAATCGATAATCATCAATCAAAAATCCTCCATAGGAGATACCATGATCTCACAGGTCAACACAACCCTAAAAGAGCCTATCACTGCCCCCCAAGAAGCCGATATGGAAGGCATGGCGCTGCTCAAGGCTGTGGGAAACACCCCGCTGCTGCCACTGCGCAGGGTCACCAAGGATCTTGCCCCTGATGTCAAAGTTTATGCCAAGGCGGAGTGGTTCAACCCTGGTGGTTCAGTCAAAGATCGTCCGGCTTTCAATATAATCCGTTCGGCGCTGTTCGAATGTTGCCTTCTGCCGGGAATGCGGCTGCTCGATTCGACTTCGGGCAATATGGGCATTGCCTACGCCACCTTTGGTGCAGCATTGGATATTGATGTCACTTTGGCCATGCCGGAAAACGCCAGCCCTGAGCGGGTTGCCATCTTGCGAGCCTTGGGAGCAGAAGTGGTTTTCACCGATCCTTTGGAAGGTTCGGACGGCGCTATTCTGGTGGCGCGTAGGATGGCTGAGGAGCAGCCTGATTTGTATTTCTATGCCAATCAGTATGATAATCCCGCCAACTGGCAGGCCCATTACAAATCCACCGGACCAGAAATTGTAGAGCAGACTCAGGGAACTGTGACCCACTTTGTGGCCGGTTTGGGTACTTCCGGCACACTGATGGGAGTATCAAGTTACTTGAAAGAGTACAACCCCGAAATCCAGATCGTTGCCGCACAGCCCGATGCAGCATTCCATGGTTTGGAAGGTCTCAAGCATATGACCACTGCCATCCAACCAGGCATATTTGATCCCTCCGCTCCTGATCAAACTGTAGAAGTCTCGACTGAAGCAGCGCATGAGATGGTGCGCAATCTCGCTCGTCAAGAAGGTTTCTTTGTGGGCATCTCCTCAGGCGCGGCGGCGGTCGCGGCTCTTGAAGTGGCTGCAGAATTGGAGTCTGGCGTGGTAGTGACAGTTTTCCCCGATGCAGGGTACAAATATTTGAGCGATGATGCGCTGTGGGAGGATCGTTAAACGATGAACGTTTAGCGGAGTAGCAATGCAAATAAAGATTTCAAAAAATATTTTAAACAAAATTCACAAGCATGGTGAAAAATCCTATCCCGAAGAGGGGGCTGGTTTTTTGCTAGGGCGAGCTGATGCGACCGCTCGGGTGGTGACTGAAATTTTAACTCTGACCAATTCCCGCGAGGATTCTGCCCGTCATAACCGCTACTTGTTGACCCCTCAAGACATGCTGTATGGTGAGGATGAAGCCGAACGTCTAGGATTAGATGTGATTGGCGTCTTCCACTCCCACCCCGACCATCCAAATCAGCCATCCGAATTTGATCGTCAGTGGGCCATGCCCTGGTTCTCTTGCATCATTACCAGCGTACATGCTGGTAAAGCCATCACGTCGCGCTCCTGGCGCCTGACTGACGATCGCTCAAAATTCGAAGAAGAAGAAGTTATAAGAGTAAACAGTAGTCAGTTTTTGACCAAACTGGCAACTGATAACTGACCACTGACAACTGGATACTGGTATTTACAGGTAGAATCATGGGCATAAACAAACTGACAAAAGTCGATCACACAGCTTTGAAAACCAATCAAACGCTGATTATCACGCTGAATATCCTCGCTTTCATTTTCAACACCCCTTGGTTAGCATTAATCGTAACTGTGGTGATGATCCTTGGTACCTTAAGAAAAAAGCCTGGGTTCGCTTTGATATATCTAATGCTTAAACCCACAGGGTGGCCTAAGCCCGATATCATCATGGATAACCCGGAACCGCATCGTTTTGCCCAGGGTTTTGGCGCGCTTGTCATGCTGGTTGGGTCTATAACCCTTTACTCTGGTGCACTTACCTTGGGTTGGGGACTAATCTGGTTGGTTGTGGCACTGGCAGCTCTCAACCTGTTCGTAGGTTTCTGTGTGGGTTGTGCAGTTTACTATTGGCTCAACCGTTTGAGCCTGCCTGGATTTTCTAAATCCCCCCCTGAAGGTACCTTCCCTGGGATGAGGCCTAACGCATAGGTTGGCTATGGTAACCGAATTTTTATTGCGAACCTTGTTGGCCGTTGCCATCACAGGTGTGGGTGTCGGCGTATTTATCATTGCTAATCGCATTGCATTGAAACGAACCGCGCAAAAGTATCGTGGTTTGGAGAACTTGCGTCGGGGTATTCCGGCCGTTTTATATTTCACAACGCCCACTTGCGCACCATGCAAGACAATCCAGCGGCCCGCTCTTCAGAGAGTTAAGCAAGATCTAGCAAATGAACTACAAATTATCGAAATTGATGCCAGCGTGCGTACTGACCTGGCGAATTATTGGGGGGTGTTGAGTGTCCCCACGACATTTATCATCGATCCGCTTGGCCGTCCACGCAAAATAAACCACGGTGTTGTAAGCGCTAATCAATTGCATCACCAATTGAAACAAATCGTTGAAAAATCAATATAGAGGAAATTAAAATGAAGATATCAAAAGACATTACGGAACTGGTTGGGAATACCCCGCTAGTACGTTTACAGCGCATCGGTGCAGGTTTGCCTGCAGAAATAGTTGCAAAATTAGAGTTCTTTAATCCTGCACACAGCGTAAAGGATCGAATTGGGGTAGCAATGATTGATGCTGCCGAAGAAGCTGGGATGATTGGTTCAGAGACAATTATCTTAGAGCCAACGAGTGGAAATACAGGCATCGCGCTGGCGATGGTATGTGCGGCGCGCGGATATAACTGCACCCTGACCATGCCAGATACCATGAGCCGAGAGCGGCAGATGCTTCTCAGGGCCTATGGGGCTGAATTGGTGTTGACCCCGGGAAGTGAGGGTATGGCTGGGGCCATTAACCGAGCTCAGGAATTAGCATCTTTAGATGCGCGTTATTTCATCCCCCAACAATTCCAAAACCCTGCTAATCCAGACATCCATGCCAAAACAACTGCCGAGGAGATTTGGCGAGATACAGATAGCCAGGTTGATTTCTTGGTAGCCGGTGTGGGCACTGGAGGAACAATTACTGGTATCAGTGAAGCCTTAAAGGCGCGCAAGGAGTCATTTCAGGCAATCGCCGTTGAACCAGATGCTTCTCCTGTATTATCTGGAGGAGAGAAAGGCTCCCACAAGATCCAGGGGATCGGCGCAGGTTTTATTCCGGATGTTCTTGATACTGCGCTTTTGGATGAAGTCATTCGCGTTACCAATGAGGACGCGATCGATACTGCTCGAAGTATGGCACGCGATGAAGGATTATTAGTTGGAATCTCCTCTGGCGCAGCTACATGGGCTGCTCTTCAAGTTGCTCAACGTCAGGAAAATGCTGGCAAGTTGATTGTTGTGATTAATCCTTCATTTGGCGAGCGTTATCTGAGTACGCCGTTGTATCAGGATTTGGTTGTATGAAACCAGACTGTTGAGAGGTTAGGATAATGACTATAGAAGTTCATAAGCTGCGTCGTGTGATGCAAATTTTAACACCCTTGAACCGCATGGTTGCTGTCTTGCGGCGAGATGTGCAGGTAGTTTTTGACCGTGATCCAGCAACTCGAAGTACAATCGAGGTACTTTTTTGTTATGCAGGGTTACATGCAATATGGGGACACCGCCTGTCGCATTGGCTTTGGACTCGAAATTTTAAATTTCTCGCCCGTTGGATATCACAAGGGTTTCGCTGGCTAACTGGAATTGAGATCCATCCTGGTGCCAGACTCGGATCTGGGTTTTTTATTGACCACGGTATGGGTGTTGTGATTGGCGAAACCACTGAAATTGGGGTTGATGTTACCCTTTATCATGGTGTGACTTTGGGAGGCACCAGCAATATTAAAAGCAAACGGCATCCAACAATTGGTGATCGTGTTGTCCTAGGGGCTGGGGCTAAAGTGCTTGGCGCGATTACTATTGGAGATGATACTCGTATTGGTGCCAACGCAGTTGTGGTTAAATCTGTTCCCCCAAACTCTGTTGTGGTTGGCGTACCTGGACAGAATATTGCCAGGAGCAAGCCTCAGCGCCACAGCGATGCCCCTGATCTCAATCATTCAGCTTTGCCCGACCTTTTTGGAGAGTCATTAGCTGTCTTATTGGAGCGAGTTGAAACGCTAGAAAGCCAGTTGAATACGAGCCAGCAATCTTTAGCGCATATCAATGTGCCTGTGAATGGTATATGGCATGGCGAGGATTTTTCGATTTAGTACATTGCGTTTGTAAAATGTGGTACTTTTAGAGCATCTAAATACACCGTAAAAAAACTTATCTTCCACTGTATCAAACAGTGCAAATTAAAAAGGATTTATTAAACTGAGGAAAAATGATTACGATAAGAATACCCACACCCTTACGTCCCTACACGGGCGGCCAAACCGAGGTTCATGTGCAAGGACAAAATGTTGCCGAAGCACTCGGTGATTTAACAGTGCAATTCCCTGAACTAAAAAAACACCTTTTTAAAGATTCTGGAGAATTACGAGCTTTTGTCAATCTTTTCTTGGGCGAGGAAGATGTGCGTTACCTTGACGGCATCGAAACCCCTTTGAAAGAAAATGACAAATTACGAATTATCCCCTCGATTGCCGGGGGCCGGTGAGCGTGTAGCAAAGAGATGGGCGCTATCGCTCGACTCTCTACGCTTCCCACTCCACGAGGTTACTATGTTACCTACTCTTTCTCACGAAGAAATTCATCGCTATTCGCGACATTTATTGATTCCCGAAGTTGGCTTGGAGGGTCAGCAGAAACTCAAAGCCGCCTCAGTGCTGGTGATTGGCACAGGTGGATTGGGTTCTCCGGTAGCGCTATATTTAGCCGCCGCTGGTATTGGCCGTATCGGCCTGGTCGACTACGATGTGGTCGACTTCTCCAATTTACAGCGTCAGGTCATCCATGGTGAATCGAAACTTGGAGCACTCAAAGTTGAGTCTGCGCGCGAGCGCATGTTGGATATCAACCCCGACATCCAGGTTGATATCTACAATGAAATCTTCACATCAGAAAATGCCATGCGCATTGCTGAGCCCTATGACCTGATTATCGATGGCACTGACAACTTCCCCACGCGTTATCTGGTTAATGACCTGTGTGTGCTGACAGGGAAACCCAATGTTTACGGTTCGATCTTTCGTTTTGATGGTCAGGCCAGCGTCTTCTACGCTGAAGAGGGTCCCTGTTACCGCTGCCTTTTCCCAGAGCCGCCGCCACCTGGATTAGTACCTTCTTGTGCTGAAGGTGGTGTGCTAGGTATTTTGCCGGGCACCATTGGCAGCATCCAGGCCACTGAGGCCATCAAACAAATCCTGGGTATCGGCGAATCGTTGATTGGCAAGCTGCTGCTCTACAATGCCCTGGATATGAGTTACGATTTTGTTAAACTGCGCAAGAATCCCAACTGTTTGGTTTGCAGTGAAAGCCCTGAAGTCACTGAGTTGATTGATTACGAGGAATTCTGCGGCATGCCGGCCCATGATCAGGATGAAGGCTCCGCTGGTGAAGGCTGGGATATTACTGCAAATGAATTGAACGATCGAATTGCTGAAGGCAATGGATTGAAACTTATCGATGTGCGCGAACCGCATGAGTTGGCCATTTCTGCACTCGAGGGCGCCAATTTGATCCCCTTGGGACAATTAGCTTCACGTATGCACGAACTTGATAGTGTGGAAGAGATTGTGCTCTTTTGTAAGATGGGTGGCCGATCGACGCGCGCCTTGGAAGTTCTGGTCAGCGCCGGATTCCGCAAGGTCAAAAATCTCAAAGGTGGCATCAACGCTTGGGCTAAAGATGTCGATCCCAGTTTGCCGATTTATTAAGTGCGCGCCGGTTTGTGCTTTCAAATAGAACTGGCAAAAATAACCGCCACGCCTGAGCAGTTTTCGGTTTGAGCTTGGCTCCTATTTCAACATTCTTTCCGAAAACTGCTTTACATAAACCTGAACTGATAAATGTTCGTGAAACCTCCTGGATGAGAATGGCAATTCCAGGAGGTTTTCAATAGCTCTGATTGCCGCTCGCCACAGGCGCAGTGGCCTATGGGGATGCAAACGATGCTCTATCGCTTTAGAGTAACCCGCTTTTGCACCATCTAGCTCAACCATGCGCGAAGAGGCCAAAACTAATCAAATAATGCGCTTTAAAATAAAGGGATTGTTCTTAACAAAATTGTTAAATTTACATTGCTGATTATTGCTATAATTCATAGAGAATCTGAAAACAAAAATGCAGGTTGGTTGAAATCTATTTGCTGGAGTTTTCATTGGATTGTTGGCTAACTCAGATACAGAATATTGGCATCCTAGGAGATCGATGATTAATCAGTCATATACAAATTCAGTAATGCATCTCTTGCAGGCATATAGTACCAAATTGGGGACTATCCCGCGAATTTTGATCGTAGAAGATAATCGGATTGTTTCTTTGGATATCCAGATTTCACTGGAAGCGCTTGGATACCTGGTAGTTGGGACAGCTGCATCGGGTGAGGTTGCCATCAAGACGGTTTCGGAACGAAATCCAAATTTGGTTTTGATGGACATAAACTTAGAAGGCGCCATGGATGGGATCGAAGCAGCACGTCAAATTCAGAGAGAATACAATATCCCGATAATATTTCTCACCGCGTTTGGAGATGATGTCACAAAGAATCGTGCTATGCAATTAAATCCATCGGGTTATATTGTAAAGCCATATACAGAATACCAATTACAGTCATCTATCAGGGATGTATTTGGCGGTAATGTCTTACATTGATCTGTGAATGCGGTAAAATCTAGCGCATGGATCAACAATCGCTGGAAGCAAGATTAGCAGATTTGCCATTGGGGGCTATCCGATATTTTGACACCATCGGTTCGACAAATGATTATGCAGTTTCCTGGGCTCAGGAGGCCGCGCCAGATTGTTCGTTAATTATTGCCGACGAGCAGACAGCGGGGCGGGGGCGCGGTGCGCGTCATTGGTTCACGCCAACTGGATCAGCCGTGGCGATGAGCTTGATACTGCGCCCGGGAATTCCAGACGAAGACGGTCAGATCACGCGCATCACTGGGCTAGGTGCCATGGGGGTCAGTCGCGCCTTGCGCAATTCATTTCAACTTCCAGCAGAAATTAAATGGCCCAATGATGTTTTGGTTGCAGGCTTGAAAGTCGCCGGAATTTTGGCAGAAGCATCTTGGATGGGTGATCAATTAACGGCGGTGATTTTGGGGATTGGCATCAATGTTGCACCCGATTCAATGCCGCCTCAAGATTGGGATGGCCATCATGATCTGCCTTTTCCTGCCACTAGCGTGGAATCTGCGCTTGGCAGTCAAGTGGATCGAGAGGTTTTAATCCACCTTGTTTTGGCGGAACTGCTCAGATGGCTGCCCCGTTTATCTGAACCGAAGTTTATTCAGGCATGGCGTGAAAAATTGGCTTTTCTTGGGGATTGGGTTCAGGTAATCACTCCGGAAGCAGTCGCCCTCGAGGGTCAGATCATCAACTTGAACGACGATGGCTCTCTAAAGATTAGGTTGCGCTCGGGAGAATTGAAATCCATCCGTGTTGGAGAAATTCACTTGCGCCCGGTTGACAGTTCTCCAAAATAAGCTAAACTATCGATAACTACACCCTTAGATATGGGAGGTTGCCATGCTCGATGATCTACGTGATCAAGCAGATAATGCAGTTTTTCTAGAAGAAGATGATTTATTTGATGTGGAGCAGGGTTCCATAGGACAAACTTTGTTCTTGGGAATGACGCCCGTGCAGCGTTTGATCATATCAGTGATGCTGCTCATGATGGTGTGTATTCTGAGTACATTTTGCTTGTTGGTTACTGAAAAGATCGCATTACCATTCTTCTAAATTTTTCTGAAACCATAACAAAAGCCGGTCGCTCGAACTTTAGCGACCGGCTTTCTTATTGCAAAGAAGCTAAACTTTTTCAAAAAATTTAGCTTCTTAGATTCCGATATTTACTCTGATTCGGCTTCAATCGCTCCTGCTTTGCGCAGATCTGCTGCGGCAAACCTGGCCATAGAAACCACTGTGTCATCTGCTTCCAGGTTCATAATTTGCACGCCACGCGTGGCCCGACCATATTGGGAAATCGTATCGGCTTTTGTGCGTATCACTATGCCATTGGATGAGATCAAAGTGATCAAATCTTCATTGGGTTGAACAACGCGTGCAGAAGTAATATGGCCAACCTTGGATTGCGCGTTTTTGTCGATAGTCAGAATACCCATCGTGGCGCGCCCTTTGGGGGTATATTCATCAAGTGATGTGCGTTTTCCAAATCCATTGGTTGTGACAACCAGGAGATCTCCATTAGGTTCTACTATCTCCATGCCGACAACTATGTCGCCTGAGCGTAGTTTTATTCCATTTACTCCTTGTGCAGGACGCCCCATTGAGCGAACTTCACTCTCATGGAATCTCAATGCCTGACCGCGTTCGGTAATGATGATCACTTCTTCATCACCACTGGTTGTTCGCACCCAACCGAGTTCATCATCGTTGGCCAAACCCATAGCAATTAATCCCGAGGGACGGACAGCGGCGAACTCGGAAAGCGAAACGCGTTTGATTTTCCCTTTGCGTGTCATCATGGTGCAATAGTCGGCGGCACCGAAATCGGACACAGCAACCGCTGCGGTGATCGTTTCGTGGGGGCCCACATTGAGCACATTGACGATTGAAATTCCCTTGGCAGTACGACCCGCATCGGGAATTTGATAGGCCTTTTCAGAATATACTTTGCCTCGATCGGAGAAGAACAGGATCGTATCAAAGGTGCGCGCTGGGAACATCATCAGCACTTCATCTTCATCACGCGTGGTATGACCGATAACGCCGCGCCCTCCGCGTCGTTGTGAACGGTATGTCTTGGCATCGACGCGTTTGATGTAGCCTCGTTCGGTGATTGTGACTAATAAGGCTTCATCGGCATAGAGATCTTCATCGCTGAGATCGCCGCTGGCTTCGCGGGCGATCTGTGTACGACGCGCATCGCTGTATTTTTCAGCCTGTTCGGCCAAATCTTCTTTGATCAGTTTAAGCATCTTCTTGGGATGTGCCAGTAAATCTTCCAGGTATTCGATGCGCTCGAGAAGTGCTTTGTGCTCGTCTTCGATCTTTTGCTGCTCGAGGGCCACAAGGCGCCGGAGCTGCATATCCAGGATCGCTTGTGCTTGTCGTTCGGTGAGTCCGAAGCGCGTCATCAAGCGTTCTCTGGCAGTTTCCACATCTGGTGATTGACGAATAGTTTGAACGACATCATCCAGATTTGCCAATGCAATCAACAAACCTTCAAGGATATGCGCCCGGTCTTTGGCCTTGGCGAGCTCGAATTGGGTTCTGCGCGTGATCACATCCAGGCGGTGATCAACATAATGATGCAAAGACCGTTTTAGAGAAAGTAAACGCGGTTCCCCATCGACCAGGGCCAGCATTTGCGCGCCAAAGGTCGATTGCAGAGGCGTGTATTTATAGAGTTGGTTGAGAACTTTCCGTGGATGAGCCGAACGCTTGAGCTCGATAATGATACGCATGCCCGTACGGTCGGATTCATCGCGCAGGTCAGAGATTTCATCCAGTTTGCCTTCTCTGGCTAGGGTTGCAATGCGTTCAATTAGGGTTGTTTTATTGAGTTGATAGGGAATTTCGGTCACTATAATGCGATGACGCCCGCGAGCACCTTCTTCAATAAAGGCTTTTCCCCGCAAAACAATTCTGCCGCGACCAGTTGTATAAGCCTGGCGAATGCCCTCGTCTCCAACGATCACCCCACCGGTTGGAAAGTCAGGACCGGGTAGAAATTGCAGCAGATCTTCAATGGTGACATCGTCAATTTTATCGAAGTGGTCTATCAGATATGTCAAAGCATTGACTAACTCATTAATATTATGCGGTGGTATATTGGTTGCCATGCCAACGGCAATACCCGAAGCGCCATTCAACAACATATTCGGCAAGCGCGAAGGTAGCACTGTAGGCTCTTGAAGTGAGCCATCGAAATTGTCAGCGAATTCGACGGTATCTTTGTCGATATCTGTGAGCATTTCTTCAGCCATGCGCCCCATGCGTGCTTCGGTGTAGCGCATCGCTGCTGGAGAGTCGCCGTCGATAGAGCCGAAGTTTCCCTGGCCATCAACCATGGTGTAGCGCATGGAGAAGTCCTGCGCCATACGCGCCATACTGTCATAAACAGCTGCATCGCCGTGTGGGTGATATTTACCCAGCACTTCACCTACAATACGAGCGGATTTCTTATACGAACCCGTGGCGCGAATTCCCATGTCGTGCATGGCATATAAGATTCTGCGATGAACAGGTTTCAGGCCGTCACGAACGTCTGGGAGGGCGCGGGCAACGATCACGCTCATGGCGTAATCGAGATAGGCTGAGCGCATTTGATCGTTGATATCTACGGAACGAACGGTACCAAAATCCATAAAAAGGTCTTCCTCAACTTGATTCTTACGCAAAAAACGTGTGCTCACCACTGGTGGGCACACGCTTAATTATACCGCGGATGTCTTATTTTTTGGATTTTATCTCTCTGATAACCCAGAACGAATTCTCACAGAGAAATAATCCATATGCAATTGCCCTGTACTACACAAATATGATAGTGCAAATGAATTTATGATTGAAAGGGTCAGTGAATCCAAGAAAAGAAAAAGCTGCGATCAAGTGAAAATCGCAGCTTTGAATCTTTGAAATTGTAATTTATGTTGCTAGACTTTTAGAAATTCGTCTATGGCCCAGGCGGCTTTGCGTCCGGCGGCCATAGCAGTGACGACCAAGTCTGGGCCAGTAGCAGCATCACCACCAGAGTAAACACCAGGAACAGATGTGGCACCAGTCTCTTTATCAACACTGATCAAACCCCAATTATGGGTTTCGAGATCGGGGGTTGTTTTTCCGATAGTTTCATCAGGCCAATAACCTAAAGCCAGCACAGCGGTGTCCGCTTCAACAATGAAGTTGGAGCCTTCGATCTTTACCGGTCGGCGGCGGCCTGAATCATCGGGTTCGCCCAGCTCCATTTGGAGACATTCGACCGCGGCCAGATTGCCATCATCACCGGCAATGAATTTGATTGGTTGGGTGAGGAATTTGAATTGGGCGCCCTCTTCCATGGCCATTTGGCGGTCCTTGTAGCCACCGGGCATCTCTTTGAGGGTACGCCGGTAAAGGCAAGTCACTTCTTTCGCTCCTAGTCGCAAGGCAGAGCGCAAGGCGTCTGAGGCAGTATCACCACCACCTATGACAACGACCTTTTCACCGACTTCAAGATGTTCTCTCATTTGGTGTGGGCGGAGATCGCCGCTTACATTGCTGCGGATCAAGAATTCGGTTGCCAGATGAACGCCTGGCAAGTCAACGCCTTCGGCCTTCAGAGGGGCATCAATTTGTGAACCAACACCAATAAAGACAGCCTCGAAGCCCTCAGCAAAGAGATCCTCGATAGTCTTGTCTTTGCCAATGAATACTTCGTATTCGAATTTCACCCCAGCTTTTTCTAAATCGTGAATGGAAGTGAAAACAACTTCCTTGGGGAGCTTAAAGTTAGGAATGCCGTATGTTAGCAGGCCGCCCGCACTGGGTAAAGCCTCGAAAATCGTAATACTGTGACCTCGTTGCACCAATTGATCAGCACAGCTGATACCTGAAGGACCAGCACCGATGATGGCAACTTTCTTTCCAGTGGGCTCGCCAACAGGGATTTGATAATCATCAACTGCGCGCTCGAAATTCATCACAAAGGTCTCGAGGGCACCGGTCATCACAGGGTCACCTGATTTTCCCACGACACAAGCTCCCTCACAAAGCTGTTCATGGGGACATACCCTACTGCAGATTTCAGGAAGCGAACTTGTCTGGCGGTAGAGTTTCGCCGCTTTCAAGAATTCGCCCTGTTCGATCAGCCACATTGCCGAAGGGATATCATTGTGCGTAGGGCAGGCTACGACGCATCCCGCAGGATCGGGGCAGTGGATGCAGCGAGAAGCTTCAAGCTGGGCACATTCAGCGCCCAACGGGATCACAACATCATCAAAGTCGCCAACGCGTTCTTCTGGGTTGCGGATTACAAGGCCCCCACAAGCAGCTCTGGCGCGAGATTTGCGGTCAATGGCTAAGAATTCACTAGGGATCGCTTGAGACATGCCTATTCCTCCGAATAGAATAAGAGTATCAGTTCAGATAATATCGACAAAACTGGTATTAATTTAGTTCCAGATGTCATTCATTTAAAGTCTAATGTCACAAGTCATTGTGATATATGTAACAAACGAATTTTAGCACACATTTCACCGAATATATTCGCGTTTTTACTCGTTTTATATGTGACTCTACTGCAGTAACTCAGGCAAAACAGAAGCGTTGAGCAACAAAAA
>CAYQQX010000039.1:0-31751 GCA_964419495.1 uncultured Anaerolineales bacterium
GCTTGTTTTGCACGCCTATGGCGAGGAGTGCCGGGAGTAATATTCAACAAAAATCTATATTATTCTTAAATTTGGGGTTCCTCATATTTATTGATTCTGTGTAAAATGATTTTTATTCAAATAGAGATTCTTGGATTACCAACAACTCTTTAATCCCCTTTTCAGTTAGGTCGAGCATTGCATCTAATGTGCTGCGCGGAAATGGATCCCCCTCGGCGGTGCCCTGCACCTCGATGAAATCGCCTTGGGCGTTCATCACTACGTTGATATCCACCTCAGCAGCCACATCCTCGGAATAGCAAAGATCGAGTAAGGGTGTTCCGCCAACGACGCCTGCGCTGATGGCAGCCACTGGAGACAGGAATACGCTGGGGTCCACCTCACCAACTTCTATTAAGGTCTGTAAGGCCAGCCTGAGGGCCACGTATCCACCGGTGATTGCCGCAGTGCGGGTACCTCCATCAGCCTGAATCACATCACAATCGACGATAAAGGTCCTCTCCCCCAATTTCTCCAAATCAACAGCCGCTCGCAAACTGCGACCGATCAGACGCTTGATCTCTTGTGTGCGTCCACGTAAGCCACGCGTCTCCCTAGAAGTGCGCACATGCGTCGAGCGAGGCAAAAGAGCGTATTCGCCCGTCACCCAACCTCCGGGGATTCCTTGCTGCTGTTTCCAGCGCGGGGCGCCTTCTTCGATGCTGACATTGCAAAGCACTTTGGTTTCTCCCATGGCAATCAGCACTGACCCCTCTGGATATGCAACATACCCAGGAGTCAGGCTGACAGTTCGGAGCTGGTCAGGGCTGCGCCCATCCGCGCGCTCAATCATAATTTTTCCTTTATTTGTGGCTAAACAACAGTGGCAACTTCATCTAACTTGAGGGAAATCACCTGACTGGCAGTATCGCGCCCCATGGTGACGCCATAGATCACATCAGCGGCCTGAACTGTATTGCGGTTGTGGGTAATGACAATGAACTGCGTGTTTTGGGCCAATTCGCTCAACAGGTCGCGGAAACGCCCAACATTAGCTTCATCCAGCATGGCATCGACTTCGTCGAGAACGCAGAAAGGGGTTGGCGAAACACGCAGAAGCGAGAAAACCAATGCTGTGGCGGTCAGACTGCGTTCACCACCTGAAAGCAGCGACAACCCTTGCGTACGCCTACCCGGCAAGCGGGCTTCGATGTCAATACCGGTATCGGTCATGTTATCGGGGTCAGTCAAAATTAACTGCGCCGCGCCGCCACCAAATAGCCGGGTGAAAATCTCACGAAATTCCTTTGCCACGGCGTCAAATGTGATGCGGAATTCACGCTCCATCATCACGTCTAACTCGGCGATGACTTGCTTCATATCTTCTTCCGCCTGGTTGAGATCTTCGACCTGGGTGGTCATGAAAGAGAAGCGCTCGTTGACTTCTTTATATTCTTTCTGCGCCTCAGGATTGACCGCACCGATACGACGTAATTGGGCACGCTGCTGTTTGATAGTATCGTCCAAACCTTCGGGCAGTTCAACTACGACCGGTAATTGCTGCACCATACCATCAAAGGGCAATGGCGTTAGACCCGACATTCTTGGGGCATACTCAAACGAAACCAGACCAAAATCCGCTTCGATGCGTTCCATCAGCCGATCAAGATCTTCCTGCTTGCGGGTCAACGCCAACTGCGCTTGAGCATGAAGGCGGTCGGCCGCGCTTAGACGGTTACGGGCCTCGGTTTCTGAAACGAGCAACTCGTCTTGGTGTGATTCAGCCGTAGTCAATTCCTCTTCTGCAGGATCGATCAGCGCTTGCAGGGCAGAGACTTTCTCAACAACTTCCGCCTCTTGATTGCGCAATGAGTCTTTACCAGAATGCAAGTCATCAATTTGTGCTGAGAACGTATCGATGCGCGATTGCAAGCCAGCCAAAGATGACTTTACCTCTTCAACAGTGCTGCGGCGCTCATCGCCTCGCTTTCTGGCATCTTCCAAAGCCTTTTCAGCCACGGCAGCCTGTGTCCCCCAATGATTGACTTCCATTTGATATTCTTCTAAAGAATATCGACTTAGCGTGGATTGCTTCTCCCTTAAATTTTCCTGGGCCTGAGCGATTTCACCTTCCAGTGCGGATAATCGATTCGTAATTTGGCGTGATTCTGTTTCCCCAACCTGAATCTCTTCCCTTAGTCCCGATTGGCGTTCTCGCTGCCAATCGACCTGACGTTGAGCCTGAGAATGCTCCAAAGTGACCTCGCGCTTAGTGCGGTCTGCGTTATCCACTTCACGCTGAAGAGACTCTAAAATTCGGGCAAATTCACTTTCTTCAGATTTCAATTGCTCTATTTGCTCAGCAAGCTGTTTAATAACCCCTTCAAGTGAGTCAATTTTCTGCTGTGCGCTTTCAATTTGGGTTTGAATTTCTAGGCGTTGTCGAGGGCGGCTGAGCGTACTGGAAGTTCCAGTTTGTCGAACCAACACTGGCCCGTTGGCATAGAATACTTCTCCCCGCAATGTAACTGCCTGAGCACCTTCAGGCTGCCCAGCTAAAGCACTGCGCGCATTCTTGTGATCTTCTACGATCAAGGTCTGACCCAAGAGCAAGTCTACGGCAGGGCGAAGCTCTGGGGGGGCTTGAACCAACTCAGAGGCAACACCAAGCACACCATTACCCTTGCGCGTTTTTATGGGTTTCGAGGGCACCAAAGCATCTAATGGCAGGATCACACCGCGCGTTGCTTCGTTGGCGAGAATTTCTAATGCCTGCTCAACAGAATTTTCTTCTGAAATTAGGACTGCGTCCAAATATTCACCTAAAGCAGCAGCGATGGCGCCTTCCAACTCCTCTGGCACATGCAGGTGGCTGCTCAAAGCGCCCTGAGCATCTCCCATCTCTCCTTCTTGTGCGGATTTCAAGAGCAGCCGGGTTCCGGAGTCGTATCCAGATAAAGCCTTCTCTGCTTGTTCCAATACTTCAAGCTGGGCGCCCATTCGAGCTAATTCAGTTTGAAGAGCGCTGCTTTCATCAACCTTATTCTTGCGCTCGTCTTCGAGTCGTGCAATCTGATCTCGATGAGCACCCAATGATTCATTGGCCTCAAGATATTCTTGGGTCGCTTTATCGAAGGCCTGGTCAGCTTCATCTAAGCGCGCTTCAACAATTTCCAAGGCACGCTCAGCTTCGGCAACAGATTGATCTGCTGTTTCAAGTTCACCTTTTTGACGCTCTATTTGTGATTGATATTCAGCCAATCTAGCTTCTTGGCGCGTCTGTTGCTTTGAGAGATCAGTTAATTTTTGCTGAGCAGCCTCGATGGTCCTCTCAGCATCAAGCCGCTGAGATTGATGTTCTTCAAATGAGCTCTTAGCAGCCGCAACCTGGGAATTTGCTTCGTTTAATTCTGTTTCTAAACGCTGCGTTTCGGCATCGCTTTCAGCGAGCCTTTCACGATAAATATCAGCCTGCTGCTTTAAGCGCGCCAACTCATCTGAAGCATCTTGTCGTTGTGCAATCAGAGAGCGCACACGCTCATCAGAGACGGCCAACTCCCGAGTTATCGTTTCCCGCTGAGCATGCAGCTGAGATAATTCCCGATGCCAGGAACTTAAGCGTGCTCTCACACCTTGGATATGCTCACGGAAGCTGGTGATCTTCTGATCCAAACCGCTCTGTTTATTGCGCGAAGTCCGTAAGGCCTCCTCTTGCAATCTCGCAGTGCGGCGCGCTTCATTGAGATCTTGCTGGGCTCGATGCACGTGGAAGCCATACCAATCTCGCAAAAGAACTTGCAGGTCTTCTTTGACCTGGTCGTATTGCGCTGCCCGCCGTGCCTGACGCTCCAGGCTGCGTAAGCGAGGTTTGAGCTCTAAAAGAATATCTTCAACGCGCTCAAGATTCCGACGAGTTGTCAGTAAACGACGTTGGGCTTCTTCTCTGCGTGTACGGTATAAACCAATCCCAGCAGCTTCCTCGAAAAGGCGCCGCCGTTCTTCCGCTCGCAGCGAGAGCGCTGAATCAACCAATCCCTGTCCAATAATCGTATAGGTGCGCTCTGAAAGTCCTGAATTCCCTAACATTTCAGTGATATCTTTCAAACGCACTTTCTGGCCGTTAAGAATATATTCATTACCCCCGTCACGATATGCACGCCTGCTAATTGAAACTTCTGAGAAGTCAACCGGCAGCCATTTGCTCGTATTATCAAAAATAATATCTGCCGAAGCCATCCCGGCACGGGATCTTTGTTCTGATCCTTGAAAGATCATGTCGGCGGTCTTCTTGCCGCGCAGCAAACTGTATGATTGCTCGCCCAAGACCCAGCGAATCGCATCAGCAATATTCGATTTTCCCGAACCGTTTGGGCCAACGATACAAGTTATGCGTTCGGCCAACTCAAAAGTTGTCCGACCGGCAAATGTTTTATAACCTTGAAGTTCCAGTGATTTGAGATGCATTGTTGTTATCGTAAACTAATTTTCAAAAATCGTCTATAACCCTTTTGATACCCTTAATTGTTCGGGGATCTTTGCCACCGTCAACTCTGTCCCAATTTATTTAGAGCTTCTTGGGCTGCCGCTTTGGCAGCACTTTGTTTGCTGTGGCCGACCCCGCGTCCAAAAGACGTGCCGTTGATAAAGACTTCCATTTCGAACTCTTTGGAATGATCTGGGCCAGACTCGGATATTTTTTCATATCTGGGTGCGCCGCTACCCCTCGCCTGAGTCCATTCCTGAAGTTTACTCTTGGGGTCATGCATCCCCCCCGATGCGTAGATTTGGTGTGCTATCCCATCAAGGAGCGGCTCAACAAATTGCTGAACTGCGGGAATATCAGCACCCAAGTAGATTGCGCCAACAAGCGCTTCAAAGGTCGCGCAGAGCAGTGCTGGACGCTCACGGCCTCCGGATTCAGCTTCACCGCGCCCCAAGCGCATTGCCTGGCTTAGATTCAGCTGTTGTGCAAATTCGGCTAACCGTTCGGTACGGACCAAAGCTGAACGCATGCGGGTCAACTGACCTTCAGACATTTCGGGGAAGCGATTATATAACCAGGCACCCACCAAAAAATCCAGGACAGCATCCCCCAAAAACTCCAGACGCTCGTTATCTTCCAGCGCTTCTGGATACTCATTCAAATACGACCGATGAGTCAATGCCCTACTGATCAATCGATAATCAGTGATTTCCAAACCTAGCCGTTTAGAAAGTTCACGCGGAGATTCTTCTACGGGGGAACCCTGAGTATATTCCATACTAGCCTCCTCAGAACTCAGGGATCGAGAAACACCCCACCATAAGATCGGGTGTCTCGCGGTCCATTAGTTCTATATTCAGATGAAAAATGCTGATTAAATCTAGTTAACTCATGTTACGCACACGTAGCGAGGTTTCCCTGGAAATAGGGGGTCGGGGGCTTCACCCCCTATTTCCAGGGAGATTCTCTTTAGCTTGCGTAACATCAATAGTTAAATTTCTTTACCGCCAATACGGCGTTGTGTCCTCCGAAACCAAATGCGTTGCTGATGGCAGCTTTTACCGTGGTCTCGCGGGCCTGATTTGGGACGTAATCCAAATCGCATTCCGGGTCAGGGGTCTGGTAATTGATCGTCGGCGGAATAATGTCTTCGTGCACGGCCTTGACTAAGAAAAGCGCTTCCAGTGCACCCGTGGCACCCATCATATGTCCAGTCATCGACTTTGTGGAGGATACAGGAATATTATACGCCATATCACCAAATGACGCTTTAATTGCTTTAGTTTCGGCAGCATCATTCAAGGGCGTCGCGGTTCCGTGAGCATTGATATACCCCACATCTTCTGGGTTCAATCCTGCACTGTCGATGGCCATCTTCATCGCCTTAGCCCCGCCTTCCCCATTTTCTGCAGGGGCCGTGATGTGATTGGCGTCGGCTGTGCTGCCATATCCTGCTAATTCAGCATAAATCTCTGCACCTCGAGCCTTGGCGTGACTTTCCAATTCCAATACTAAAACAGCAGCCCCTTCTCCCATGACAAGGCCATCGCGATTCAAATCAAATGGTTGAGGAGTCATAGAACCCTTATCGCGCCGAGACATGGCACCCAAACGGTCAAATGCGGCCACACCAACGCGTGTGATAGCAGTTTCACTGGCTCCAGTAATCGCGGCATCGATCATGCCAGCTTTGAGCATCATATAGGCCACCCCAATGCCATCAGCACCTGAAGCACAAGCTGAGGCTACTGAAAACGCGGGCCCCTGACAACCAGATTCGATCCCAATCAAACCAGCTCCGCCATTGGGCATCAGCATAGGTATCAAGAACGGGCTGACCTTGCGAGGTCCAGATTTCTCCATTTGCAAGACACCATTTTGTAAAGATTCGATTCCGCCAATGGCCGAAGAGACGATCACACCGATGCGGCCAGCGTTAGCTTCAGTGATTTCCAATCCAGAATGCTCAAGGGCCTCACGTGCAACGGCAATCGACATCTGCTCAAAGCGATCCTGGCGACGAGCATCCCGGGCGTGCATATAATTCTTGGGGTCAAAACCTTTCACCTCGCAGGCATACTTAATCAAATAATCCGTCGTATCAAATAACGTAATGGGTCCCAGCCCTGATTTTCCCTCAATGGCATTTTGCCAACTTTCATCTGCGCTGAGTCCCAATGGACTGATAGCACCTAAACCTGTTACTACAACGCGCTCACTCATCATGCCTCCACATAAAATATAATTATGATTTCAAATTATATTCGGAAAATGTGTCACTCTGAGCGAAGAGTCTCCTGCTCTTCGGGCAGAGATTCTTCACCCCTGCGGGGTTCAGAATGACAGGAAATTAAAGAACTTTCCGGGTCACTCAACATCCATGAAACGATTTCAGGGATTCGAAGAATAAAACACCAGAAGGACACGCTGGTCGCGGTCAGTCGGTATGTATTTTGTCTTAAATTAGAATGTCAAAAGGATGAGTCCACCAATAACAATGATTGCCCCCACTACCTTCAGTGATGTGAATTTTTCTTTAAGGAACAAGCCAGCCAAGACGATCACGAACAAAGGAGAAGTATCGCTAACCGCTTTCACAATAACTGGATTGCCAAGCTGCAGTGCGTACAACATGAACATCCATTGAGCGATCACCAAAGTAGACCTTCCCGCTGCAATCCCCAGTCGCTTCGATGTAATCCATCCCAAAGTGGGTCGAAGAGTGATAAACATCAGTATGGAAATAATAAAAGCTCTAACAAAGTAGTAGGTATAGGAATTGGCAATCCCCTGATTAAGTATATACTTGATGAGATAGATATTGGTACCGAACAATAATGATGCCAGAATTGGCACCAAAATCGCAACAATGCTTTTCCTCTGATACTTTTTCCCTGACCCTTTTTGCATTTCCCAATTGAGAATGATGATACCCAAGACAATGACCAAAACACCCAACATGTCTGTTCTTGAAAATTGGTTTTCGCCAAATTCGATGAGCGGGAGAAGCAAAAGCGTAAACAATGGAGATAAGGACAGGAATATGCTGGCTGTGACCGAATCATTTATTTCAAAGGATTTGAAATAGAAAAGATTGGCTAGTCCATCAACTAATGAAGCCGCTAACACAAGCAAAACAGAGACGAATGTGAGTTGAATAGAAAAGAAGAAAGGGGCAAAAGGGATCTGTAAAAGAAAAATGATAGCGAAATTGACAGCGATGTAATCTCTCGCCTTGGCAAAACCCATCACAAATTTGGCCAGCACGTTGGAGAGGGCACCAAAAATGGCTGAAGCCAAACCAGCCAGAATAGAAATCGAAATGAAATCCACTAGCTTAGTAATTGTCCGAAAACAAGTTAGCGATTTTGAGTATACTATCTCCGAGACAAACAAGCTTGGAGAAGATCAAATGGATGATCTAGAAATCTATCAATGTAAATGTGAAATCTGCCAGATGGAAGAAACCCATCCAGTCAAAACATTGCATCACCGGATGAATGTACTCCTGAGCCGATTAGACGAGCAACAACGCCGCTGGTATGCAGCACTGGAAGCTGAGAAGATTGGCCATGGAGGCACAAAACAGATTGCCATGATTACGGGTATCAACGTAAACACAATCCGGCGCGGTCGTCGAGAACTAGAGGATGATCTGGGTGGTCGACCAGCAGAGCGGATACGACTGCCCGGCGGAGGCCGGAAACCAGTTGAAAAAAAGTCCCAGCCATCATCGCAGCCCTCGAAGAAGAAGTAGCCGATGAAGTGGCTGGTATCCCGACTGGTGAACTGAAGTGGATGCGGCGAAGTTTACGCAAACTAGCACAAGCTCTGTGTGAACAAGGCTACAGTATAAGTCGGATGACGGTCAGGCGATTGCTGAAAAAGCTCAATTACAGACTGGTGTCCAATCGCAAGAGCCTGACTGGAGATGCTCATCCTGACCGTGATCGGCAGTTTCGCTACATCAAATGCATCAAGCAATTGTTTCTGCAAGCAGGCTTACCTGTTATCAGTGTAGATACCAAAAACAAGGAACTCATCGGGAGCTTTCACAACAAGGGTCGCACCTGGGCTCAACAAGCGCAACAGGTCAACATTCACGACTTCCCAGAAGATGCGACTGGGCGGGCAGTTCCTTACGGTATTTACGACCTGGCACATAACCAAGGCTATGTCTATGTGGGTACTTCGTATGACACACCTGAGTTTGCTGCTTATGCGATTGCCCAGTGGTGGCATGACCCTGACCGCCCACGCTTTGAGCGTGAAGACATGTTACTTATCCTATGCGATGCCGGTGGCAGTAACAACTGCCGTTATTGGCTTTGGAAGCAGCAATTACAAAAACTGTTGGCCGATCAGTTTGGTATCATCGTGATGGTTTGCCACTATCCAACCGGAGCATCCAGGTACAACCCAATTGAGTATCGTCTTTTCAGCCAGATCAGTATCAACTGGGCTGGAAAACCGCTCTGCTCGTTCACAACCATGCTCAACTACATCCGTGGCACAACCACTCAAACAGGACTAACGGTCAGGGCTTTCCTGGTGGAGCGTGTTTTTGAGAAAGGACGTAAAGTATCCAAGAAAGAAAGGGCTGCTATCAATCTTGAACGACGACGCATTTGCCCAAATTGGAATTACCTTATCAGCCCTCGTGCTCTGCCAGACACTTCTTTGGTAAAGTGCTAACTTATTTGTGGACAGTTACTTATCACTCTCCATACCCACATTAGATTTTCCCCACAGATTGTTTTCCCAAATCCTATTTGAGGATTACTCTCCAGGCTTCGGCGAATACTCTCCCTCAATCCAGGTATCGCCTTGGGGGCCAACCTCTTTCTTCCAGATGGGCACAATCTCTTTCAAGCGATCAATACCATAGCGGGCGGCTTCGAAAACCCCTGTATCCCGATGCGCAGCGGTACAGGCGATCAAGACTGTTGGGGTGAGTGGATAGAGCCGCCCGATGCGCTGTACGATAGCAATACCCTCTACTGCCGGCCAGCGCTCTCGGATTTCCTCGGCAACCTGTTTCATCTTGGCCTCGGCCATGGGGACGTAGGCTTCGTATTCCAGGTATTCAGTCTGGGGCGGCAAACCGTCCTTGCTAGTTTCCCCGCGCACCATACCGGTAAAGAAACAAGCTGCACCTGTAGAAGGCAGCGTGATCTGTTCAAGCAAATCGTTCAGATCAAGTTCATCTTCAGTTATCGAAAATATGGTTGGAAATTCAGACATGCTCACCACTTTCCACTACCAGCTATCCACTATTTCATCCCCCACTGACATGAGGGAACATGGCTACTTCGGCACCATCAGGAATATCATCCTCGGGGAAGGCATACTCACGATTGATGGAAACTAAAGTTGCTTCTAAGGCACCAGCTGCGTGAGGGTATTTTTCCGCCAGCACAGCTTTCAAACCTGCCACATTTATGTTGCTAGGGATATCTAATGAAATGCTCTTCTGGCCAATATGATCTCGCATGGTCGCAAAAAACAATACCGATATTGTATTCATCGATTTACCTTCTCATATTTATCCAAGTTATTCTTGGAAATTTGCAAATAGATCTACCAGATTGCCATCGGGGTCACTGACAACCGCATAACGCTGACCCCAGAAAGCATCCCAGGGTTCTTTGTGCGTTTGATAACCTTCTTTAACGACTTTCTGGTAGAGCTCATCGACTTCAGCGGGACTCTGACACTTGAAAGCTAATACACTACGATGACCCTTGGGTTCAGGCCAATCGGTATGGAGGCTTTGGATAAGTTCAAGGGTATCCCAGGCGATGCGAAACCCACCTCGGGTAGTGTATTCAACATGAGGTTCAGAATCAGCCTCTGTGGGAATATCCAATCCCAAAGTCCGGTAAAAACGCAAGGCAACACCCATATCGCGAACGACAATCCCGATCAAGTCTGGTTCAGCCATCATATCTCCTACTCATTGACCAAATCCCCGCTCTGGCCGCCGCGTTTCTCAACCACACGCACATTCTCAATGCGCATGGTCTTTTCAACCGCTTTGGCCATATCGTAGACTGTCAACGCGGCCACAGACACTGCCGTAAGTGCTTCCATCTCCACACCAGTCTTTCCACTGGTACGAACCGTTGCAGTGATCTCTACACCCGGCAATGCCGGGTCTGGTTCCACATCCACCATCACCTGATTGACAGACAAAGGATGACATAACGGGATCAACTCCGAGGTTCGTTTGGCGGCCATCACGCCGGCAAGCTGTGCGACGCTAAGCACATCTCCCTTTTTTAGTGCTCCACGCAGAATTAGGTCAAGGGTCTCTTGCAACATGTGAACTTCACCCTTGGCAATAGCAACACGCTCGGTGATCGGCTTATTTCCCACATCGACCATACGGGCACGACCGGACTCATCGATGTGAGAGAGTTTCTTCTCAGTCATGATATATGATTATACCGAATTAGCTTGACAATTTGCACCGTTCAGGCTTAGATTTCAATAAGAATTTGATGTTACGCAACCTAAAGAGAATCTCCCTGACTACGTGTGCGTAATATGAATAAGAAAATGAATTACAGAATGGCGCTATATGACTGAGAAAAATTCTTCATCCACAGGCGGAGCCGCTGTCATGGCGTTTATGGGCTTCATTTGTGCAGCAATGGGCGCCTTTTTTATGCTGGCAGGGGCGGATGTCATCCATCTAGACCCCGAAAGTGTGCATGCCCCCTTATGGGTAATCGCCGCGGCAGGTACGGTTTTCTTTCTAGCAGGCATGATGATTATCTTGCAGGGAATTGCCGGTCCAGGTGCGGAACAGATCACGCTATACAAATGGCTGCAATACTGCTTGGTGTTAGGTATGCTAATCTCTTTCGCGGCCATTTTCGTATGGGTTGGGCTGGGGCCTGGAGAGCGAGAATTCGAAAGCTCTGTCTCAATTGGACCCATCGGTTTCATTAGTCGGGGTAGTGAGTTCATTGGTCGCTGCTTATTTGGGGGATTTGGCATTATCCTCGGAATTATTGTTCTCTACTTTGCCATCAACCAACCCTTGCATATATTGGGATTGAAATCGGAAGAACGCCAACGCCACACAAACAAAAACGGAGATTATGATGACTGAAATGCCGACATTACAAGATGTTTATGCAGCTCGAGCCCACGTCTATAAATACTTGAAACCAACGCCTCTGCATTATTACGCGACATTGAGTGAATTGATAGGCGCTCAGGTACACATCAAACATGAGAATCACCAACCTGTAGGCGCCTTCAAAGTTCGCGGCGGACTGGTGATGGCGGCCAGACTGACAAAAGAACAGCGTAAAGCCGGCTTGTTCACTGCTTCAACAGGCAATCACGGACAGAGCATTGCCTACGGTGCAAAGGTTAGCGGAATCAAGGCTACGATTGCGGTGCCCGAAGGGGCAAATCCAGGAAAAGTCGTGGCGATGCGAGGTCTAGGCGCAGAAGTAATCTTCCACGGACAGGATTTTGACACGGCACGTGAATGGATCATGAATGTCGCCACCGAAAAAGGCGGCACTTTTGTCGGGCCGACTGATGCGCCTTTGATCCATGGGGTGGGAACTTATGCCCTGGAAATTTTACAGGATCTGCCAGATGTGGACGTGATCCTAGTTCCAGTGGGAGCCGGTAGCGGCGCCAGCGCGACCAGCATCGTGGCTAAAAGCATCAATCCAAAGGTCGAAGTTATCGGTGTACAGTCAGTTCAGGCCCCGGCCATGCAGTTGAGCTGGAAATCGGGCGATCTCGTCAGCGCACAAATGGAAACCTTTGCCGAAGGAATTGCCACGCGTGTGCCTTTCGAGAATACACAGATCATCATGCGCAAGTATCTGGATGACTTTGTTTTGGTTGATGATAGTGAAATTGAAGATGCGATCAGTATTTTGCTAGAAAATACGCACAATCTAGCCGAAGGTGCTGGTGCAGCCCCCATGGCCGCCGCATTGAACATGAAGGATCGTTTGGAAGGGAAGAAGGTTGTTTTGGTAATGAGCGGGGGAAATTTGTCGCTGGAGAGGTTGAAAATGATCCTTACTCGATAGGCTGGTGATGAATCACCAGCATAAAGCGGTCTTGCTACGCGGCCTGCAGGGGGATGAATCCCCCATGCTACACAACAGCACCCCATGAATGGGGTTTGCCAAGCCAGATTCATCTGGCGTAGATTTTAGCCCGGAGACTTTATCTCCGGGCGGTTTAGGAAAAAAGATTAACTGTACAATTGGAGGGAAAACTCATGCCCTACTGGCAACTTTTCTATCACATTGTCTGGGCCACAAAGAACCGCGAACCAATCCTGACAGCAGAGATTGAACCCATTATCCATAATTACCTGCGTACAAAAGCCATTGGATTAGGAGCAATCGTATTTGCTCTCAACGGCTGGTATGATCACGTTCACATGGTAGTTTCGATTCCACCGAAGTTAGGCATAGCAAAATTCGTCGGTCAAGTTAAAGCTGTAGCTTCCACGAAATTCAATAAGTCAGGACATCCTACAGTATCATTCTATTGGCAAACTGAATATGCGGTGTTTTCTTTCGATAGAAAACGGCTACCCAACTACATCGCTTACGTCGAGCGTCAAAAAGAACATCACCAAGAGAAAACTTTGATACCTATTTTAGAGCGTACTGAAGGGGAGGGTGTCAAATTTATCAGTGAAGAACGAGAACAATATTTGACGGATGACTTAGGTTGGCGTGAAGAGCTTGAAGCATGCGAAGATGATTACGCTCTACCATAACTGTGTAATAATATTTCGCGACCCGCACGGGGGATAAATCCCCCCGCTACCAAACAGCGCCCCATGAATGGGGCTAGCCGGATTTTTCCGTAGGCACGCTTGAGGCGTCCGGCGCTGTTCTAGCTCGGAAAATTCATTTCCGGGCGAGCACGCATGTTATAATCCCGCGCCATGACAGAAAACGTCTTCAACAAATGGAAAATTGGGTTAGCGCGCACCCGCAAGACCACCTTCGGGCGCATTTCTAATTTTCTGGGAACCAGCCAGATCGACGCCGACACCTGGGATGATCTCGAAGCCATGTTCATCCAGGCCGATATGGGCTTGGAAGCCACCGAGGAAATTATCGAGGCTCTGCAAGCGCGCGTACATGAAAAAGGTCTGACTCAGGCCAATGAATTAGCTGAAGAAATCAAAGCAGAAATGCTAAAGCGACTGGACTCACCACCTGAGATAGCTTTCAACGAACTTCCCTGCGTGATCTTGATTGTCGGGGTGAATGGATCGGGGAAGACCACCAATATGGCCAAACTTGGATCTCGGTTTCAAGCGCAGGGTAAAAGTGTGATCTTTGGAGCTGCAGACACCTTCCGGGCAGCAGCAATAGACCAGCTTCAAATTTGGGGCGAACGCTTAGACATCAATGTGATCGCCGGACAACCCGAGGGCGATCCTGGCGCGGTGGCCTATGATACCGTCCAGGCAGCCGTCGCGCGTAAGATTGACATTGTGATGATCGACACTGCGGGTCGGTTGCACACCCGTTTCAACCTGATGGAAGAATTGAAAAAAGTTCAGCGGGTGGTGGGCAAAGCCCTCCCCGGCGCGCCGCATGCCGTCTGGCTGGTGATGGATGCCACTACAGGACAGAATGCCTTACACCAAGCACGCGCATTCAAAGATACAGTCGATGTGACTGGGGTGATCCTGGCCAAATTGGATTCGTCTGCCAGAGGTGGTATGGCATTTGCCATTCAACGAGAACTTGGTTTACCGATTCTGTTTGCCGGACTGGGTGAAGGCGCTGAAGACTTGGAACCCTTCAATACAGAGGCGTTCGTAGAAGGCATCTTGGCTGATTTCAGCTAAAAGCTAAACTTCTCGTAGAAGTTTAGCTTATTCCAACGATGAACATAAAACTGAAACGCTATAAGAAAGAATTCAAACACTCCTACACCTTTGGCGTGTTCCCTACGCTAGAATTGCTCACACATAAGAAGGAGCACGTTTTAGGGGTTGTAGTCCATCCTAAGGGAATAGCGAATCAGGGAATCGCAAAAATTCAAGAAATTTACCAGGGAGCCAACATTCCACTCGAAATCCAGGAAAAGGCATTTTCCCGCTTGGGGGCACGAGAAAATGATTACGCAGTGGGAGTCTTCAAAAAATATGAATCCCAACTTGATCTTCAATCTAACCATGTTGTATTAGTCAACCCCAGCAGTATGGGCAATCTAGGCACGATCATGCGCACAATGCTGGGATTTGGTTTCAGCAATCTGGCCATCATTACTCCCGCCGTTGATCATTTCGATCCCCGAACAATCCGCGCTTCGATGGGCGCGATCTTCCAAATGAAGATTGACACATTCCCAGATTTTGAGATATATCAAGAGAAATATCCTAGAAATAATTATCTCCTTTTGACTGATGGGGAAAATTTCATTCATGAAATCCAATTCCAAGAACCATACAGCCTGATTTTTGGGAATGAGAGTTCGGGATTAGGCAATGAATTTCGAAATTTTGGGAGCAGTGTGTGCATACCACAAACTAATTATATCGACTCGTTGAATCTGGCTGTTGCTGTGGGGGTCAGCTTATATCAGGCTAAACTGGCAAAAGAACTCTGATCTGCATATAATAGGGCGAGAATTAAACGATAAGGAATAACGTATGGAAGATCTGATCGCACGCCTGCGCGATAGTGAGGCAAAAATCCAAAATTTACTGGTGCGGCTTTGACCTGGCCGGGCGGGAAAAAAGATTCAAAGAATTACAGAAAGAGTCCGAAGCTGCTGACTTCTGGGATAACCCCCAACATGCTCAAAAAGTAATGAAAAGCATCTCTCAGATGCGAGATAGCATCGAGAGTTGGCACAAACTCCAGGGCCGTCTGAATGATGCACTGGAGTTGGCTGATTTGGGTGACGAATCGCTCGTCAATGAATTAGAAGCTGAAACCAAGGCAATCGAAACTGATGTAGAACTACGCGAGTTCCGTGCGATGCTTTCAGGCGAGTTCGACAAGGGAAATGCCATTCTGGCCATTCATGCTGGCGCAGGGGGGACAGATTCCCAAGACTGGGCTCAAATGCTCCAGCGCATGTACCTGCGCTGGATGGAGAAGCATAACTACGAAACCGAAATTATTGACTCAACTGCTGGAGAAGAGGCTGGCGTAAAAAGTGTGACAATTTCAGTAGGTGGTCGATATGCTTATGGATATCTGCGTGCTGAAAAAGGTGTCCATCGCCTGGTGCGCATCTCCCCTTTCGACGCCAACAGCCGCAGGCACACTTCATTTGCCATGGTGGAAGTTCTCCCCCAAGTTGATGATGATGGCGAGATCGAGATTAACCCCAACGATATCAAAATCGACACCTTCAAGGCAGGCGGCGCCGGTGGACAGAGCGTTCAGAAAAACGATACCGCCGTACGCATCACCCACCTTCCCACAGGAATTGTTGCCAGTTGTCAGAATGAACGCTCGCAGACGCAAAACCGCGAAATGGCAATGAAAGTTTTGCGCGCCCGTCTCTTAGAGATCAAAGAACGCGAAAAAGCTGAGAAAATCGATGAATTACGCGGCGAATACACCAAAGCCGAGTGGGGCAGTCAGATCCGATCTTATGTGCTGCATCCTTATAAAATGGTCAAAGATCATCGCACCAACCATGAGGTTGGCAACGCCGAAGGCGTTCTGGATGGCGATTTAGATAGCTTAATCGAGGCCTATTTACGAGCAAACGTAGGCGAGGAAAAATCCTCTTGACAGACCCCCACCCTATCGTATAATCCATCCGCTTATCAATAGATAAGGTATTATTTTCGAAATGAGAGTTTAGCAGGAGTAAGATCATGGCTGTCCCAAAACAAAGAACTGCCAAGTCACGACGTGACCGCCGCCGCTCCCACCATGCACTTAAAGCCAAGAACATAGTGCAGTGCAGCAACTGCGGCGAAATGCGGCTCCCCCATCGTGTGTGCCCCAACTGTGGGCATTACAAGGGCCGCGAAGTCGTTGAAATTGAAGAATAAATCAAAGAAATTCTCAAATGAGCCGTGACCATCGCGGCTCATTGGCGTTAATATAAGTGATACTTTAGTGCCGGGCATTTGCCCGGTTTTTTTATGCAGAGAGCCAAAATCTAATCGGCACTCTGCAACCCCAATGCATGGACATTGGGAACAAATAGAAAGGCCGTCGCTTTGCGCACCCTTTGGGTGTCCATACGGCCTTTCGCCGCACCGGTACATGGGCACCGGTGAAAATTATGAAAGGAATTTTATAAATGCTAGATTCAAATAAAACCGCTTTTCTTTTTCCAGGCCAGGGATCGCAAGAAATGGGCATGGGAAATGCGCTCGCCCAAGAATACACTGTCGTAAAAGAGACCTACCAGGAAGCTGATGCAATCTTAGGCTTCAAGATTTCTCAACTCTCCTGGGACGGACCTGAGGACGATCTCAACGACACGATCAACACACAGCCGGCCTTGTTAGTGCATTCGATTGCTGCGCTGCGAGTAATTCATGAGACCATGCCTGAATTCAAGCCTGCTTATGTGGCTGGACATTCGATGGGCGAATTCAGTGCTTTGGTTGCAGCAGGAGCACTATCTTTCCAGGACGCCTTGCAACTGGTACGGCGTCGTGGAGATTTGATGAAGGCCGCTGGGGATTCTTCACCAGGAGGGATGGCAGCTATTTTGGGGTTGGATATTCCGACTTTGGACAGTATCTGCTCCCAAGCTAGCACAACTGAGCAAATTGTTCAGGTAGCCAACGATAATTGTCCTGGTCAGGTGGTTATCTCTGGGGAGAAAAACGCTTTGGAGCGCGCCATGACAGCATCTGGAGAAGCTGGAGCGCGAAAGGTCGTTCCTCTGGCCGTCAGTATTGCGGCACATTCCCCATTAATGACACATGCCCAAGAAGATTTCAATCAGGCCGTTGCAGCTTCACCAATATCTGATCCACAAACGCCCATCATTGGGAACGTCAACGCCAAACCCTTGACTACGCCTGAAGAAATCAGGGAAGATCTACAAGCCCAATTAACTCAACGCGTTCGCTGGACCGAAACCATCCAATACTTACTAGAACAGGGCGTGGACACATTCGTTGATGTCGGCAGTGGGAATGTCCTCACAGGTCTTGTGAAAAGGATCAATCGAAAAACAACGCGTCTATCATTAGGAACGCCGGAAGATTTCGCCAAATTAACAAGCTAGGGATGATCGGTGCTAGCGGTCCAGGGAGGGTTCTACAATTTAGTAAGTAAAAGCCCTTGCATCCCAGCGCCCGCCCACCCCTGCACCTAAGTCCCATTGCGGTATAATTACCCAGTTACAAGGAGAAATAATGTCACTTTTTGCAAACCAATCATTTGAAGGTCGCTCAGCTATTGTCACAGGTGGATCACGAGGAATAGGCCGAGCCATCGTTACACAACTCGCCCAACTTGGGGCCAACGTTGCCCTGGCAGATAGCTGCTCTGAGACTTCGCAAGCGACTGCCGACGAGATTTCCGAAGCTACTGGCGCAAGAGTAATTTGCTCTATGATCGATGTCTCGGATTTCGAAGCAACGCAAGAGATGGTAAAGCATGTTTTAAACGAATTTGGGAAAGTGGATATTTTGGTCAATAACGCGGGAATTACTCGCGATGATCTGATCATACGCATGCCTGAAGGTGATTTCGATGATGTCATCAACGTTAATCTCAAGGGAGCTTGGAACTGCTCTAAAGCTGTCATCCGAGCAATGATGAAGAAACGCCATGGCCGCATCGTCAATATTGCTTCAGTTTCTGGTCAAGCTGGTCAGGCTGGACAAACTAACTATTCTGCGTCCAAGGCAGGTTTAATCGGGTTCACTAAAGCCTTAGCCAAAGAGGTTGCTTCACGCGGTGTGACAGTAAACGCGGTTGCACCAGGCTTTGTGCCCACCCAGCTAACCAATGATCTACCTGAAGATCTCGTAGAACAAATGCTGGGGATTACGCCTTTGGGTCGAATGGGAACACCAGAAGAAATCGCTTATGCTGTTGCCTTCCTGGCTTCTGAAGGCGCTTCTTATATCACTGGCCAGGTTTTAGCCGTAGATGGCGGCATGGTCATGATGTGATATTGTTCATCTATCAAGATAGAAGCCTTCACAGTAAAATATTTGGGAAAGAACGGATACTATGAGTACTGAAACTCGCCCCCCTGGCAAGACAACAGTTGCCACCAACGTTTTGCTCACCATTGCACGACTGACCACCTTACAATTAGAAGGTGTCAGTCGTATGTTCAATTTGCCCAGCGGTGTAAGCCGCATTTTTCATAAAGGCGACTATGGGGAAGGCGTACACATCAAGATCGAAGATGACCGTATTTTCGCAGATGTTCACGTAATCTTGGAAAATGATGTCAACATCCGAGAAATAAGCCGCAGCATCCAAAATGAAGTCAAACGCGCCTTTTCTGAGATGGTTGGCATGGAAGTTGGTCGCATCAACGTGCACATTGAAAATATTGATTATCCATCCAACCAGGACGCCCAACTAGAAGAACCGGACACCGAATGAAACCCCGTACCAGGGCAAGAGGCACAGCACTACAAGTACTTTACGAAATCGACCTGGTCGATCACCCTCTCGGGACAGCACTTAAATATCGACTAGATGATGCTGAATTAGAGGATCGTCTAGTCGATTTTGTGTCTCAGCTTGTGCGCGGTATCTGGCCAATCCGAATGCAGCTTGATAAGATCATCGCCGAACATGCCCCAGAATGGCCCATGGATCAAGTTGCTATCATCGATCGCAATATATTGCGAATTTCGCTTTGGGAATTCGCTGTCCAATGCGATACTCCTGTCAAGGTTGCTATTAACGAGGCCGTGGAGTTAGCTAAATCGTACGGCTCCGAGAGCAGCCCTCGTTTTGTAAATGGTGTTTTAGGGAGCCTGGCATCAAGATTAAACGAGCTTCGCCAGGCGTTTGTTGAACTTCCATCATCAAGCTCTTCAGAAGAATAATATGGACTTTTTAGGTATCGGACCTTTAGAACTTGTTTTTGTAATTTTGATTGCATTGATTATTTTTGGACCTAGGGACATCATCAAGGCAGGTCGAACTGTTGGGCGATTCTTGCGAACCATTGTGAAATCTGATGGTTGGAAAGCTTTCCAGGAAGCATCGAAAGGGATGCGCAATTTGCCAAACACCTTGATGCGCGAAGCCGGCATTGAAGAGCAAGAACTCAAAAATTTAACCGGCATGACCGACTTGGAAAACACAACCAAAGATCTTGATAACCAGATCTCTCCTTGGACCACGCCCCCCACAAAAGAGGCTATCCTAGCCGAACTTTCAGAAGAAACTCCCCCCTCGGACTCCGAATCCCCCCATGATAAAGAAACCGATAAAATTTCTCCATCATCCGACGACAACTAGTTTATGCGAAAATTTTTCAACCCCCTCTGGCGAATAATAACGGCTCCATTCCGCCTCATTTTTTGGATCTTCAAACGCATTTTTATCTGGATTAAAAATATATTCATTTCAATTGGCGATCTCTTTGTTGCCGAACCAGAAGATAAGCCCATCACCGATACTGTATCCGTGGCATTAGATGAACCCAAAGAGTTTTGGTGGGCAATTGTAGAACACCTGGATGCTCTCCGCAAACATCTCTTCAGGGCATTGATCGTTATCATCTTAGCCGTTGCTGGAGTTGCATTCTTTGTGAGGGACTTGCTAGATTGGGTATCGCAGCCCATTGGTGGCATCGACTCACTCCAGGCCATCGAAGTGACAGAGCCACTGGGGGTGGTAATGCGAGTTGTGTTGCTAGCTGGTTTTGCGGTGGCTTTACCCTATATCACGTTTGAGCTTTACCTTTTCATCGCGCCCGGCCTCAAAGTACGCGCCCGCGTCTTGGGCTTACTCTCAATTCCCGTGGCTTTCCTATTCTTCGTTGGTGGTATGGCGTTTGCCTATTTTGTGATGATGCCCACTGCGCTACCCTTTTTATTGAACTTCATGGATATCCCCACAGCTGTACGCCCTGCATCGTATATCAAATTTGTCACCGGATTAATGTTCTGGATTGGGGTGGCTTTCGAATTTCCTTTGGTAATCTTTGCCATGGCAGGGATGGGTATGGTGAGAGCCCAGAATCTAGCTCAACAGTGGCGAATAGCTGTGGTCATTATCGCTGTTTTATCCGCAGCTATCACACCAACGATCGATCCGATCAATATGGGTTTAGTGATGGGCCCAATGATCTTGTTATATTTCTTGAGCATCGGCCTGGCTTACATTGCCCAGGGCCGACGCGATAAGGCACTTGAGTAAGTTATTACGACCCAGAAGATATACTGGGTCGTTTTTTTTGTAATTCGATACATTTCTTCACCCAAACACAATCCTAAAGGAGGCAAATATGAACGAACGCGTCGCCATTGTGGGAGTGGGGTGGGCTGGTTTTCGGCCCGTTACCCCCGAGGCATCCTACAAGGAATTGATGTACGACGCAGCCGTGCGGGCTTACACCGATGCCGGTGTAGATCCGCGTAAAGACGTGGAGAGCTTCGTTACTGTGGCTGAAGATTTCCACGAAGGTGTCAGCATCTTTGATGAATATGTGCCAGATCAGTTGGGCGCAACACTTAAGTCGATGCACACGATTTGCGGGGACGGCTTACACGGTCTGGCAACTGCTTATATGCTCATACGCACAGGCCAGTTCGATATCGTCGCTATCGAGGGGCACAGCAAAGCATCCAACTTGTTGACACATCCAGAAGTTACCGGCTACGCTCAGGACCCGGTGCTCAATCGTCCACTACGCTTCAACACCCATTTCGTTGCCGGAATGGAGATGAACCGCTATCTGCATGAGACAGGCACGACCCGTGAGCAATGCGCAGCTGTGGTGGTAAAAAACCGCTACAATGCGCTGGCTAACCCATCCGCTCCATATGGAGCTAATCTCGCCCTGCACGATATACTCTCAGGACCCATGCTCTCGGCACCTCTGGGTCGTCGTGAAACCGCCGACCATGCTGATGGCGCCATCGCTATGGTGTTGGCCTCGGAAAAGGCAGCCCGACACTTGACGGATACGCCGATCTGGATCGGGGGAGTCGGTTGGTGCAATGACTCGGCATCATTGGAAAGCCGAGATTGGGGACAAACAAGTTATATTTCTCAGGCAGCTGGCATGGCCTACCGTCAAGCAGGGATCAACAATCCTTTGCAGGTGATTGATTTCGCCGAAGTAGACGATATTTACGCATACAAGGAATTGCAAGCGCTGGAAGCACTGGGCTTCTTTGGGCCTGGGGAGGCAGGAGAGCTGACCGCCGAGGGCTTTACTACCCCCGAGGGGGAACTGCCAGTTAATATATCAGGTGGGTCTCTGGGGTGGGGGCATTTGCTCGATGCCACGGGGTTGGCACGCGCCCTCGAAGTTGTCTTGCAGCTCAGAGGGGAAGCTGGTGCTCGCCAGCTCGAGGATGTCGAAGTTGGATTAGTTCAATCATGGCGCGGCGTCCCCACAACTAGTGGCGCAGTCGCTATTCTGTCGAATTAACCGCAGAGATCGCTGAGAGCGCAGAGAGAAATTGATGGAAGCAGAGCAGTTGAATCGAATTACCGAGGACATCATCGGTGCCTCAATTGAGGTACATCGATCCCTTGGCCCGGGTATGCTAGAGTCCGCCTATGAAGCTTGTACAGCTTTCAAATTGGCAGAAAGAGGCCGACAAGTATCTCGTCAGGTGGCTTTGCCATTAGTTTATAAAGGCGTGCACCTAGACTGCGGCTATCGACTCGACTTACTTGTGGATGATCTTGTCATTGTCGAAATTAAAGCTGTCGATGCGATAACTGATGTCCACAAAGCTCAACTACTCTCTTACTTGAAGATTTCGGAACTACAAATCGGACTGCTAATCAATTTTAACGTCAAGCTTTTAAAGCATGGTATTGTTCGAATTGCAAACAATTTTCCAGAATCTCAGCGTTCTTCGCGCACTCCGCGGTTAGACAAGGAGAAACACACATGAGTATGCGAAAAGTTGCTGTTGTAGGCGCAGGCATGACGAAGTTCGTCCGCCGCGCTCAAGAAACACCCAAAGAGCTTTCCTGGCAGGCCACCCACATGGCCCTGGAGTCCTGCGAAATGACCATGGATGACATCGAAGGTGTTTGCATGGGCACTGCCCCGGATGCTTTCGACGGTGTCCATATGAAAGGCGAATATCTTAGCGATGGTTCCGGAGCCTGGCGAAAACCTTATATGCGCTCCTATGTAGGTGGAGGAACAGGGGTATTCGTTCCCATTCAGGGCTGGTATCACGTGGCTTCGGGGCTATTCGATGTTGTCCTGGTAGTCGCTGAAGAGAAAATGTCCAGCTTCTACCCTCATGCCCAGGCAGCCTTCTTGACCATCTTCGATCACACCACAGAGAGGGCGCTGAAACCCAACTTGCTGTGGGTCTTCGCCATGGAAATGAACCGTTATATGACCACCTATGACGTTTCTAAAGAAGATATCGCCAGTGTTTCAGTACAACACAAACAGAATGCGGCCAAACATCCCTGTGCACTGTTAGGCGATGCCAATCTGACCGTAGAAGATGTACTCAACTCAGAGACCTTGGCCTGGCCGGTGCAGCGTTACGATGTCAGCCCTGTCAGCGACGGCGCAGTGGCAATCGTTTTGGCCGCCGAACACGTTGCAAAACGACTAACTGATAAACCAGTCTGGATCGAGGGCGTCGGTTGGAACCTGGATACAGCTTATTGGACAAACCGAGACCTGGTATACCCTCGCTATGTAGAATATGCTGCTCGTCAGGCATACGAAATGGCTGGAATAACCGAACCTCGTAAACAGATACATATTGCCGAACCCTATGATCCATTCAATTATAAAGCCCTTCACCATCTAGAAGGTTTGCAATTAGCTGAGCGGGGCAAGGCAGTCGAACTCTATCTCGATGGTACTGCCGCTCTTGATGGCAATATGCCCGTTTGCCCCTCAGGCGGATTACTGGGGACGGGTAACCCCATCGCCGCGGCTGGACTGATGAAGATCGCCGAACTCTTTTGGCAATTGCGTGGCGAAGCCGGAGAACGTCAGGTTGCTGGATCGCCCAAACGAGGCTTGGCTCAAGCCTGGGGTGATTTGATGCAAGTTGGTACCGTTGTAATCATGGGAAACTAGGAGGATTAGGATGACTGCAAATATCAAAGAATTTCCTGGCACTCCGCTGAGTGAGAAAGATTTCAAAGAGGGCAAGATCCTCTTTAATCATGATGAATTGAAAGGTGATTTCGCCTGGGATACAGGGATTGCCATCGGTGCATATCTGGCGGCGTTGAAAGAAGGTCAAATCCTTGGCTCGGCCTGTTATACATGCCGCAAAGTTGTCGTACCGCCGCGCACAGTTTGCGAGTGGTGCTTCAATCCCATGGATGAGTATGTGCCACTCATGGATACCGGCACCGTCAATACTTTCTCTTTGTGCTATGTCACATGGGATGTCAAACGCATTGAAGAACCAGAAATTCCCGCGGTGATTATGCTGGATGGCGCATCATCGTTAGACTCTGGGCCAATTATGGGCGGGATCATGCACTTGCTCGGAGATGTCGACCCAGAAAGAGTCCACATTGGTATGAAAGTCAAAGCCGTCTGGAAATCGGCCGAAGAGCGCGAAGGCTCTATTACCGATATCTTGTACTTCAAGCCGATTGAATAAACCCTAAAGGTCTTGGAGACCTTTAAGGTTTCGCGCGAATGGAGAATTGACATGACACTATTAAAAGCTAACCCCAAAGCACCAAAAGCCTGGCATGGTGATTTGCCTGTAACCAGCCGTTACACCTTTGGACTCGGCGGAGAACGCTTCTTTAGAGCAATCAAAGATGAAGGCAAGATCCTGGGAACTCACTGCCCCAAGTGTGAACGTACCTACGTACCTGGAACTATCTTCTGTGAACGCTGTCTAGGAAAGTTGGATGAATGGATTGATGTTGGCACTTCGGGAGAAGTTCACACCTTCACTTTGCTGTATGAAGATTATAATGGCTCTCATCGTGATGAGCCAGAGATCGTTGCCTTCGTTTCCATGGGCGATGGAGGCATCGTACACCGTTTAGGTGACATAGAACCTGAGGATATAGAGATTGGCATGCAAGTCGAGGCCGTCTTAAAGCCGAAGTCGGAGCGAGATGGCTCCATTCTGGATATCCTTCACTTCAAGCCGATTGCCTAAGATTTTGAATTCACAATAAGCTGGGCGGGCATATGTCCGTCCAGCTTTGCTATTGGTAGGGAACAACTCATCGTATGGACTGCTCTAAAATCACAGAATACCTTTATGTAGGTAAAACGCCTTTTCGAAAGGGGTACGAAATACTGCGTGAACTTCGGATTGATCTGATCATCAACATGCGCGTAGAATATCCCCCACCTCGAAATGCGCCTATCCAAACATTGTGGCTTCCCAGTGCTGATCACCCTTTCATCTGGATTCCTATCCGTCTGGTCAAGCGAGGCGTAGATAATGCTTTGAAGGTCATTGGTGAGGGGGGCAAGGTTTATTCTCACTGTCACGGCGGTGTGCACAGAGCGGTGGCGATGGCCAGCTGCATTCTCATCGCTCAGGGTTATTCTCCAAGCGAAGCCATGGCTTTGGTGAAAGCAGGTCGCCCAAAGGCTGATCCCAACATCTGGTATATCCGCAGGCAGATCATTGGTTTTGCTAATCGATATTACCCGAAAAATCTCTGAAATTGGGACTTGATCATAGAAATGAAGATTTATAACGATATCACTGAATTGATCGGCAAGACTCCCTTGCTGCGGTTATCGCACCTCGCCCAAGAAGGGAATATATTCGCAAAATGTGAATTCATGAACCCGCTCAGTGTCAAGGATCGGCCGGTATTGCAAATCATTTCGGATGCCGAGGCATCCGGAAAGCTAAAAGCCGGAGATACCCTTATCGAGGCCACCAGCGGAAATACGGGCATGGCAGTGGCATATATCGCGGCCATCAAAGGTTATCAAGCAATCCTAGTGATGTCGGAAATACAAAGCCTGGAACGAAGAAAAGTTCTCAAAGCCCTGGGAGCAGAGTTGATCTTGACCCCTGCGGCGGAGGGCACCAAAGGAGCCAGGGCCCGGCTAAAAGCGATCTTAAAAGAACACCCGGAATATTTCTACGTTGGCCAGCATACCAACCCTTCCAATCCCAAAGCCCATTATCTGACCACTGGGCCGGAAATATGGAAAGACACGGATGGGGAAGTCGATATTCTGGTATCAGCATTAGGCACGGGGGGAACGATTTGCGGGGCAGGGAGATATCTCAAAGAGCAAAAACATGCTGTGAAGCTCATTGCAGTGGAACCAAAAGAATCGCCGTTCATTTCTCAAGGGATCTTCACGCCCCACCGCATTATGGGCACAGCTCCGGGTTTCGTCCCTGAAACGCTGGATCGAGAGATCATCGATGAAATCTTGCTGGTAAGTGAAGATACCGCATTTGAATCCTGCCGCCAACTGGCACGATCTGAAGGGATTTTGGTCGGCATCTCTTCGGGCGCAGTCGTTAGCGCTGCTCTAGAAGTTGCTGCAAGACCAGAATACAATGGAAAAATCATCGTCTGTATCCTGGCGGACACCGGACAACGCTATCTTAGTGTTGATGGATTATTCTTGTAGTCTGTTTTCTTATGGAATGGGTCTTGCAACTATTACCATAGGCCATAAACTTCGCTAGTCTATGCCGATTTAACATTTATTTTCAGCAAATTGTGTAATGGGTAATAACACGCTGAACACTTGTGTCATTCTGAGCGAAGCGAAGAATCCCTTATATGTTCAATTTGATTGAGCCTTTGCAGGTACAAGGTGACTCCGCCTTTCAGGGATTCTACGTCGCTTTGCTCCTCAGAATGACAAGGTAAAGTGTTCGACATCATTCTAACCATTAAACATTTTCAGTAAATTACGGATACAATTTATAACGTGCAAGGTTCCTACGCTCAACTCAAAGACCGCAAACCCTTCGGGCCTCCTACAGCAATCTATCGGGATCGGCCTTTGCGGTGGCGCGATTTCTTATTGATCTTTCTGCCAGGGAGTTTGGCTGTTTTAGCGCCATTCTTATATGGCCTAAAGCGCTATCTTTATGCGCGCGCAAACTACGGTCCAGTGGCCGCTACAACATGGAGCAGCCCTTGGTTTGGGCTGGCAGCAATAGCGCTGATTCCATTAATTTTACTTGCCTTACAGAGAGTACGACGCTCGCACCGCATTGCGACTCTTCACAAAGAAGGCATTATGATCCGCTGGACTGGGGGGCAATTTCACAACATGCGCTGGGAAGACATCGAAGCGCTGATCAGTGACACAGTCGAGAATAAATTCCTGGGGATTCCACTCAAAACTCGCCAGCGACTGACAATCTTGTCACATTCTGGGGAAAAGGTTCACATCGATGACCGTATTCCAAACTTATCTGAATTGACAGAACGCATCAAGGCAAAAATCTATCCCCGATTGCTGCCATACCTGCGTGCTGCGCTTCAAAAAGGAGACCTACTTTACTTCGGTCCCGTCATTCTGCAAAAGCAGGCCATCAAACTCCGAGAACAAGGTATCCCTTGGGACCAGGTGGCACGTCTGAGCGTAGTCAGTGGAAAACTGGTGGTAGAATCCAAATCCAATCGCAAATTAAGAGTCGCTGTCGGAAAAATCCCCAACGTCGATCTACTCATTCAATTGCTCCAAGAAGGGGTTCATCCATGAGTTCACATCCCCGAAAACATAACTTGGTGATAATCGTATCTCTGCTAATGCTCATGAGCCTTACCGGTTGTGAGCTGCAGCTACCCACACCATCTCCAGCCTCTTATACCGTACCGGAAGAAACACCCCTCCCAGAGAAAACTGAAGATTTAGCTGTAGTGACGTTCTTTGTGGAAATCCCCGCTGATACACCCACCGAAGAACCAATTCTATTAAGCATCCTGGATGAAGTCACCGGTTTGGCCCTGAACACACAGCGGCACACAATGGATAAGATCGATGATACGCGCTACGTACTGGGTCTTCCTTTACCGGTGGGCACGATTGTCAAATACCGTTATTCTCGCCAAGGAAATATCCTGGCTGAGGAACATCTTTCCAATGGGCGTCCAGTGCGTTATCGGCTTTATCAAGTCAATGCGCCGGGAGAAGTGCATGATGTGGTTACGCGCTGGAATGATACTCGCTTCGAAGGGCTTACTGGTCGAATTACAGGAAAGCTGACCGATGCTCAGAGTGGCGCGTCGACCCCGGGCATATTGATTGCCGCCGGGGGTGCTCAAACCCTGACGAACAGTGATGGTCAATTTCTCATTGAGGGGTTGCCCCCTGGGACCCATAATCTTGTTGCTTACGCCGTAGACGGGTCTTATAGCACCTTTCAACAGGGAGCCCTGGTTGCCGCAGAATCTAACACCCCCGCAGATATCCAACTTACATCTACAACCTATATCGATGTGACTTTCCTGCTGCATGTACCCGAGGATACCCCGCCCAATGTGCCCCTTCGAATAGCAGGTAATTTACTCCAATTTGGGAACACATATGCCGATCTCTCAGGGGGTATCAACACCTTGGCATCGCGCATGCCTGTGCTTTCCCCTTTGCCCGATGGGAGCTACGGAATCATTATGCCTTTGCCTGTTGGAGCGGATATTCGCTACAAATATACGCTCGGTGACGGCCTTTGGAATACGGAGCGCTCTCAAGATGGGGGTTTCAAAATCCGCCAACTCATCGTGCCAGATACACCCATTGTGATCGAAGAAACCATCAAAACCTGGAACGTTGGCGATAAAAGTGAGATCACCTTCGATATCATCGTACCGGAAAACACATCCCTGGAAGAGGGTGTTTCCATACAATTCCATCCCTATGGTTGGACAGAACCATTGCATATGTGGCATCTTGGCGGGCAACGATGGGCTTATATCTTATACAGTCCCCTCGATCTGATCAGCCAGTTAGGATATCGCTACTGCCGCGCCGACCAATGTGGTCACGCTGATGATAAACGCACACCAGGAGCATTCACCTCAGGGCAAATCATCGAGACCAGCCCAGATCCATTAGGGTTGCCCGATGTGGTCGAAGAATGGGCCTGGTTATCAACAGAACTTCCCCAGGTGGGCGTGACAGATACGACCATCCCGCCGCGAGGTTCCGATTTCGTTGCTGGATTCGAATTCCAGACCTTTCACCACCCATCCATCGTCCCGTACATACCCAACGCTTTGGATGATATGGTGGAGCACGGTGCCAATTGGGTTAATTTTACCCCCAGTTGGAGCTTCACTCGGTCAGACCCGCCGGTGTTGGAACCAATCACCGGGCAAGATGCTTTGTGGCCAGAACTCATCAACATGGTGCTCCAAGCCAAAGAACGCGATTTAAACGTCGCCATACGACCAGTGCCCCGCTTCCCAACAGCGGTGGATGCCTGGTGGAGTTCAGCGCCGCGAGATTTTCCATTTTGGGTCTCCTGGTTCGACCAATATCGCGCCTTTGCATTGCACTTTGCCGATCTGGCTGCTCGCAGTGAAGCGCAAACATTAGTATTGGGTGGCGCTTGGATGGCGCCAGCGTTGCCAGAAGGCAAGTTAGCTGACGGCACTCTGGCTAACGTGCCCAAAGATACCGATGACCGTTACGAAGATCTTATCGAAGAAATTCGCGAGAGATTCAATGGCACTATCGCCTGGGCCTTGCCTTACTCTGAAGAGATTACCAATCCTCCCAATTTCTTAGAGGAAGTTGATCAAATCATTGTGCTATGGTCTGCGCCGCTTAATGACGACCCTGGAACTGATCCCCAAACGTTGCAAGCTGAAGCGGAGCGCATTCTCAACGAAGAAATCTATGCTATGCGCTTGATTTGGAACCCAATTTCTGATGAAAAACCAGTCATCATCAGCATTGCCTACCCTTCTGTTGAGGGTACTTTCACTGGCTGTCTCCCCGATCCCTTCGTAGATTGCCTATCCCCAGAAGCCCTGAATTACCCGGCACCAGACCTGCCGCTTTTGGGCCTCGATTTCGTTGAGCAGGCCAAAGCCTACGATGCAGTTCTGGCAGCCATCAATGAATTTGATTGGATCAGCGGAGCAGTTTCGCGAGGTTATTACGCACCAGCAATCTTGCACGATAAATCCACCTCGGTACATGGTAAACCAGCTGCTGATGTGTTACGTTATTGGTATGGTCAATTTTTAAGGAGTGAATAATGGTTCCAATAATTAATTCAACTTCTTTTGGCTCAATCACTATTGACGACGTGAAATATTCCCATGATGTGCTGATTCGCTTGAATGGCGAGGTGACCAAACGAAAGAAGAAGCTCTCTAAGGAATTATATGGCACATCTCACAAGCTTTCTTTGCCCGAAGCTGAGTACATCTACGAAGATGGAGCAGAAAAACTACTGATTGGCAGCGGCAAGTTCGATCGGGTGCATCTCTCTGATGAAGCGAATGCGTTTTTCAAAGAAAAGGGGATCGAATTATTTTTGGCAGCTACTTCCAAAGCAATCAAGAAGTGGAATCAGGAGAGTGGCAAAACGATTGGATTATTTCATGTAACTTGTTGAAAATTTTTACAAGTAACAACATAAATGGGACTCACTTGCTTAGTGAATCCCACTATTTAATTAACCTACGAAAATTAGCTATCGCATCTGATTATTGTTTGATTACAAATGAGACACCAACACCAGCCACCATCAAAACACTTAGTGCCATTGATCCTGGGCATATTGTTCTTTCACTACTTTCACTAACTTCTACAGATTCTTCCAAATCCGCCAGGGTTTCGTTCTGCGCTTCAATAGGTTCTGCTTCCGCAATGGGTTGGGGATTTAGATAAGCTTCTTCTTCATCCAGAAGAGTAATATTATCAATCCAGATGGTGCCAGAATTTGGCGTATCGGGATAGGTGTCAAAACCAAAGGCAAAACCGTTGATTTCCGCAGGATCCACTGGAGACCCAGGATTTTCTTCCCAATCCACACGCAAGATCTGATCCCAGGTCAGCTCCATATGAACCCAGCCGCCCACGCTTTCAGGGACAGTCTCGATGGTGAAATGGTATGTCGAGCGATTATCGGGACTTCCTGCATAGGCATCAACATTGAAAAGCAGTGCTGATGCTCCCGCAAGATAATCAAAGGCCAGGCCGCGTGTGCCGCTGAAACCGGTTGTCCCCTCATACATCAAAGCACAAGTTCCCCAACTTTCCGGCTCGATGTGGAAATCTATCCTCAGGGAAGAATTACCAGCCTGAGATATATTGCTGTCCTGACCGCAGGAGAGCGTGGTAGCCGGGTTGGCATCATCCCAGAATGATTCCCAACCATTGGTACCACTTGGAGAACCAGACTCGAAATTGTCAATAAGCCCACCCTCAGCTAAAACCTCGACAGATTGATCCTGCGCAGGTGCTTGCTCTACATCTTCAGGCTGAGACTCTGCTTCTTGCTGAGGAGACAGAGATGTTGGAGCGCTTGCCATCCAGCGATGATAGAAGATATTCAGCATAGGTACGAATTCAGCCGTCGATTTTTGACTGCCGGCAGAATTGGGATGATCATCGCCATCGGAGTCGTAGTACAAAGACCCATTTCCGTTTTGGATTGAATATTCTATGCTACCTTCCTGAAAACGATGATGATTATCTGGGTGCGTGAGCACGTTATGAAAATCCCACACAGCAATATTGGCGAGGGGATAATCATTTTCTATCAGCCAATCTTCGACTAACCAACGGCTGAACTGGCGAGCATTTTCAGCATGCGTGGCATCGATCAAAGGCGGCGGGGTAATGACAACGAAGAGTTTGTCGGGGCGAGTAATGAAATAAGTTAGCAATTGGTTGTATATGAACTTAGCATGACCAACAGTGTACCAATCACCATCAGCAGGGAGATCATCGGGACTCCCTGCAAGATCAGAGTTGGGGAAACAAGATTTGAACATGATGATTTGGTTTTCACCCCCAGGATCAGATAGATTTCGAGTATAGTAAGAATTTTGCTCGCTTTCATTATAGAGCGCGTCGAGATAGCGTTCACTTTCGGGGCCAACGAACCAATCATACCAATTGGGATAATCGGTGGCATCACCAATTGAATCAGGACCCCACCCATAGTTTGTGTCGCTAACAAAATAGTTGTTTTCTCCCAATACCTCACCCAAGT
>CAYQQX010000040.1:0-31526 GCA_964419495.1 uncultured Anaerolineales bacterium
CTAAGTGTTGTGCGATTTGATGCTGTAGAACATATCATCTCTATTTACCACACAACCTGAGCAAATTTCGGATTTAGCATGTTTTCTTATTCAAAATTTTTTCCGAAATTTGCGTAAGAATGGCAATAGCAAAATTCAGGAGTTCAATATGACAAAGGCCGAAACAAAAAAGAAGCAATCTCGTGTGATCATATTTACCACACCAACTTGTTCGTACTGCACAACTGCCAAACAGTATTTTAGGCAGCAAGGCATTCGGTTTAAAACTGTTGATGTCTCTAGAGATCAAGCAGCCGCGCGCGATATGGTTCGCCGTAGCGGCCAACAAGGCGTACCGCAAATATTAATTGGCAATAAAGTCGTGGTCGGTTTCGACCGCCCCAAGATCGATAAGCTCTTAGATTTGAACTAATCATAGGTGAGTTTCGGTACTCGCTTTAGTGAACATCCCTTTGCTACAATTGGTTAACCTCATATACCAATAAGCAGAGAGGTCGTTCTTTATGGTTGAGAATTCGGAGTATCAATACGGAGATCAATGGAAACGCAAACCCCGCTTCGGGTGGAAACAGGTCTTAATCGGCATTGGCATCCTACTGGTGATTGTCACCGTCTCTAACGTGGTCAAACAGTATCAACTGGCCAATCCAGATGCACCCACCCCCACGGTCGCCTATATCGAATATGGTTCCCGTCGCATTGTCTCCGTGATCCCCCAGGAGGTAAATTACCCGGCTCCCGAATTAGCCCTGACTACACTCGAGGGTGATCCTATTAGCCTAACTGACTATCGTGACAAAATTATCCTCGTCAATACCTGGGCAACATGGTGCCCAGGCTGCGAAGCTGAGATGCCAGAATTGCAGGCATACGCTGAAGATCACGCCAATGAAGGCTTTCAAATTCTTGCCATTAACGCTGAAGAAAATACCGAAGAAATCAACCCCTTTATTGAAAAGATGGGGCTGAGTTTTCCAATCTTGTTGGATGCCAAAAAAGAAGTTTATCGAGTGTTCAAGAGCAATCATATCCCCAGTTCCTATGTCATCGATCGTTCGGGCACAGTGCGACTGGCCTGGCACGGTCCTGTCAGCCTCGAAGTGATGGAGTACTACGTAACACCTTTGCTGCGGGAATAATACTTAATTCTATGACCCACGCTAAACCGAGAAGAAATAACGCTCTCCCGCTGATATTTGCAGGAGCAGGCTTGATATTGTTTGCATTTGCGGGGATATTTTGGACAAAACAATCCCAAGAGTTTACTGCGTCAAGTGCTGGTGAGGCCGTATCCGTGGTTCCAGTGCCCGTTGAATTTCTGGCACCTGAGTTGGTGCTGACGGATTTGAGCGGGGCAACTGTCTCCTTAGCAGATTTCCGCGGCCAGATCGTGCTGATCAACAATTGGGCCACCTGGTGTCCGCCCTGCCGTGCCGAAATGCCCGAATTAGAATCCTATTTCCAGGCGCATAAAGATCAAGATTTCACTTTAATAGGCATCAGCGCGGGTGATACCCAGGCTCAGGTAGAGTCTTTTGTGCGAGAGTATGCTCTTTCTTTCCCCATGTGGATCGATGAGCAAAGCGCAGCCTTGAGTGCATTTCGCAATAACAGCTTACCCAGTTCTTACGTGATCGACAAAAGCGGTACCGTAAGATTGGCCTGGTCGGGTGTCATCAGTTTGGCAATGCTCGAGGAGCATGTAACACCATTATTAAATGAATGATTAAAAACCTTTAGGGTTTGCGAAACCCTAAAGGTTTAGTTTTTACTATTAGGAGGAATAATGGACGCAAAAGTAACCTGGGGTGGACGATTAAGTTTCACCGGAACCGCTGGAACAGGATTCGAAGTACCCCTTGGAGCACATCCCAATGTCGGCGGCGACAATGATGGCTTCCGCCCCATGGAATTAATGGCCATCAGCCTGGCGGGGTGCACGGCCATGGATGTGGTCTCGATCATCCAGAAAAAACGTCAACAAGTGACGAGCTACGAAGTCAAAGTGCACACCGAAAGCGCCGATGAGTACCCACGAGTCTTCACCGAAGCGACCATCGAATACCATGTCACCGGTGTAGATGTTGATGAAAAAGCCGTCCTGCGCGCTATTGAACTATCTGCAGCACGCTACTGCCCGGCGCAGGCAATGTTGAGCCAGGTATTCCCAATTGCTTTGAACTATTTTATTTATGATGAGGGAGGAGAATTAGTATCCAGTGGTGAGTATCAATAGATCAAAAGACAAATAGAAAATTGGAACAATTATGGAAACAATTTACTCAAAACTCGCCGGTGTGACGCGCCAAAACATGGACGGCAGTGACCGTCAAGAAATCATCGATTCATTGGCCTTCAACGGCCAGCAATTGATCTTGCTGCGTGAACCCAACCAGTACAGCTATAACAATATTGGGGTTTATGTGGCCTACCAAATCGGCTATATCAACCCCGAGTTGGCCGATGAGTTGGCTCCCCTAATCGATGAAGGTGTGCCAATCGAAGCGCAGATCACCGATATCACCGGGGGCACGGAAGAGAAGCCCACTCAAGGGGTCAATGTAGCCTTTACGATTTTTGATTAGGGAACTGAATAATCACTTGTCACACTTTACTACCTTCAGCTTGACAAGTGATTTGTAAAATTTTCGCACAAGGTCTTTATTCGATCACAATGGCTTCCAGCGAAGAGATTGGGGGCAAATAATTCAATATTAATTCCCAGTTGTTTCCACCATCTTTGCTGAAGAAAATTTGTCCGGTGCTGGTTCCAATGTAAATTCCAGCATCGTTGCAGTTATCGGTTGTCATTGCATCACGCAGAACAACCAGATAAGCTCGATCGGGTAACCCCGTTGTCATGGGTTCCCATGTCTCACCAGCATCTCGGCTGCGCCAGACGACGAATTTGTAATCCAGGCTGACCCGGAACTGGTCGCTCTCCTCGGGTACCAGGAAGATGGTATCCGGTTCGTGGGGATGCACAACAATCGGGAAGCCAAAGCGGCTGGGCAGCTTACCCTCGCCAATATCTATCCAAGATTCACCACCATTATCGCTGCGATACATGCCGCAATGGTTCTGCTGATAAAGTCGATTTGGGTGTTCCGGGTGCATCACAATCTTATGCACACACTGGCCGTATTCGGGGAGTTTTTCAGGCAGAAAATCGGCTCGTAAGTTTTTATTGCGAGGGTTCCAGTTTTTTCCACCATCTGAAGTGTAGTAGCAGCCCCCTGTTGAAATGGCCAACCACATTTGATTCACATCTGTGGGATGGGGCACAATAGTATGCAGACACAATCCACCCGCGCCGGGGAACCAATCTGCGCGATGGGGATGGTCATATAAACTCTGGTTGATCTGCCAGGTCTGTCCACAATCTGTTGATTTAAACAACGCCGCTGGCTCAACGCCCGCGTAGAGCGTATCAGCTTCGTCCTCACGCCCTGGCTCGATCTTCCAGACCTTGAGCACTTCTTCTGTTTTCTGAAGGGCCTCTTCGGGGTCACGCGCTTCATCGGGAGTGCCTAAAGGGCGATGAGCTGCCGAGGGGCGCTCAAAGACGGGGGGATTCTCGGCCTGGGCCCAGGTTTCACCAAAATCATCTGAGAAATGCGTGCTGGGGCCAAAAACTTCATGAACAGCCGAGGCATGAATGCGCTGGTCTCGCGGATCCATGACCATGTGCATCATGTTCCAGGCTTTGAAGTGTAAATCACTGGAAGCCCATTGGCGGCGGGATTCATCGCTGGTAATGATCAATCCGCCTTTACGTGTCCCTGCAAATAACAATACTTTTTTCATAGTGCTCCTAATCGTGGCCAATCACCCAAGCATCATAAAGGGCAATACGCCCACAAAAATTGCAGATCAACTCCACAGGAATGATTGTACGCTCACCTTGCACCTCAAACTCAGGTCCTGTGCGACCGATAAACCAATCTTCACTGCCACAAACAATGCAACTGGTATCAATGCCGCGGTTGGTGAAATAGTCCATATAAACTTGTTTTTGTTTTTCACGATCCGGCGCAAACTTCATCTTATCACCTCACTGACAAGAAGCCATGCCCCACCCATGCCGTATTTGAATTCAGCATATTTTATATAATCGGAGTTAAATTGTCAAATTAATAGATCAAAGCGACAAGAGAAATTATGCCTAATAATTTTTGCTCTCTCATCAAACTCTCATATACATTATCTGTGCAAATACTTGACAATATATGAATATCCTGATAATATTTCTCCATATTCGATAAAGCAGCACGAAAATCGAGGAGAAAAAATGGCAATTTATCTAAGTTTCAAAGAAATCTGGCGCAACAAAGGGCGCTTCTTCCTGTTCAGCCTGGTGATCGCGTTGATCACCTTCTTAGTGCTTTTCACCGCAGGTTTGGGCGAAGGTCTGGCCTCAGCCAACAAGGAATATCTAGAGAAGATTGATGCCCAGCTGTTGGTTTTCCAAGAAGATACTGGCTACTCCACCATCGAGAGCCGCTTGGAATATGATGTTCTCAGGAACGTGCGCCGCTGGGATGGTATCGCAGATGTGGGCGCCATTGGTTTCAGCAACACGACCTTAGTATTCCAAGATGGGATCGAACCCATTGATGTTTCAATGGTTGGCATCGAGCCTGGTAGACCCGGCTCTCCCCCAACCTATCAGGGGGATCCAATTCGCACGAAACAAGGCAAGGTTGTTGTGATTGACGAACGAATTGCAGAGCAGGCTGGTGTAGGGGTTGGAGATATGCTAACCCTAAAATCCACCCAAGGCGCCGATGATGAGTTCTACCAATTGAGGATCGCAGGAATCAGCGATGGACAGCAGTACTTCTTTCAGCCTTCGATCTTCGTTTCTCTTCAAATTTGGGACGATGTACGCCCCAAAGCCAATGTTGAGAATAACGACAGCCCCATTATCCCCAATATTTTGGCTGTAAAGTTAGATGATCCCACAGCCATCGAACCGATGTCTAATTTCTTAGAAGGGCGTGTCGATGGTATTGAAGTCACAGATATCGTGACGGCCTACAAATCCGCTCCAGGATATTCGGCGCAGCAAAATACCCTTAACACGCAAAAGGGATTCACATTTTTGATTGGTATCTTGGTGATCGGCGGCTTCTTCCAAATTCAGACTTTACAGAAAGTGCCCCAAATTGGCATGCTCAAAGCCATCGGTACATCCAATCACATAGTCGCTAATGCGGCCGTGATGCAAATCATCTTTGTGACCTTATTCGGCGTCGCATTAGGTGGATTGAGCACATTCGGATTGGCAATCGGATTGCCCGCGGGTATTCCAGTTATCTTTACGGGGACGTCAATCCTGACTGCACTAGCTGCGCTGTTGCTCATTGGCCCCGTCGGCGGCATGATTTCCATCCGACTGGCGCTCAAAGTCGAGCCCCTGACAGCTTTAGGAATGTAAAAGAACTTCAGTTTAGAGGTGATAACGATGACGAAAAAAATTCTTGAAACCCTGAATGTATCCAAAATTTACGATAGTGGAAATTTGGTTGTAAAAGCCGTTGATGATGTCTCAATTAGCATTGAAGCTGGAGAATTTATCGGCTTAGTTGGTCCCAGCGGCTCAGGTAAGACAACCATGCTGGCCATGTTAGCAGGATTGCTGAACGCAACTGAAGGCCAGTTGATCATCGATGGCCAGGATCTCAATAAGATGAATGATATCCAGCGCACCAGCTTCCGCCGCGAGAAAATTGGCTTTACGTTTCAGGCCAACAACCTGGTACCCTATTTAACTGCTCTGGAAAACGTCGAGTTGATGCTGCGTCTGAACAAGACGAATGGCCGCAAAGGTCGCCAGCGCGCCGCCGATTTATTGACCCGCCTGGGCATGGGTGATCGACTCAACAACCTGCCCAAACAGCTTTCCGGCGGTCAGCAGCAACGCGTGGCCATAGCTCGGGCCTTGATACACAACCCCAGCGTGGTGCTTGCCGATGAGCCCACTGCCAGCCTTGATACCGAGCGCGCCAATCAGGTGGTACAGATCTTCGCCGACTTGATCCACGAACAGAATAAAGCAGGCATCATGGTGACCCATGACCTGCGCATGTGTAAATATGTCGACAAAGTTATTCAAATGGTGGATGGCAAAGTCGCCCGCGTGATTACCGAACGAGCTGCTATCGACAGATTAGCTGGAACCAGCCAATTCGACTCGATTAGCGCACCAAAGGTGGAAGACCAAATTAAAAATCAACCGTTGATCATCCCTAATCCTGCCGTTTTCTCGACAGTTGGTGTTGGTGCGGACTAAAGAATTAGCCGCAGATGAACACAGATAAATTTGACAATTACAAATGATCTGTGTTCATCTCATTCATCTGTGGTTCAAATTCCCGTACAATCCATACTACTTAAATAATTCCAGTATCATCTCCCACGCCGCCATCACTGCCCGGGCGCGATGACTGAGTTTGTTCTTCTCTTCCATGGGTAATTCAGCCATGGTTTGGTCTGATTTTTCAACCAGGAAGATGGGGTCATAGCCAAAGCCGAACTGGCCGCGTTCTTCTGGGACGATCTCTCCAGGGCAAATGCCTTCATAAAAATGGCACTCACCCTCAGGCGCAGCCAGCGCCACCACACAAACGAAGCGAGCACCCCAAGGACGCGGATATCCAGCCAGGTTTTCCAACAAATAATCACGGCGATCTGCGTCAGTCGCTTTGGGTCTAGACGAATAACGCGCCGAATACAATCCAGGCGCTCCATCTAATGCAGCCACTTCCAGGCCCGAATCATCGGCAAGGGTGATCAACCCCGAGGCCTGGGCGTACGCCTTCGCTTTGAGGGCGGCATTTTCGGCGTATGTTTCCCCCACTTCATCAACATCCAGATCAATAGCTGCATCCGCCAATGAGATTAATTCAATATCCAAATCTGCTAATAATGCTCGGATTTCATCAACCTTTCCCTGGTTCTTGGTTCCGATGAGCAATTTAGGTATAGTAATAATTACCTCACTTCTGTCGTCAAATTCTCAAGAGAATACCACAAGTTTACTCACATATGCATATACTGCTTATGCTATAATCTGAACAACCTTAACAATATAGATTGGTGAAATCATGGTAAACCCAGCGAAGATATTCTTACTCGAAGTCGGCTTCATTGCTCACGAAGAAATTGGTTACAGCCGCACCTTCGACTTTGATGTTGAAGACCTCGTTTTAGGAGAAGATCTCAAACTTGACAACTTGTCTGGTGAGATCAACTTCTCTCGCACCAGCGAGGGGGTACTGGCCCAAGCCGAATTCAGCGCTTTCACCGAAACTTCCTGTGGACGATGTTTGGAGAAAGTTTATCAGCCTTTAGAAAGCAAATTCTCCGAATTGTTCACGCTGTCTTCTCGAGCAGATAAGAATACAGAAACGATTCTGCCAGCCAACGGCAAAATTGATTTTGTCCCGATCTTGCGGGATTATATGCTCTTAGAGGTACCGATCAACTCGGTTTGCCGAGAAGATTGCCAGGGATTTTGCCCGGAGTGTGGCGTCAACCGCAATGACGAAAGCTGCAATTGTGTCATCGAGGCCCCTGATCCAAGATTGTCAGCGCTAAAATCACTCTTAGATAAGGATAATCATTGACAAACATAAACGCTCAGTATAGACTTATTTTCGTAAGGAACAATAAATGAACAAAACGAATTCTTTCAACGTTATGGCTATGGCCATCTCCATGATGATGGACATGATGCCCCGCGCCTGGTCGCTGGCAGCCAATAGCTTGGAAAGAATGAGCTAGTTCCCAAGTTCTTAGTAAATAAATGGGCTGCCAAACAGGCAGCCTTTTTTCTTGTATATCTATGAAGACCTTTAGGGTTTTAGAAACCCTAAAGGTCTACCGAAAAGCTCGTAGGAGGTCCACTATGACAAAAAACATCCTCGTCGCCATTGCTTGGCCATATGCCAATGCTGAGATCCATGTTGGCAATATCACAGGCTCACACTTACCTGGTGATATCGTTGCCCGTTATCATCGCCTGAAAGGGAATAATGTGGCCATGGTCAGCGGCACAGATTCGCATGGAACACCTGTGACTTTACGCGCCGACGCCGAAGGTAAACCCGTGGAAGAAGTTTACAAAGGCTACCATAATGGCTTTTTGGAGCTGTTTCACGGTTTGGGAATCTCTTATGACATGTTCACCACCACCCATACAGAGAACCACTTCAAAGTGGCACAAAGCATTTTCCAGGCTCTGAAGGATAATGGCTTCCTCTACACAGAAATCCGCCCGCAATGGGCCACCAAAACAGGTAAATTTTTGCCGGATCGCTATGTTGAAGGCACATGTTATATCTGTGGAGCCGACGGAGCTCGCTCCGATCAATGTGATAATTGTGGCAACGTGCTCGAGCCCGAGAAACTGATCAACCCCCATGCCAAAACTGGTGATGCTTTGGAGTTGCGCGATACCGAGCATTTCTACTTGGACCTTTCCAAGCTAGAGCCTGATGTGGCCGATTTTCTGCGCCAACGCCAGGATCATATGCGCGATACCGTATTAGGCGAGTCGCTGCGTAAGATCGAAAGCGAGGGGCTTAAGCCACGGCCCATCACTCGCGATCTGGATTGGGGTATCCCAGTACCCGTTGAGGGTTGGGATGGCAAATGCCTGTATGTCTGGTTTGAAGCCGTAATTGGCTACCTTTCAGCGACCGTAGAATGGGCGCAGGTTAGTGGTGATGCCAATGCCTGGGAAAACTGGTGGACAAACCCCGGAGCGCGCACCTTTCACTTTATTGGTAAAGATAATATTTTCTTCCACACCGCACTGTGGCCAGCCGAGCTTATGGGCGCTGGAGAACGCTTCATTGAAATTTTCACTGAAGAAGAAGGCAAGACGCTGACTCTGCCTTATGATGTGCCAGCTAATCAGTTCATGAACCTGGAAAAGCAGAAGATCAGCGGCAGCAAGAATTGGGCAGTCTGGGGACGCGATGCTTTGTCGCGCTACGATCCCGATGCGCTGCGATATTACCTTACGGTTAACATGCCCGAAAGCCGAGACACCGACTGGGATTGGGATGAATTCATCGCTCGCAACAATAACGAATTGGTTGCTACCTGGGGCAACCTGGCAAACCGCGTGCTCTCATTTGGATACAAACATTGGGATGGCGTCGTGCCCACACCTGGTGAACTACGACCTGCAGATGAAGAGATAATCAAAACAATAGAATCGGGAGTTGAAGCCGTTGGTGACTTGCTCGAAAGGGTCAAATTGCGCGCCGCACTCAACGAAGCAATGCGCCTTGCTCAAGAGACCAATAAATATCTGGATACATCCGCTCCTTGGTTCAAAATCAAATCTGATAAGGAAGCCGCTGCAAAAACAGTTTACACGGCCATGAAAGCGATCGATACACTCAAGGTGCTCTTCGCCCCCTTCCTACCTTTCACCAGCGAGCAGCTGCATACGTTTTTCGGTTATACTGAACCGCTCTTTGGAGAGCAGTACACAGAACTCCAGAAAGATAATTTGGGCGATCACGCATCCCTTCGCTATGCAGCAGAGAAAGCCAGTGGAAGATGGGAACCAAGTCAGATCGAGGCGGGACGGGCGCTACAGAAGCCAAAACCTCTGTTCAAGAAATTGGAACCTGATCTGGCAGAAGAAGAACGAGCAAGGTTAGGAAACTAATTTAAACCAGTGACAGTCATCTTAGAGATGACTGTCACTTTTCAACAGGAAATTCAAACGGGGGTTGTGAGGATGCTTGACCCCAAAGGGATTCACCACCTCCTCACATTTCCCAGTTAATTTTGGTTACTGCGTGCTATTGTTGTAAAACCAGTTATACGCGTAGTAATAGGGGTAATTGATGCTCTCCAACCGGATGGCAATCTGATAGGAGCCCTTCAAGAAATCAGGGACTTCATAATCTAAATCGCTAAGATTGCCATCGGCATCGGTGGTCACAGTTTGTACAACGACTCCAGCAATACCTTGGGTGTGCATCCAATTCATGCGTACCGAAAAGGTGTCATTGGGAGGGAAGTTGGTTGGTCCTATAGTTACGTTTGTATCCCGTGTGACAGCTGTAATTGCAAAAGACGGAAATCCACTATAGGTGGACGGGATTCCTCCTGTTCCACCCGTCGTCGTGTTATTGTAGAACCAGTTGTAGGCAAAATACCCACTCGAAGGACTCTCTAGCCTAATGGCTATTTGATAAGCAGAACTCAAGAAACCAGGAATATTGTAAGTAACACTGGAAAGATTTCCACCAGCGTCGGTCGTAATAGTTGCCACAACAGTCCCGGCGACTCCTTGGGTACCCATCCAGTTCATTCGAACCCAAAATGTGTCATTAGGCGGAAAATTGTGTCCTTGAACCGTCACCGATACAGCCTCTGTGACGCTGATAATCGTTATCGTTGGACTATAAGAAAACGCGCTACTATAAAGTGTAGTCCCCTCAGTACCCATTGGCGAAAATGCGATTGTATCCGCCCCGCCAGTAGGCACATCTGCTGCCAAAGCGCCACTGCCCGATGACACTAGAATTATGGCAGCCAGGACGATTGCAGATAAATACTTCATCTTGAACCTCCTCGTTCGTTCATGCAATCGATTTGTCTGTTTACAAATTCATCTATTTAATTTCTTGCCATCCACCTCCTCGTACTGTTCTATATTTTTCGCAGTTTCTTTATACTATAAAATTATTTATGAATGCAAGAGGACTTTATTCTCATCCAGCCCCGTTATCTCAATAAATATTATGCCAGTGGGATTGTTGGGGAATCACCTCCCCGCACTCGATACCAAACTCCCTTATCTGTATGGAGCAAATGGTGTACCCGATTTCCTAAGGTCATCACTAAAACATGTTGCCCATCTTTGGCTTCCCATTGCCGGCCAATTGAATCAATTCGATAAGTTCGTCTTTGCCAGATAAAGCTCAATGGAATGATATTTCCCTGGGGGTCAAATCGTACCGTGACTTCAATTGGATCCATGTTTCAAGCCTCGAGGTAATCTACTAAGAATTGCAATGTCGCTTCTGCTGATTTTTCTTTGTTAAAAAGCCGGTCGCCATCCCAAATGAATTCTCGCGCCGCTTCATGATTGACAGCGCTCAAACCCACCCAAGTTAGGCCAATCGGTTTATCTTCTGTTCCACCACCAGGACCAGCAATTCCACTTACCGAAAGTCCAATATCCGCAGCCAGCGCACGACGCACTCCCTGCGCCATTTGTAAAACAACGGGTTCGCTAACTGCACCAAATTCTTCCAATGTTCTCCATTTTACGCCCAGTAAACGAACCTTGGCTTCATAAGCATACGCCGTCACACTGCCCATATAATAGGTTGATGAACCTGAAATATTGGTAATGCGGTGGCCAATCAATCCACCGGTACAAGATTCGGCTACAGCTAATCGAAATCCGCGCTGACGCAGCAGTTTTCCAATGGTAATTTCAAGAGGAGTTTCGCTCATTTTGTCATTATACTTCAGAGAAGTTTCACGACCGGATCGACTTCACTGTTTGAGAGCACCATTTTGACCATTATTGCCCTGAAGTCCCAAAAACCGGCGAATGCGCGATTGGAAAGCGCTATGTCTCTTGACCATAATGACCGTTTTCGAGCATTCACGGGCTAAACGTTGAGGAATAGAACCGAATAGACGCTGCTCTAACAACCCCTCAGAGGGTGCGTGCACGATAACTAGATCATGCACTTCAGCTTCATCTAAAATACACTGATATTCGTCTTCAGCGGGCAATACTTGTACCCAAGTTCTGATATCTTGCTCTTCAGCCAATCTGCGCAGCCGCGAGGCAGCGCGGTATCGACCAAAATCTCCGGTATCTGGTGGAACTACTTGCAACAAGGTTATCGACGATGAGAGATCATGATAATTCTCATAATCATGGGCTTGTATGCGGGCCAGTTTGAGAGCTAAGGGAGCATGGAAATCTCCACGCGTGGCAACCAATATCTTTCTAGGTGCTTCTCGCTTTCGGAAGCGAACAAATGCCACATCACAAGGGGGATCTATCCCAATCATATCGATGATCGGATTCGAAGCTTCACCATCCTTGTACGAATAACCAGGCCAACCCATCATCAATAAATTTACATCTTGCTCCTCAACGGTCATCTGAATAACTTGGCCAACATTTCTACCTAATCGCAAAAGGTTATGTACAGGGATACCCATGCCTTCAGCACCTTTAGATACTTCGCGCATCAATTTGTGACCCGTGGAGAGGTATTCTTGTCCTTCCATCAACGATAATTGTGTTGGGACCTGTACAACATGCAAGGCCAACAATTCGCCATTTTGATCGGCAGCGATAATGCCCCCCAAAAATCCAAGCAAGCGCGCTTGTTTAGGGTTATGCACCGGCACCATTACTGTAAATTCCCTAGACGTTAACTGGCGCTCTTGAATAATGGGGACAGGAGCTTCTGGAGCAACACGTGATTTTGTGTATACGTAATAGATCACGCCCCCAACAGCAATCCACACCAAGCTTACGATCCAGGCAATCGGCTGGAATACAATCTGATAAATTGCCAGTGCCAGATTAATGATTATTCCCAATGCTGGCAACCAGGGGAAGAAGGGTGTTTTGAAGCCACGCCCTAAAGCGGGATCGGTATTGCGTAATATGATCAAAGCACCATTGACCAGAGCAAAAGAAAGCAAAAACAACACACTGGCTGCGGACCCAACAACTTCAATCGGAAGAACAATCGCCATAGCTACGAAAATCAAGCCAGTAACAAATACCGCAATGTGGGGGGTGCGTCGCTTTGGGTGGATGGTTGCTAATTGGATAGGCAGCATCCTTTCGCGCCCCATGGAGAAAGCTACCCTCGAAGAAGCCATTACCGTGGCATTCAACGCAGACATGGTTGACAACAGTCCACCGAAGACAATGATCAAAACACCAACCGACGGCATGAAATTCTCAGCTGCGCGCACAATGCCAGTTTCTTTGAATATCCCCAAAATCTCCCAAGTGGTGTTGATCGCCGGATCCGAGGGATCAAGAACCTGTGCACCAGGGATGCCTAACTCGGCCGGCTGTTTGCCAAAGATATCAGCAAACGAACTGGGGTCGACCGCTCCCAGGCTGACCAGAACGATCAACAAATAAATCACCACTGCAATTGACAGGGATGTGAATGTTGCCTTAGGGATATTGCGTGTGGGATCTTTGATCTCTTCACTGACTGTGGCAATCAGGTCATAACCTTCGAAGGCGATAAAGGTCAGCCCCATGGTAGCGATCACACCCCCAAACCCTTTGGGCAAAAACGGCGTGAAATTGTCAACGAAGAGAGTTGGCTCTCGAAAAATGGCCATAACGCCAAAAAAAGCGAAAATCCCCAGCACGATGATCTTGGCCATTGTGATGATATTTTCGGCCTTGCCAGTTACGTCAGCTCCGAAGACGTTGAGTGAGACAAAAAAGGCACTTATTCCAAAAGTCACAACCGCTACAGAACCCCCATGACCTAGCATTCCAACCAGCCATTCCGAAACGGGTTGAGCATAGCTGTGCAACAATTCCATAAAATATCCCCCGAACCCCACCGCGTACAAGGCGCATGCAACAGAGTAGGCAAACCACAACATCCAACCTGAAAGGAAACCCAAAACCCCTGGGAAGGCGTGTTTGGCAAAGGCATAGCCGCCTCCCGCCTCAGGGATGGCTGAAGCCAATTCGGCATAGGTGAATGCCGTAATTAGCGTTACAAACGCATTCAGAATAAAAGCTAATATGGCCCCCGGCCCCGCTTCTCCCGCGGCTAATCCCGTTAAGACAAATATTCCAGCCCCAATCATCGCTCCCACTCCGATCATGGTGGCATCGAAGTAGCCCAATGTGCGCGCCAGTGTGACTTGTTCTTTTTGGGTCATCTTTTGGGATCAGCCCTTTTCACTTAGTTAATCAAAAACATTAAAACTTCATGGGAGCATATGTTTTATGCACTTTATCTCTGAATCAGTTTTTCGATTTTTTCACTCGCCGCAAAAACGAAGGCGTGTTAAGACCTCTTTCTAGCAAATAGGTTAGATAATAATTCATCAGGCGTTCAATTTCAGCCATCAGGCGTGGATCTACACGGGCGCGGCTGGCATCTTTATAGCTGCTGCGCTGAAAATGACGTAAATATTTGAGCGCTTCCATTGAGATTGGTTTCGCATCGGAAGCAGTAACCCCACATTTTGGGCAGAGCACCCCTCCCTGCGCGGCTGAGAAAAATTGATCCTCAGGTTGGATCTCCTCTTCACCATGAGCGCAACTGAAAAGCTGCGGGCGAAATCCAATATGATCTAACAACCGAATTTCATAATATCGCACAACGATTTCAGGATTATCACCACGGTTCAAGCGCGTCAATGAATTGCTCACCAATCGGTAGAGGGCACGATTCTCCTCTTCATCAAAGGTGAAACGATCCAACAATTCCGCGATATATGAGGCATAGCCCACCAAAACCAGGTCATCACGCATGGCAATATATGGTGCAATCGACTCGGCCTGTGTAAGCACAAAAAAACTACGTCCACGCGCCAGCAGCAAACTCGAACGCATGAAAGGTTCTAGATGGCCAGCTTTTCGCGAGCGCGGCTTGCGCACCCCCTTGGCAACCGCCGATAATTTACCTATTTCGCGGGTAAAAAGCGTCAACATTCGATCTGCTTCACCCCAATCACGGTGGCGGATCACAATTGCTTCAACACGTAATGAACGCGGTTTAGCGGCCATTTCTCAAAAATCAATCTCAACTTATCGAACGTAAATGGGATTACTGTAAATCCATCCTCTTCGCTTCCCCCTATAGAATAGAAACACTTCTACGCGATAAACGCCTGGATGTGTTGTGATGTAAGTATTGGCTTCGCGATCCTGCCAGGTTTTGATCACTTCGCCATTTTTTAGCAAATGACATTCCGTTCGGATGGGCAATTTTATCTGTAGCGTAACGCCATTTTCGGCAGGGATTTCATCGCCCATCCAGGCTTCAGTACCCAAACCTTGGGCTGTGAATCGAAAGCCGCGTGTGGACATTGGTAGATCGTACCCCACGAAAGCATGTCCATTGCGCAGTGCTTCAATAACTAAACGACTGTCATTGACCGCATCACCGCCAAAAGGCTCAGAGACAAAGATATGGGTGTTGACAGCTCTAAAATGGAATTCATATGGGAAAAGAATCTTTTTCAGCGGGCCCAATCGGCCAATCATTGCATGAGCATCAGAACCACCGATCGCTACGACGCGCTGCCCACGGTTAAGTAACTCATTCCATTTTTGAAGCACTTCCTCAAAGGGTCCTTGAGCAATGGAAGGAGGATTGAATGCATAATAAATTGCCGCCAACTTCCCCGAAAGATGCGACTTGAACTCCGACATCGCATTCCACAATTCGATCCCGGTAAATCCTTGAATCTCCCAATCTTCCCAAGAAAGATCACCCTCCCCGAAGGCGGGTGCAGCAGGATCATGGGGGTGAGCAAGAAAAGCTAGGCCACCAGATTCATTAACCGCGTCAATCAATCGTTGGGGTTGCTTGGCAAACGGAGCCAACTCTTTTTCTGCGCCAAATATGAGCATGTGGTTTTTCTGTGGTTTACGGGTTTGGTCGTGAACTTCTTCCCCCACCAACATCAATATTTTTTTGTCGCTTTCACCGTAGTATCCCTCGGGGCCTTTGACCCACACATTGTGGTCAGTAACAATCACGGCATCAATGCCAGCGTCGATGGCAGCCTGGGCAATCTCTGCGTGAGTTCCTCGCCCGTCAGAATAAGGCGTGTGCATATGTAAATTGACGATGTATTCGTGCATGGGTATTTTTTTGTTTCACCAGATCGATACTCGACGTGCTCGGCTAATTGACTATCTGAATATCGAACGGTATAATCCAGGCCTGCTATGAGCAAGATGGATCTTGAATTCATCGGCTCCAACAGATTTCTGGAGGTTTCTACGTGGAATTTTATTTAGATATCGCATTGATTATAACGTCAATTGCATTGATTGCGAGTGTAATCCTACAAAGTAAAGGTGCTGGGCTTGGCGGCCTGACCGGTGGCGATGCAGGTGGCATCTTCACCGCTCGGCGCGGTGTTGAAAAACTGCTCTTCCGGGTTACCATCGGTTTGAGCTTCTTGTTCTTCTCCCTGGCAATCCTTACCGTTCTTACCACTGGGTAGTTATTTCCCTTGGGGCGCGAAAACCTGAGAAACTCGGGCTCATTCCTGAGTCCATTCTCTAGGGCATTTGCGCCCTTTTTTCTTGTCTGAAAATGAAAAGACTGCGTTGGCAATTGCTGATTGTATTCCTGGCGTTAGTAGCCATCGGTGTGCTGCTGGTTGGACAACAACCCGTCACTGTGCAACCCCTGGCCCCTGAGCCAGTAACCGGAGGCAGTTATACCGAAGGCTTAATCGGCGAGTTTTCGCGCCTGAATCCCATTTTGGCGTTCTACAACCCCGCCGACCGGGATATCAACCGTTTGCTCTTCGACAGTCTGGTGCAATTTGACGATCGCGGCCTACCTCAGCCGGTCATCGCTGAATCTTGGGGGATCTCGCTTGATGGCACCGTTTACAATTTTTCACTGCGTCCCGATGCCACCTGGCATAATGGGGTCCCCGTCACCAGTTCCGACATTATCTTTACAATCAATTATTTGAAGAATCCCAGCACCCCCATCCCAGATGACCTGCGCGCCTTTTGGGAAGAGATCGAGGTCATCGGGTTGGATGAATTTACTATTCAATTTAGACTTCCTGAACCTTTTGCTCCCTTCTTGGATTATCTGACCTTTGGGATTCTGCCTGCCCATTTATTGAACGGATTGTCTCCTGAGGCGTTGATTGCTGATCCTTTCAACTTGAATCCTGTCGGTAGCGGCCCTTACCGCTTCGAACAGCTTATCGTCGAGGGTGGTCAAATCACTGGGGTCGCGCTCACAGCATTCGATACCTATTACCAGGGTCGGCCTTTCATTGATCAGATCATTTTCCGCTATTACCCTGATCAGGCTTCGGCATTGGAAGCCTATCGAATGGGTGAGATCCAGGGAATCAGCCAAATCTCATCCGACATTCTTGATGACTCGCTCAAAGAACCCAACCTGAACTTTTATACCGGAAGATTGCCCGAGCTATCGATTATCCTGCTGAACCTGGGTGATAACGAACTACCATTCTTCCAAGATTCCGATATCCGCCGGGCGCTGCTAACTGGCATTAACCGCCAATGGATGGTAGATCACATCTTGAACAGTCAGGCCACCATTGCTGATGGCCCCATCTTCCCCAACACCTGGGCATACTATGAGGGTGTATCGCGCATCAACTATAACCCCGATGCTGCACTCAGAATGATCAAAGAAGCAGGCTACACCATCCCCGCAGAAGGCGGCGTTGTGCGAGCCAGCGAAGAGGGCGTATTCCTATCTTTTACACTGATCCACCCTGAAGGTGAACCCTACATATCGTTGGCCCAAGCCATCCAACAGAATTGGACTGCCCTTGGCGTGGATGTTTCTCTTCAGGCCATGCCATATGACCAGTTAATCAATAACCATCTCGAAACGCGCAATTACCAGGCTGCGCTGGTCGACTTAAACTTATTCCGTTCGCCAGATCCAGACCCCTATCCTTTCTGGCATCAGACCCAAATTACTGGTGGGCAAAACTACGCTATGTGGGATGACCGCCAGGCCAGCGAATATCTGGAGCAGGCCCGCATCTTTGTTGATCCTGAAGAGCGCACACGCCTCTATCGCAACTTCCAGGTACGCTTCGCAGGCGAACTACCTGCACTACCGCTCTTCTATCCAATGTACACCTATGGGGTTGACTCTCAAGTCAAGGGCGTGCGCATCGGCCCCCTATTCGATACCCCCGATCGTTTTTCGACCGTAACAGACTGGTTCTTATTCTCAGAACGTCGAGGGGTTGAACAAGCTGAGAACACTTCGCCTTAAATTAAAAACTCCGGAAGTTTTAGAAACTTCCGGAGTTTTCAGTTACGCTCTTTCTTTAGGGCGCCCCAAACAAAGCATCTTCCATTTCTAGCAATCTCTTCTCGAGGACATCCAAATCCGATTGGGCTGCGTAGGGATCATCTTCCATTTCGCTGAGCACCAACTCCAAACGCTGTTCAAGGGCAGTGACAATTTCTCGCTGATCTTCCGGTAAAAGACTCGAGACTTTTGCCAAAGATTCTCCCGTTCGATCCAAGGAAACTCGTGCCCTGGCGGGATCATCGGTAGCTAAGGCCAAAAGGGCATTAGAGACATCTATGCGCGCATCCAAGATGGCGATATGCAGTTCAAATTCATTCTGGACAGCGACAAGCTCTGCGTTTTCCGTAGCCAATGGTTCAAGGCCTGCAATCTGCGCTTCTAAACCAACAATCTGACTTTCCAGGTCGGCAACTTGCTCACTGGCCGCAAGTTGTTCGCTTTGCAATTGGCTCTTCAGGTCCTTCGTGGTCTGAAACTCAGGGCGATAGAGCAGATAGACTGCCGCCAAAAATCCTATTCCAAACACGATTAGCAATCCCAATGTCCAGCGCAGCAAGGCACGGAAAAAGCGCCTGATTTTGCTCTCCTCTTTTGGGGCATCATCTACTGGAGCTTCATCCACACCAACATCTTCTACAGGATCAGGCTCAAGCTCAGCGTCTATCTCTGGTTCTAGGGCATCAGCAGGAACTTCTTCGGTTACCGCAGCCGGTTGGGTTATTTCTGACTCTTCTGCATAGGGTGTGGGGGATCCGATCTCTATTTCAGAATGATTTACTTCATTGCCATTATCTTCCATCTGTGGGAACTCATTTTCCAATTCAGTCATAATTATCTCCAATCCAACAAAGCTTATTGATGGTATTTTACCGTATCAGGGGGTCTCAAGTGGCTGAATGGCACTCAACAATTCGCGCAGCCCATCCAAGAAATACTGGAATTCTGTTGCATCTGAGCGCAAGTTATTCATCTCATCAACCAGAATTTCCGTTTGCTCGAGGACAATACTGAATTCCTCGTCGAGCTGATCAACTCGCTCACCGACAGCGTCTAAGTGAGAAAGCCGTTCACGCAAATCTTCAAACTCCTGAGCCAGAACGTGGATCCGTTCATCGAGCATTTCTGCCTGACGGCCAAGCTCAAATAATTGTCCGGGGCGGACAAAGCGCAGGCCGCCGTTGATGCCGCCTAAAATCCCTAGGGACAAGATTAGTGCCAGCACAAAGGCAATGAAGCTGCTTAAAATTGACATCGCCCATGCCTGCGTGCGTGTGACTGTCTTTGCTCTCGACGGTTCAGCAGGCGCAACAGTCTCAGGGGTAGGATCAGCGGAATCATCTTCGGGGGCTAATCCATCATCGGGGATTGCTTCATCAACCTCACCTGAGTCCTCATCAAGAACAGATATCTCCTCGAGAGGTGGTTCTGATTCTTCAAGTGGTTCAGTCTCTGGAGCGGGCATATCCCACCCCAGTGTAACCAGTGCAAAAATCCGTTCGACAAATGCTGGGCCAATCCCCTCCACAGCCTGCAAATCATCTAATTCCTCGAATGGTCGCCCTGCAATGATGCGCTCCGCAATTGCTGGCCCAACCCCAGGCAGTGATACCATCTCATCAAGTGTAGCCGTATTCAGATTCAATAATTCAGACATCGCACCCTCCAGTTGTTCGAGTGGTTACTATTAGGCCGTGTTGACATTTGGGGATTTCTCTCTTGAACAAGTTGCTTTCGAATCGCTCTCGTTTCTCTAGAAAATGTCTGAAATGTCAACACTACCTAGTATAGCCGAAATTTGACAATCATAGCAGATATATTTTGGAAAATAAAAACGCTCCACTGCAAAGCAGTGGAGCGCTATCTCCGGTGCCCGGGCACCGGAGTGGCGGATGGGTGAGATGAACACACCCTCCGCGCATTATTTGGTTTTTACCTTGATGGTCTTAGGGCGTTCTGCTTCCACTTTGGGAACCCGCAGGCTCAAGATACCATTCTTCAGAGAAGCTTCAGCATTAGCAGCTTCCAGTTTAGTGGAGAAGCGTAAGCGACGGTGGAAATTACCAGCCGGGCGCTCGCTGCGCAGATAGTTGTCATCTTCTTCGGTGTCTTTTTCAAATTCACCGCTGATATCAACAACGTTCTCGATGATCTCGATGTTCAGATCATCAGCTTCTAAGCCGGGGAGAGTGGCGACAATCACGAAGGCATCCTGTTCGTCTTTGACATCCACGGGGACGTGCACATCACTGTGAATTCCAACATTCCGGGCAATGCGATCACCAGGGTAATAGCGCATCATGCGGGATCGTCGTCGGGGGGGTACGTATAAAGTCATCATTTATTTTCTCCTATATACTAGGGTATTAATTTTTATTTACGGTCATAATCATACAAGGTCCGTATAAGAGAAATACAAATGGAACGTTAGAAGAGCACAAACGATATGTAAGTGTTTTATAAGCGATAAACTGGGGAAATGGACAGGGATTCTTGGGATTATGCGGATAAAAACTTTGGGATGTGTATACAACACAAATGAATTTCGTTTCCACGGCTTTCTTAAAGTCAATAACTCGGCAGTTGAAACTGCACCAATACCTGCGAAATCGCCCTTCGGTGATTACTAACCAACCTGCGTAGGCAGGTTTCGCAGCCGTTGCTGCGACTTCCAGTCGCCAGTACCGTGATTTTTAGAAAACCCTGATTCCGTTTCTATTAGTGGGATTCAAAATCCCCGGCAAAATTTGCGATTACCAGAACTTATCTCAAATATACCCCATTGTCACACTGAGGGAGCCGCCGAAAGCGTGCCTGTAGCGAACGACCGAAGTGTCTCTCGAAATCAGAATTCCAGATTCTTCGCTTGGCTCACGCCTCGCTCTGCGCGCCTTTGGCGGGCCTGACATTTGAGTGATGGATTCTAATCATTCCCCTTTTGCTACGATGATTAAGTTATGCGCTTCAAGGGTAAACGCCCCACGTTCGAAATCCCCAAAGGTGTGAGCAACATTCAAGCCAGCGTTTTCGAATTCCTTCAGAATTTCGTCTGCATCTTGAAGAAAGTGTGTGGATGAGATTGAATTTCTCTCTACTCTGCCATCGGGGAACAAATGATCATAATGCCAGCGGAAAAGCACCTTTTCACCCGATCTATTCCATTGACTACTCACCTGAACTGGATTTCCCGTTTCTGGATGAATGAAAACAGATTCGTTCTCAGGATCACTTGTATCTGATATCTGTGTAAACAAGTTTGGATTGAGCATACTGATAATAAATACCCCATTTTTCGCAAGATGTATGCGCACTCGATTCAGAACAATGGGTCGATCAGGAAGAGAGAGGGTACTGTAAGTATTACAAGGCATCAAGATAAGCGGAAAACCACTGGCCAAACAGAACCTGCGAAAATCCCCGCGCATCAATATAATCCTATTTGATACCAAATCTGGGATTTGCATCCGTAAATAATCCAGCATTTCTGCATCGTGGTCCAGCCCAAAAAGGGTATTCCCAACTTCGGCTAGTGGTAGTAGAACTCTGCCAGTTCCGCAGCCTAATTCAAGAATGGGGCTGCCCTGTTGCCGTGCCCAATCCAGCCAAAAAGGTAAATCATCTGCGTCCTGACTGTGATGCGTATGATAAAGCAATGGGATGGGATGCGTTTCATTCACGCGACTTTTCGCTCCGCCGTTGGAACCAACTCTCCACCGCCTGTTGATGAACATCGGATGCCCACAGCGCGGGGAACTCAGCTTGCTCACTGGCTGCTGCTGTCGCAGGAGGCATTGAGCCCCCAGCTCGCAGCAAGCGCTTGATCGCGCTGACGGCTTCTGCCGGGTTTGCAGCAATTATTCGTGCCAGTTCTACAGCCTTTGAATACGCTTCTCCTGCTTTGGCAACCTGATTAGCCAATCCATACTCAAGCATCTCTTGTGCACTAAGGATGCGACCAGTGAGCAGCAATTCCATTGCCCGACTGTACCCTACCAATTGCAATAATCTCTGACCCCCGCCCCAACCAGGGATCAAGCCCAAGGTGACTTGCACAAATCCCAGGTTTGCATTCTCTGCCACAACCCGCAGGTCACATGCCAGAGCAATCTCCCCACCCCCTCCCCGGGCAGGTCCATTGATCGCCGCGATCACTGGGCAACGCAAAGCCTCGAGGCGGTTCAGCGCATTGGTCATTTTGCATGTAAGCAGCCAGCCATCCTCTGCGGTAGAGGAGCCATGCAGCGCTTTGAGATCGCCGCCGGCAATAAACACATCTCCGTCTCCGGTGACAATCAGCGCTCGCAAGTCCTCATCACCATGCGCATGCTCGACTGCCGTGGCGAAATCATCCATTGCCTGCCAATCCAAAGCATTGCGTACCTTGGGCCTCGAAACAACCAGGGTGGAAATTCCTTCTTCAATTTTCTGAAGTGTGACAGACATAAAAACTCCTTGCGCATAAGGCTGAATGGCATTATACTCCCGTTCGCCGGGGTGTGGCGCAGTAGGGAGCGCGCTGCGTTTGGGACGCAGAGGTCCGGGGTTCAAGTCCCCGCACCCCGACTCGAGAAAATGCGTAAAACGTGGTTAAAACGTTTTGCGCATTCAATTTATACGGAGGAATACCTAATGATCAGGCAGAAGAAATTTGACGGCGTCATTGAAGAGGTTCATTATGCGGCAGATGGACAGATCGAATGGGTGCGGGCATACGAAAGAGCAGGTTTTGTTTTCACAGATATGCTTACACTCGACCGCGCAACACTGATCAATCGCATCAAAGATGGGGCGCGCTTCTTCGTGGGAAAACGATTAGCTCTCCTGGGCAATGAATTTGAACTTTCTGAGAAAGTGTACTTAACAGGCAAAGAAGGCAGTGAGTCTGTTGTAGTTGGTGATGCAAAGGGAGATAAAGATTCCCTCGAAGGCGTTCCCATATTCTAGGATTTCGCTTATATTGTCAACGGGGTATGCGCCACTGACGACAGCATACCCTGTTTTTAATTTCGGGAGTGGTGATTATCTGTATAGCCTATTCGGTACACAAAAACATCTCCACTGTCATTCCTCTCTCCGCTCGGAATCCCGGGTATCTGACTTTGTTTGCTAATCGCTCGGTTTCAGGGATTCTTCACTGCGCTACGTTCAGAATGACACTTATTGCGTTGGATTTAATGAAACATCATCTTTCTGACCACTCCCTTAGTTTCTCCTTTTGCACTGGTATAATCTTAAATCAGATATTTGATCATTTCAAAAGGCAGCCGATGCTATGATCCTACGTGATTTTTCCCCCATCCCTTATCAGGGTGGCAAACTTCCCATTACTGATCTCTTGCGCGCCATTCTCCAATATGGATTCAGCTGGCCCAATGAGATGAAATCCCAAGACAAAGTTGTTCGCTATTTAAACCGCACACTGGATAACTCTTACACATTACTGCGCAATGTCTCTCTCCCGGGTCTAGACATCACTATCCCCTTCATTTTGGTAGGCCCATCGGGAGTCACGATACTCAACGACAGCCCAAAAGAAGGCGTCTTTCGTGCCCGAGAAAATGTTTGGGCAATGATGGATAAACGCGACGGCACGTTCAGACCATCAAAGCCAAATTTAATCACGCGCACAATGCTGTTGACTCGTGCTGTAGACACGTATCTCCATGAAAAAGGCTTCACAGAAATATCATCAGAAGGTGTTTTGGTTCTAACTAACCCTGGCACCCACGTTGACACAGATCGACCTTCTACACGCGTCGTGCTGGTTGACGGGTTGGACAGGTTTGGCACTCAAATTTCTGGTGCACCACCCGTTATGGATCGCGAGCGTCGCTACAAGCTAGTCCAGTCCATCGAAATTGGTCGTGAAGCTGTGGAAGCAGAGGCTATCCCTGAAGCCGAGCCTGGAAGAGCATTACCTCAATCCTTAGACTCAGGCTTTGATCAAGCTGTCAGCCCTCTGCGAAAAAGAGCCAATTTTTCACGCCGTCAATGGATCATCCTGGGTGCATTCGTCATCGCAGAAATAATCATCTTGCTGATCTTTTTGTTTTTGATCATGTCCACTGCGTAGCCAGTAAAACCATCAAGAGCACCAATAACTCAAAAACGGCTTCCAATACAAACTTAAGCCGCCGCACCATCTCCCTTGAATAGAAAAATCATTGTGGAAAATCCATTCCTTTCTATCATCATCCCTGCCTATAATGAAGAAGAACGCCTGCCTAATACGTTAGGGCAGGTCTTCAATTTTCTCAGTGATCAATCCTATACCTTCGAAGTTGTGGTAGTTGAAAACGGCAGCCAAGATAAAACCTTTGAAATCGCTCAGTCATTCGCCAATCAACATCCTGAGTTAGCCGTATTGCAGGAACCCCTGCCTGGGAAAGGTTCCGCTGTAAGAAAGGGCATGCTAATGGCCAAGGGGGAATACCGCTTCATGTGTGACGCCGATCTTTCCATGCCCATCGAAGAGGTCAACCGCTTCATTCCACCGCAACTGAGTGATTTCGATCTGGCAATTGCCTCACGTGAAGCTCCAGGAGCAGTACGCTATGACGAACCGGAATATCGTCATTTGGGTGGCCGTATGGTCAACCTAATGATCCGAACGCTGGCGCTTCCTGGCATCCATGATACGCAATGCGGCTTCAAGTGCTTTCGAGCTCCCATTGCCAAAGATTTATTCAACCACCAGACCCTTAGCGGTTGGTCATTTGATATCGAGCTGCTATATCTGGCGCGCCGCCGCGGATATCGCATTCTCGAACTTCCAATCCCTTGGTATTTCTACGCAGGCACAAAACTCAACCCGGTTCGCGACGCGCTGCAGATTGCGCTGGATATCTGGACAGTTCGCCAAAATGCTCGCCGAGGTTTGTATGACTCGCAAGGTTAACCCCAAATTATTACCTCCCAAACCACACGTAATATGGGAGCAGAGACTTTGGGATATTGGAATACAAAGGATTGCTGGTATTGACGAAGCCGGACGCGGTGCACTGGCTGGACCTGTCACTGCCGCTGCGGTGATCCTACCCCCTGAGGAGCGCATCGCGCGGGAGTTAGGTGGGGTACGAGATTCCAAACAAATGACTGCCACCAAGCGTGAATCCTGGACCCAAACTATTCAAAAAGTTTCTTTGAGCTTTGGAGTGGGATTTACATCCTCTGAAGAGATCGACTCTTTAGGCATTGTTCCAGCCACACAACTGGCGGCTCAACGTGCTATTGATACCTTGGTAATTTCGCCAGAATACCTGCTCTTGGATTATATTCTCCTATCTAATTCAGATTTATCACAGACATCTTTGGTCAAAGGGGATATACGCTCACTGAGCATTGCCGCGGCTTCTGTTCTTGCAAAAACCACCCGCGATGCATTAATGATCGAACTTGATGCGCAATATCCCAGTTATGGATTAGCCAATCACAAAGGCTATGGCACGGCAGCGCATCGGGAAGCGATTTCAAAATCAGGGCCTTCACCGATTCACCGCTTATCGTTTGAACCAAACCGCCTATACATGAGCGAGTTAGAACGTTTGAATGTACCAACTTGAGTATTTCAACTTCTAAGGAATTTCCATGACTCATCAAAAATTTCGAAAACAATTTGGACTGTGGCCCAGCCCCATTTCATCAAAACGACTATCGCGCGGCATCGGTTTCAGCGACGTAGCTTGGGATCATGACGATACGCTGGTCTGGAGAGAGAGTCGCTCCGGGCAAGGCATGTTGGTTGTGCAACCCCCCGATGGCAGTGCTCCACGCGACTTGAACAGTGATTTCGCAGTCAGCGCGGGCGTTGGTTATGGGGGCGGTGATTTCACTGTTGGGCATGGGGATGTGTATTTCGTTGAGAAGGAATCTAAGCGCATTTATCGGCAACCTACTCGGGTTGGGACAGCGCGTGCCATTACGCCTGCTTTTGGGGCAGCTGCATCACCAGCGATCTCACCTAACGGGGAATATTTGCTCTACGTCCACACCTACGAACGAAAAGATTCGATAGCAATCGTTGATGCGGCTGGTAATTCCTGGCCGCAAAAACTTGTCTCGGGCGATGATTTCTACATGCAGCCTTGCTGGCATCCTGATGGTGAACGCATCGCCTGGATTGCATGGAACCACCCCCAAATGCCCTGGGACGGAACAGCGTTACAAGTTGCTCGTTTGCAAGTTGAAGGTATGAGTATCCATGAGACGACAACTATAGCAGGGAATGAAAGTACTTCAATTTTCCAGCCACAGTTCTCCCCCGATGGTCAATATCTGGCTTATATTTCCGATAAGAGCGGTTGGTGGCAGCTTTATGTATATGATCTAGAGAAAGATGAGCATCGCCAACTAACCAACGATGAAGCTGAACATGGCATCCCTGCTTGGGTGCAGGGTATGCGCACTTATGGATACAGTCCCAATGGCAGTAAGATTTTCTACACACGCATCCGTAAAGGCTTCAACACCCTTTGGGAAGTGGAAGTTTCCAGCGGGAAAAACAAGCAAATTGCTCTGGATGAAGAATATACTTGGCTGGATCAAATCGCAGTAAACCCAAATCAAGAAAAACTGGCATTTATTGCATCAGGTGGTTCGACTCCTTCACGGGTGATTTCATTTTCCGCAGAAGGAGGTGCCAGTATTTGGCGTCGTTCTACATCCGAGGATTTGTCTCCATCAACCTATACATCTCCCGAAGCGATTACATGGAAAGGAATGGATGACGAGGACGTGCACGGCTTGTTTTATGTTCCTCAGAGCAATCAGTTCGAAGGCATTGGCAGTCCACCTTTGATCACGCTCATCCACGGCGGACCCACCAGTCAGCGCGGAGCGAGTTTCTATTCCAATGTGCAGTTCTTTACCACACGCGGCTACGCTGTTCTTCAGGTAAATTACCGCGGCAGCACTGGGTACGGGCGCGCTTATCGCGATAAACTCAGAAGCAGTTGGGGCATTTACGATGTCGAGGATGCCGTCAGCGGCGTGCGTCATTTGGCCGCCCAAGGTCTTGTCGATCAGGACCGGCTTGTGATCATGGGCGGCAGCGCAGGGGGTTTTACGGTGCTCAAAGCCTTAGAAGATTATCCGGGAGTGTTCAAGGCAGGAGTGTGCATGTATGGGGTTGCCAACCAATTCACCCTGGTCGCCGATACTCACAAATTTGAAGAACGTTACTCGGATTCACTCCTGGGCTCATTGCCCGAAGCAGCTGATATCTACCGTGAACGCTCGCCAATTTTCTTCGCAGACAAAATTCAGGACCCCATTATCGTCTTCCAGGGCGAGGATGATATGGTTGTTCCCCAAGCTCAGTCCGATGCCATCGTCGAGGCGCTTCGGCGTAAAAATGTACCACACGAATATCATCTCTACGCCGGAGAAGGGCACGGCTTCCGCAAAGCAGAGACCATTGAACATTTCTTCTCGACCGTGGAGAAATTTTTAAAAGAGTATGTAATATTCGCTTAATCAGCAGGCAGTTTACGCCAAAGGAGAGACCTATGGATTTTGGCGATATTCTCAAAGCTGTAGTCAGCGCGGTAATCGCCTATACGGTGCCGAAGATTCTGGCAAAAGCTGGCAAGACCATCGACCCAGATGCTCAGGTGCCCTGGCTGAGTTGGAGTATAGCGGGTTTGATTGGCGGTGCAGCCGGAGGAATTGCAAGCGGCTTGTTTGGCATGTTCGATTTGGGCCTAGAGGGGTTTGGTAATTGGGCAGGCTATGGTGCAGCCCTTGGCTTAGCACAATGGTTTGTTCTGCACAACTATAGAGAGGTTGGCGCCTGGTGGCCGGTGGCATCTACATTGGGATGGATGGCCTTTAACTTCGGTGGCCCCTGGGGAGGCTGGGTCGTTGCTGGATTACTGATTGGCCTACTCCAATACATCAGCCTACAAAAATATAAGGGCGCCGGTTGGTGGATTTTTGCAAACCTGATTGCCTGGCCTATTGCTGGAGGCATTGGCTACCTGGTAGGCCTGGCTGTACTGCCTTTTAGTTTTGAATTAGCCTGGGTGATTGGTTGGGGCATTGTTGGCCTGGCAGGCAATATTCTGCTCATCGCGCCGCTGGGAAGGCTTTCGTCAACAGATTCTTGTCCTCCAACTCAGTATAAAACAATATCTTGGAGAGATAATCATGGGATTTTTCAAAAAAATCAATGACTTTTTTAGTTCATCTCGCTCTGGTGATGCATCGGCGTACTGGCTTTACATACAGTGTGACCACTGCGGCGAAAAGATCAAAACTCGTGTAAACCTGAACAATGACCTTAGCATCCGTTATGCTGAAAAGGATAAAGGAGACACTTACTTCTGCCGCAAAATGATCATCGGTAATCAGCGCTGCTACCGCCCCATTGAAGTCGAGATGACTTTCGATCGCAACAAGAAGCTATTAGACCGACAGATTAAAGGGGGGCAGTTTATTAGTGAAGACGAGTTTTTGGCTGAGTAATAGAAACTGCCCCACATGTACACGACAATGTGAGGCAGTTTTATATTATGAATAAAGAGCAATTAAACCAATTGTATTGTTTTTCTTCTGGAGAGGAAAACTTTGGTTCCTTCAGCTGCCAGTGCTGGGACAAAGAGCAAGGGCAGCAAATACTGCCAATGGCTCCAGGTCAATGGTGCGGTGTTGAAAACTGGCTGCAAGAAGGGGACATATACCACGGCCAAAAGTAAGAGCAAAGAAGAAACCACTGCCCAATTCATAGCACGGTTGTTGAACAAACCCACTTTCAAAATGGGGATATACTCCGAACGCGCAGTGAAGGCTCGCAGCAGTTCAGAGAATGAAAGCGCTACAAAAGCCATGGACATGGCAATTTCATGCTGCTCTGAGAACAGATTTAAACCGACCAGATACGCTGTCAGAGTAATGGCCGCAATGGCAATGGTTTGCACAATGATGCCAATTTGCATTGTACGATTGATGATCGGCTCTTTGGGTGGTCGCGGGTGGCGGTCCATGATATCGGGGTCGCCTTTCTCCACACCTAATGCCAGAGCAGGGGCGCCATCAGTGATTAAGTTGAGCCATAATAGTTGAATCGCAGTTAACGGAGATGGTAATCCCATCAAGGTTGCAATAAAGATAATCGCAATCTCGGCAAGGTTACAAGAGAGCAGGTAATAGACAAACTTTCGAATATTGCTGTAGATCACGCGGCCCTGCTCTACAGCAGAAACGATGCTGGCGTAGTTATCGTCGGTTAGCACCATATCTGCGGTCTCTTTGGTCACGTCAGTCCCGGTGATACCCATAGCCACACCGATATCGGCCTGTTTGATCGATGGGGCATCATTGACACCATCACCGGTCATGGCGACTACTTGACCATTAGATCTTAGGGCCTGCACCACGCGCATCTTGTGCTGAGGGGAAACGCGCGCAAACACATCGGTATGCTCAACTTTCTCCTGCAAAATTTCGTCGCTGATCTGATCTAATTCCACCCCGGTGAGCACGCCATGACCTTCTTCGAGCAACCCAATGTCCTTGGCGATTGCTCTTGCTGTATTAGGATAGTCACCAGTGATCATCACTGTACGGATACCTGCATGGGAAGCTTTTGCCAAGGCAGGGGGCACTTCTGGTCGAGCAGGGTCGATCATGCCGATCAAACCCACGAAGATCAGATCATCTTCAATGCCATCATCCATGAATTCGCCGTCATGGTCAGAGTCCAAATTATGAGAAACGCGATAGGCCACACCTAAAACGCGTAAGGCGTCCTGTGTCATCGAATCGTTGGCGGCCATAATACGGCGGCGTTGTTCGTCATCTAAAGGCACAGCTTTATCTTCGCGGTTCTGGTAATGAGTGCATTGTTGAAGCACGACATCAGGTGCGCCTTTCTCAGCAACGATATACCATTCGCGCTGTTCGGCATCATAAAATGGGGAAATATCTTCTGGCTGTGGATCGCGTACAGTGTGGATGGTCACCATGCGCTTGCGCTCAGAATCAAAAGGGACTTCCTGAATACGCGGATAAGCTTCATTCAACAGGATTGGCATAGCACCGGCTTTTGCAGCTGCTACCAGCAAAGCACCTTCGGTTGGGTCGCCTACCACGCGATATACCAGTTCATCGGTACTCAGTCGTTCAGTTTCAAGCACGGCATCGTTGTTCAATGCCCCGATCCATAGGGTGGTCAGAATGGCGGGGTAATCGGTTAATTGAATAGAATTGCCATCTTCTTTGAATTTGCCATCCAGACTGTATCCACTTCCAGTGACTTCAATGAATTCACCATCTGCCGCCACGCGGGTGACGGTCATTTCATTTTGGGTGAGGGTGCCAGTTTTGTCAGAGCAGATCACTGTCGCAGAACCAAGCGTTTCCACCGAAGAAAGACGCCGGATGAGGGCGTTGCGCTTGATCATCTCACGCATGCCAAGAGCTAGACTAATGGTCACCACGGCGGGCAAGCCCTCAGGGACGGCAGCAATCGCCAAACTTACCGCGATGATAAACATCTCCAAAGGGTCGGTTCCGCGCAACCAGCCCAGGACGAAAACCAATCCACAAACCGCCAGAGCAGCCCAACCCAAAGTCCGGCCAAGCTGATCGAGGCGTTTTTGCAAAGGGGTTTGCTCCTGTTCCACAGATTGCAATAGCTCAGCAATCTTACCAATCTGCGTTGACATTCCTGTACCCACAACAACACCCTGTCCGCGGCCATAAGTAACCACAGTCCCCATAAAAGCGGTATTTTCGCGATCGGCCGTAGGGGTATTGGCAGGAAATACAGGGAGAGCATCCTTTTTCACGGGAACTGATTCTCCCGTCAGGGGGGCCTCATCAACCCGGAGGTTGGCCGTTTCAATTAGCCTAATATCTGCAGGGATGTAGTTCCCAGCCTCCAGGAAAACAATATCTCCGGGCACAAGCTCTCGGCCAGGGATACTGAGGCGATGTCCATCCCGCAAGACATCTGCCTCTGGAGCGGCCAACTGGCGCAGCGCGGCCAATTCTTGTTCTGCACGCCGGTTCTGAAAAACGCCTAAGGCGGCATTCAGTACAACAATGGCCATGATGGCCGTCGCCTCGACCCATTCTCCCAATAACGCAGAAATCACAGCTGCTACAATGAGCAGCATAACTACGAAATCACGGAACTGCTCCCAAAGCATTTGCCATATGGTAGTGGGAGGCGCCTCTTTAAGTTGGTTGGGACCATACTCGTCCAGGCGGTTTTGAGCATCTTCCGTTGACAAACCCTTTGCGGAGTCAACTTTTAGCTGATCAAGAGCATCTTTGGCCTCAATCGAGTGCCAATTTTTCAAAGAAGTTGTTAGTGTGTTTTCATCTGGCATATTTGCTCCGTAAAGTTCAATTAAATGCCAGGGTATATAGCCCCCCGGCTGGTTGGATTATACCGCGCAGGTGCAATCTAAGGAGGTGTGCAAAAATAAGATCCCATTTTTGAAATGGTCTGGAAGAATC
>CAYQQX010000041.1:0-26228 GCA_964419495.1 uncultured Anaerolineales bacterium
CCGATTAGTTCAGCCGTCTCAAAATGGGAAGTTATTTTTGCACGCCTCCTTAGGAGTGATGGCTCGCGAGAGTCAGCAACTTACTGATCTAGTACAGAAAATTCTGGATGTTTCCCGTTTGGAAGCTGGAAAATTGGCGCTCACGCCTGGGCCTGTGGCAGTGCTGCCAATGCTGCGAAGAACAGTTGAGTTGGTGTGTGAATGTGATGAGCGCCAGGTGGCCTGGCAGGTTCCAGATGATCTACCACCCGTTTGGGCCGATGAGACCTACCTTGAAAGAATTGTAGGAAACCTCTTGAATAATGCCGTCAAATATTCTGCCCCCCAAGCGCCCATAGAATTGTCGGTGCAGCAGGTCAATGGCAATGTTGACATCACAGTCAGCGATTATGGCAGCGGAATTCCAACCGAGATGCAGGAACAAATTTTCGAACGATTTCACCGCCTTGAGCGGGGCGACCGTATTGAGACCAAGGGATGGGGGCTAGGATTGTATTTTGCCAAAGCGTTGACCAAAGCCCAGGGCGGGCGCATCCGGCTGAAATCGCCCATCCACGATCAGCCTGAAACACCAGGGACAGCCTTCACATTGTCGATACCGATAACCGATGAGGTGCCTGAGGATGCCTGAGTTGCTGATCATCGATGACGATCTCAACTTGACTGACTTATTGGGAGCATACTTGGAAAACCAGGGGTATGTGGTCAGGGTTGCTAACAATGGGAAGGAAGGTATCCGAACCCTGTTCAATCATCAACCCGACCTGGTGATCCTTGATGTGACCATGCCGCTGAAAGATGGCTGGGAGACCTTGCAAGGTATCCGCGAGGTCAGCGGCTTACCGGTGATCATGCTAACTGCCCGTGATGATGAGCCTGACGTGTTACGCGGCTTTTCTCTCGGGGCCGACGATTATGTCACCAAGCCTTTTTCTTTTGCCCAGTTAGCTGCCCGTATCCAGGCAGTACTCTCGCGAGGCACACACCAGGTACCGGAGACAGAAACCCACCTCGAGCAGGGCAATCTGCGCGTGGATTTGCGTACCCGTCAATTTTGGAGAGGGGATGAACGCATTGGTCTGACCCCAACGGAATTCAAATTACTGGTCATACTAATGCAGCAAACAGGGAATGTTGTCTCACCCGAAGAGTTGGTACGTGAAGTTTGGGGGCCTCAATATGCCGGAGAAGTCGGACATGTACGGCGATATATCTGGCACCTGCGCCAGAAGATCGAACCAGATCCTGAGAATCCGCAGTACTTACACAATGAACGCGGTTTTGGGTATAGGTTCCAAGTGCGGTGATCTTTTAGTCACCCACATATCAAGATATTCAATGCGAATAACATTTCTTAAACCTGGATCACGTTTATAATTACCTAAGTTTCGCCCAAAGTAAAGGCAACATGCTCATGGGCGAAACTTAGGTAATTTGAATGGTGAAATTTGCCATTCAACCTTCAGCGGGTCTTTTGCTTACGGGGGAAATGGGGAAATCGGAGATTATAATATCACTCTCATGACACAAAACTTTCAACAACTCACCCCCATTGCCCTGCGTGACCTGACAGCAATAGTGGACGAGGAACACATCTCCGTCAAATCTGCTGACCTCGATCAGCATGCTCAAGACCAATCGTTTCATGCGCCTCATCGACCTGCGGTCGTGGTTTGGCCGGGGGATACCCAAGAGGTCAGTGCGCTGCTGAAATACGCCAATCAACATCGCATTCCACTCACCGCCTGGGGCGCGGGTAGCAGCCTTGAGGGCAACCCCATCCCCATCCATGGCGGCATCGTCTTGGATATGCAGCGCATGAACAAAATTCTTGACATCCGTGACCTGGATTTTCAGGTCGATGTTCAGGCGGGGGTGTTGTACAAAGACATGAATCAGACCCTGGGACGGCATGGCTTATTCTTCGCCCCAGACCCGGGCGCCAATGCCAGCATCGGTGGGATGATCGCCAATAATGCCGCCGGAACACGCACGCCTCTTTATGGCGCAACCAAGGATAACGTCCTGCGCCTGGAGGTTGTCCTGGCTTCGGGGGAAATCATTCACACTGGAGCACGCTCGCCAAAATCCTCCTCAGGGTATGACCTCGTTCATTTATTTATCGGTTCTGAAGGAACCCTGGGGGTCATTACCCAGGCCACACTGCGCCTGGCACCCCTGCCCGAGAAATTCAGTGCTGCAATTGCAGCCTTCGCTTCGGTGGAAGATGCCACGCGGGCGGTATCGACCATCTCAGGCAGCGGCATCACACCTGCGGCGTTGGAATTCCTCGGCCCAAACACTGTGGACTCTCTGAACACATCGGGTGAATTCTCTTGTCCAGAGGGCCCAACTTTGTTAATGGAGTTCCACAGTGCTACACAGACTGGGTTAAAAGAAGAGTTAGCCGTGATCGAAAGCATCTGTTTAGAAGAAGGCTGCACTACGTTTCGCCCAGGATTGGGACGAACAGCTCGAAATGATCTCTGGCGCGCCCGTCACCAGCTGTATGAAACCATTGTGCGCCTCAACCCTAATCGAGCTTTTCTGGTTGGCGATGTGGCCGTGGCGGTTTCTGATTATCCGCGACTGGTGGCCGTAGCAAGCGATGAACTGGCCAAAAACAATCTGCACGGTTATCTGACCGGCCACGCTGCAGACGGCAACCTACACCCATTGATCCCCTACACACCCAATGACGCTGAAAGCTACGCCTTCGCTGCTGCGGTTCATGCCGCGATTGTCGAAGCGGCAATATCTATGGGAGGCACTGCCACAGGGGAGCACGGCATCGGCCTCGGTAAGCGCAAGTTCATGGACCTGGAGCATGGCAGCAGCCTTGAAGTGATGCAGAGCATAAAACATACCCTTGACCCTCATGGCATTCTCAATCCTGGAAAAATATTTGAGGAAATCTCCTGACATTATTCAGGGAAAAATCCTTACATAAAACGAAGCTGGGGAATTCGAGTTGTGATAGAATCCCCACCAGATAGCACTTTATCAATTCAATAATCCGATCTTGGTACCTGACCCCCCAGATGGGAAGGTTCGGTAAGACAAAATCTAACCGAGGCGAAGCCGGTGAGCTTGATATGTTAAGCAAGTCCGGCGCTGTCCCGCAACTGTTATGGCCAGTAAACAGTAACCAGTAAACAGTAATCAGTTGAGAATAATCACTGATCACTGTCCACTGACAACTGTTCACTGATCAGAGCCAGGCCGCCCGCCAAGATTGTGATTTCCACATACCTCGAGGTAAGGAGGTGGGAATATCATTAACGAACCAAAGTAAAAACCCCACCATCCCTGTCCAAGCGGCAGGGATTTTTGATTAACATATTACACAGCACCCTGAGCGGAGAGCCTGAAACATTCTTCGACTTCGCATAAGCTCCGCTCAGAAAGTTTCAGGCTCATAGTCGAAGGGCCGAGTGATTGTGTAACAACATGAAAAAACTATCATAAGGAGAAAATGTAATGTTTCGCAGAAATTTACTCGTCACACTAATATTGGCTTTGACACTGCTATTCACAGCCTGCCAACCCGCAGCGCCTGAGACAAGTACTGAAGACCCTGCCCCGGCAGCAGAAGCTGAGCCTGAAGTAATGGAAGAAGAAGCCGCTCCCGCAGAAGAAGCCAAGGCTCCAGTTGAAGCTGAGCCTATGTCCTTTACTGATGACATGGGCAATACCCTTGAATTCACAGAATATCCCCAGGCCATTGTATCCCTCTCCCCCTCCATGACAGAAATCTTGTTTGCCATTGGGGCTGGGGATCAGGTTGTCGGCCGCGATGATTTCTCGCTTTTCCCTGAAGAAGCCTTAGAAGTTCCCAGCGTCGGCAGCATGTGGGGCGAACTGCCCACCGAGACCATTTTGGCCCTGGAACCGGACCTGGTCGTTGCTGCACAAATCGTTGCCGAAGAGCAGATCCTGGCACTCGTTGATCTGGGGCTGCAAGTGTATTGGCAAGCCAACCCCGCAGATTTTGAAGGTTTGTATGCCAATTTGGAAACATTAGGTGCTATCACCGGTCACGAAGCCGAAACCGAAACCCTAATTGCCGATCTGGATGCGCGCGTCAAGGCAGTACAAGAAGCAGTTGCACCAATCTCCTACGCGCCCTCGGTGTTCTATGAGCTGGATGCCACCGATCCGTCCAACCCCTGGACCACGGGTTCGGGCACCTTCATCGACTATATCATCACTATGGCAGGCGGCTCCAATGCTGCGTCAGCGCTGGAAGGTGAATACACCCAGATCAGTGCCGAGGAATTGATCTCCGTAAACCCGCAAGTAATCCTGCTGGCTGACGCTATCTACGGAATCACCGTAGAGGAAGTCTCCGCACGCCCCGGCTGGGATGTGATTACAGCCGTACAAAATAACGCCATCTATCCCATTGACCCCAACATGATGAGCGTCCCAGGACCTAGGCTGGTCGACGCCCTGGAAGAAACTGCAAAAATTTTGCATCCTGACGTTTTTAAGTAAATGGACAAGTGTGCCAGGGAGCAAGGGCGATATTTTCTGCCCTGCTCTCTGGCACCCCCGCGCCCTGCATCATGCCTATGTTTCGCAAGCACCCATTTCTATTCAACTCACTGCTCCTGCTCACCGCGCTAATCTTTTCTATCGCACTGGGAGCTGTATTCATATCCCCTGGCACAATCATGCGAATTATTGCAGATCAACTGCCCTGGATCAGCCTGAATCCCAATTGGCCCGATTCTTCTGTGGCAATCATCATGGCCGTACGCTTGCCGCACACGGTCCTTGTGGCCATGACAGGTGCGGCTTTGGCCAGCAGCGGCGCGGCATATCAGGGCCTGTTCCGAAATCCTCTGTCTGATCCCTACTTAATAGGCGTGGCATCTGGGGCAGGATTGGGAGCAGTTTTGGCCATGGTGCTCAACTGGCCCACCGAACTAGCAGGTTATTACTTGATTCCCATTGCCGCATTTATTGGCGCCATTCTGACGGTGCTGATCGTCTACAACCTGGCCAGGGTCAATGGCTTGGTACCGTTGACTACGCTGATCCTGGCGGGCGTAGCCGTGGGCGCCTTTGCCTCGGCGATCACTTCTTACCTAATGCTGACCTCGGACGATCAAATCTACCGCGCCATCGCTTTTCTGTTGGGTGGCTCCCCCATGGCTGGTTGGAACCCGGTACTGGCTGCGCTGCCGTATATGGCCGTTGGTATGGGATTGCTTTCGGTCTCAGGTCATAGTTTGAATGTGCTGCAGTTTGGGGAAGATGAAGCTCGGCAAATGGGCTTGAATGTTGACCGCTATAAGATCTTTATCATTATTGCGGCCTCACTTACCACGGCGGTGGCCGTCGCTTTTTCGGGCGTCATCGGCTTTATAGGTCTGATTGTTCCCCACATCGTACGCATCATCTGGGGGCCAGATTACAGACGGCTTGTACCAATCTCGATATTGTTGGGAGCATGCTCGCTGCTGGTTGCAGACATGCTGGCGCGCATTCTGCTGGCTCCAACAACACTGCCTGTGGGAATTGTCACCGCCTTGGCTGGAGCACCCTTCTTTTTGTGGATACTGCGCCGGGCAAAACGCGAGGTCTTTTGGTAACGATGTTGAAAATCAGCAACCTATCCGTGGCCTATGGCCAGAATATCGCCATCCAGGATATCTCTTTCGAGGTCAACCCTGGCCAAATTTTGGCGCTGATCGGTCCCAACGGTGCGGGGAAAACCACCCTGGTTCGCGCCGTGAGCGGATTGATATCTCCCAAATCAGGGCAAATTTCGGTCGATGGTCATAAAATCTCTGACATCCCAACAGGGGAACGCGCCCGGATATTGTCAGTTGTCCCACAAGCACGGAATTTGGGCGGCGCCTTTACCGTTGAACAAGCCGTCATGATGGGAAGAACAGCCCACATGGGCTGGTTAGGGCGCGCATGTCAGTATGATCGCGATGCCGTTCAATTGGCCCTGGAGCAAACCAATCTCTTAGATTTCGTTCACAGATCGATATCCAAGTTATCGGGGGGTGAGCAGCAGCGGGTTTTGTTAGCGCGTGCCCTAGCGCAGTCAACGTCGGTTTTATTATTGGACGAACCCACCAATCACCTCGATTTGCAACACCAAACCAGTTTGCTTTCCCTGATCAGGCAATTGACCCGGGAGAAACAACTCACCGTGATGATGGCGCTCCACGACCTGAACCTGGTTTCCTTCGTCGCCGACCAGGTTGCCCTGATCGTTGATGGAAAACTTCAATGTGTAGGTACTCCTGAAGAAGTACTCAGTCCAGAGAATATCAGTCTAGCCTACAACATCCCTGTCGATATCGTTTCTCACCCCAGAACTGGTTCACCGATCATCTTTCCCCAAGGAATCGCAAAGGAAGACCGCTGACATCACAGGCAAACAAATTGCCTGCGATTTAGCCCTGGTCAACCAATTCCAGTTCGAGTCCTTCTGCTGTCACAAGAAGAAGCCCAGCATTCGTCTGGGTTTCTTCTTGTGGTCAGTGGTTGCTCATAAGGCGATCCAAAGGTTCGCCCCAAGTCCCCTTTCGAGATCACAACACAGCCTATTTCCTACTGTAACCCGAATTATGGATAAGGAAAAGCATCTTGAGCGGAGCGGGTTTTAGCGCCCTTTGACTCGACCTTGCTTTGTACGCCTGGCCTATGGCGTCGGCGGGGGATCAGTGTCCGCTGAGGGGTAGGAAGACGAGTGCAACGAATCTTGAGGAACAGTAACCAATTATTCCACCCCACTTCCCACCTTCCCTAGCATGCAATGGTTTGACAATTGGATAGTCACATAATTTACAATTCCTGTCAAAACGGCACCTAATCTGATATCCACCAGTATCCCTGGATATCTAGATTGGTAAGCCCCACTTCTTGGGCTTTTTCTACAACCTTGACATATTCTTCGCTCGTTATTCTCCTTGATATCTCCGGATAATCATATGCCTTCCAGTAAGGGGTATACTGCGCCATAATATTGACATAGGTATCTTTGGGCAAATTCTCCCCAATCCACTCCATAATTCTTTCTGAACCAGCTACGTTATTCGGCATGACTAAATGCCGAATCATCAATCCTCTTTGCATAACCCCATCTTTTTGGGGTTTTGCCACACCGACTTGACGGTGCATCTCAAGGATGGCTGCTTTTGTCAATTCAGGATACCTCTCTGCGCCAGATGAATATTTCGCAGACATGTCACTATCCCAGTACTTGAAATCAGGCAGGTAAATATCAACGATTCCATCAAGAACTTCGAGAATCTCAAGACGCTCCCAGCCGCTGGTGTTGTAGACGATAGGCAACCGCAGCCCATTCTCTGCAGCGATTACAAGCGCTTTCAGGATAGGCGCAGAATAATGCGTTGGGGTCACAAAGTTGATGTTGTGACAACCGATTTCCTGAAGCCGCAGCATCATCGCGGCGAGATCTTCAAGGACACATTCCGAGCCCATGCCAAGCTGAGCAATCTCCCAGTTCTGACAAAACGCGCACCTTAAACCACAGTGGGTAATAAAGATTGTCCCTGAGCCGCCAGTCCCGACAAGGGGCTTTTCTTCACCAAAATGCGGATGAAATGATGCAACAACAAGGGTTGAGCCAGGGGATTGACAGAATCCGCTCATTCCTTCCAGACGATTGACACCACATTCTCTCGGACAGAGCTGGCAACTCTCCATAATCGCCCAGAGTTTTTCAGCTCGATTTCTTAGCTCCCCTGTTTTGTGAAGTTTCAGATAAGCCGGTTCAAAACCTAGGTGCTTTTGATCTGTTGCATCAGCTGGTTTCGTTGTTCTTGTAGGAGGTGGTGTCGTCGTTGACGTAGGAAATGGTGTCGTTGTACTTGTGGGAGAAAGTTCTGAATCACAGGAACAAAGGAAAAGTGAAGGCAACCCTAATTGGATACATACTCCGGCTGTGATTTTCAGAAAATCTCGCCGGGTTATTTTTTTTTCAGGATGAGTATTCATTTTATCCTCCTCGAAGGTACGGCCTGGGTTGGGTGTTTATGACAATATAGCTTGTCAATTTCAGCAACCCTACTGTGATGCAAGTACCGACAAGGCCAAGAACAGGTAAAAGCACAACAGCTCCTAGTACGCCTCCAAACCACCCACCCAGCAGGTCAGCGGAATAAAGGGTCCCAGCTGTTTTGGTTAAACTTGTGTCATCGCTTAGAAGCAGCTTGTTTGCCAGCGGAAATTGGGAACCTATTAACAATCCGCTGATAAATGAAATCACTAAGAATAGGGATCGGAACAAGAAGAAGCCGTCCGGACCCCCAAGAATTGCATTCGGAATAAAAACAATTAAAAGACACCCCATAGAAAAAGTGATGATAGCCAGTTCGATTCTTGCGAAGAATTTATAGCAATCCTTTATCCGATCCATAATGACTGCTACCAGCAAAGCTCCGCAAGCTGCACCTGCCATAAAAGCTGCTACAAGAAGCCCAATCCATGAAAATACATGTCCATATATTGATTGAAATGTGAAGATTAACATCAGGTCAAATATCATTCCGGCAAAACCTGTGGTGAAGATAGCCAGGGGTATGCCCCCGTGTAAGGATCGTTTCCTTTTTGATAGAACTATGAAATAAAGAAGAAGAGAGATCACGAATAATAGAACAATCGTCCCTAATCTTAACCTCTCAAATACCTTAAATAGCGAGCGGATGGAAGGTGCAAACAGCGCATTCCAATGAGAGACGCTGTAGAAGACGCCTATGGGATTGAAATCAGAATTAATCTTCTGACTACTCCCTTCAATATAATTATGGAACCAGCCCTGCCACCCCTGATGAAGCGTTTGCTCAATATGCCAGGGAAGCATCACATCTGTCTTGATGTTCCGCTGGGTCAATCTTTCTACCAGCAGATTCTTATCAAGGGTTAAAACTTCCTGAGAATCGGATAAGAGGAAGAGATTGGTACCATAGCCAGGAATTACTCGAATATGAGGAAATACGCTTTTCAAAGTATAGAAGGTACTACTATTTAGGTTTTTCAATTCTTCAGTTGCATAAGATAAAGATCCGGATAATCCGAGGACTAGAATGCCACGTTCGTTCAGTCTTTCTCTTGCTAAAGAAAAGAACTCTTTTGTATAGAATCTGTTTGTCTGCAAATTAGACGGCTCCGTAACCCCAATAAAAATCAAATCATATTTGTTCGGGGTTCGATTAAGCAGCAAACGGCCATCAACATGTTTTATTTTTACTCTGCTATCGTTCAATTCGGATTCAGTCAGCGGTGTGGGAAATTTCCTGATCAGGTCAATGATCAATGGGTCTAATTCTGCGTATTCTATGGTTTCTATCGATGGATGTTTTAGCACCTCATTAATTACACCGCCTGAGCCACCACTTAGGATCAGGAGTTGCTTAGGTTCAGGATGAGCAAGAAGTGGAAGATGAACAAATTCTTCCACAAATGGTATATCTGGGATGGGCGTTATGATATTTGCAACACCATCCTGGAAAAAAATGAATTGGCCTTCATTTTCGATGACACAAATATTGCCATACTGGGAATTTTGGTAATGAACGACATCCTGGTTTTTCCATTGCGCTGTGATTGAATAAGAATGCAGTATGTGCGCCTGACTGGTCAAAACCATAAAAAAAATGGTAATGACACTCGTGGTCGTCAGGGTTATTTTTTGATATCGTCCAGTTTTCCAATGAGGCGCAAGTAAGGCAAGGCATGCTATCGAATTCAATACCGCTAGCCCTGAGGATGCCTGAAATGTATCAAGATAGGGAATGATAAGATAGGTGCAGGCAATTCCGCCGATAACCGTGCCTACTGTCTCATAGGCATAAACCTTGCTGGCAGAAGATGCATCCTGGACGGAATACATGGAATAAATTTGGCAGCTGAAAGTAAACAATGCGCCGTGAAGGACACTAACCGGTAAAAGTAATAATAATGATGAATAAAACATGGGTAAGAAACCGATACTTTCACCAATGGAAATGCCCATCATTCCTTTCAGGATGCGTATCAGGAAAATGGCTATGAGTAAAGAGATGGAGAAAAGTAGAGTGATAAGGGTAAATGTTTCTAGCTTATTTTTGAATCTCTCAACCATTCTCCCAAGAAAGATCCGCAAGCCTCGAGAATGAGCCAGTTGGCCAGAATGACCCCGATGGAAAACTCGTTACCAGAAAAAATGATCAGAAACTCCCTTAAAAGGAGTATCTGAGCAACCAATCCGCTGAATCCCATCGTCATAACTGCTAAACAAATACGTTTTTTCATCAGTCAGAATCTTATCTAACGGTTCCAAGACAAGCGGCGAATATCTGGGTAAGCGAGGTAACTCCTGTCCATCCATATTGGGTATGAGCACATCGCGTACGGTCGACTCAGGTGTTTCAATTTTTTTATTCTGATATTTGTGAGGGCTTCTTTGCTATTTGTTACAGATATCTTCACCCAAGGCTATCTAGTTGTCAATATCAAATTCCTCAATCACCCCATTCAAGTATAAAACAAAATAGGTAACATCAGTTTTCTTTGACGGTCATCAAGGTTATAACTATCTTTTAAACCACATAATCTTGTTGAGCGGCACACAACCATATCGTGCTAGAATCAACATATGTCGAGAAGTTCTCGAAAATACTTTGTAACCATATCCCTGCTTGTCGTGCTCCTCTTTTGGTTTCTGTCAGCACCCGTTTACCAGGCAAAAGGTGAAGACAAAGAAGAGAGCCCAGCCACCGCAGTATCGCCCAACGAGTTGATCCTGGCTATGAACACCTTGCGCGTCTCCAATGGCTTGCCTGCCTTAATCGAAGATCCCATCATTAATGCCGTTGCGCAGGTTACCGCTGAGACCATGGCAGCCAACAATTTATCCTGGCATATTGGGGATGTGCGCGGCCGCATCGCTGCAGCTGGTTATGGAGGCGACGCTTCGGTTTGGGCGACAGAGAATTTCGCTGTGGGCAACATGACTATCGACCGCATTATGCAGGTCTGGGCCGACCCCGACCATATGCGGCCTGCCGTCAACCCGGCTTACTGCCATGTCGGTGCTGGTGTAGCCCAAGCTCCTGATGGGCGCTATTACTACATTTTACAGGCTGCATATATTTCGGGCCAAGCTTGCGGCGAATACTACTCTGGTGTTGATGAATCTGGTACCGGAACCAATGTGAACCCTCCGGTTTCGCAGATCATCATCCCAGTGAAGATTGCCACCCCCGACGAGGATGGCAAAATTTATCACGTGGTGCAATCAGGACAATCTTTCTGGTCGATTGCTATCGCTTACCAAATCACGATCGATGATATCGAAGTTTGGAATAATCTCTCTCGAGAAAATGGCCTGATCATTGGCCAGAAATTATTCATCCCCTCCGTTAATACAGAAGGATATGCTACACCCACACCAGCAGGAATGGTTCAGTTAGCGGCTCCCGATGCCGAAGGAAAGATCGTCCATGAAGTGCAGCCTTACCAGGTGTTGATCAAGATCGCCGACGCGTATCAGGTGACAGTAGATACCATTCTAGCCTTGAACGGGCTGCGAGCAGATTGGCCTTTACAAATCGGGCAAATATTATTGATTGACCCCGGAGACATAACGCTAACCCCCTCGCCACCTCCCCTCACAGCCCTCGAAAAACTCACCCCAGCTGATGATGGTAATTACTATCATACGGTCCAAAGCGGAGAATCTCTCACCTGGATCGCGGATCAGTATGAAGTCAGTCTGGCTGAATTAATGGCCTGGAATGGGTTGACTGCCGATTCCATTATCCGCACTGGTCAGCAGTTACTCCTGCTTGTTACACCGCCAGCTACGGTCACGCCAACACCTGCACCTCCTACCACAACCCCAACGATCACAAAGACGCCAACTTCAACACTTATCGAAGATGTTGCAACTCGAACCCCAAGTGTGACTCTTTCCACAACTATTGAGGATAAAAACGATTCACAAAGTGTGTTTCCACTGCTTGTAGGAGTATTCTTGATTCTAGCAGTGATCATAATAGGCTGGGCAGTGCGCAATAGGTTATGGTAATAGATTCGAACCTGCAAAGTTCATGAAACTCCACAATCTCAAAGCTGACCTGGACACTTTGAAAGATAACCAGGCTCTCTTTGAAGAGTCGCAATTCAACGCCCGTAAAGAGGCTTTGAATTTCATCGCCATCATCGAAGACCTTTATTCATTACGAGATACTGACACGCAATTGACTGAACTATATGAAAGTGCAGAGCAACTGGGTGATCGTATTTTGGCCTTCAACAATTCCCTATTTCAGGGTTTACGCAATGAAATTCTTGCTGGGGTCAAAGGCGAGCATTTGCGTGATTTGTTGACTCCTTTCACCAATTACAAGCCCGAGGACCACAGCCAACCCCATTACGGATATGAAAACCTGGACAGTCTGATCGAGGGAGTTCTAATCCCTCTGCCGCACCCAGAGCCAACCGTGGAACGCGATTATGGTATGGTGCGCTATGAGCCTACGCCCATCAGCGTGATTCTGGAATTATATGACCAGGTTCAATTCTCACGGGGTGATGTATTCTACGATCTGGGCTCGGGATTGGGAAAAGTCGTTATGCTCTTGCATCTTTTGGCAGGCATTGCTTGCATCGGTGTAGAGTTCGAACCAGCTTTTTATGCGTATGCTGTTCAGCGCGCGGCATCCCTGGGGTTGACCGGAGCCAAATTCATCAACGCCGATGCCCGAGATGTGGATTATTCTCAGGGTACGGTGTTCTTCATCTTCAATCCTTTCGGCGGTGAAATATTCAACACGGTGTTCGCCAAGTTAGAAAAAGTAGCCCAAACTCGTAAGATCACCATCTGTTCCTATGGTGCGGGTACCCCTCCCTTGGCAGAATTGCCCTGGCTCCAAGTTGATGATCCAGGCACGATAGACGAAGTCTGCCTGGCAATCTTCAACAGTTGCCTCCCGTGATGCGTCAATTATGTGATACTTCACATCTTGGAGTTTTCTTTGGTTTCACCACATGCAAAACACGCCGCTGGCGAGGCACGAAGAATCGAAGAAAAATAACGAATTCACTTTGTGCCTTCGAGTCTTTGTGGTAAACATTAAGTACTTTTTCTTGTTATTAGAGTAGTTTCAAGAGGTCAGAAATGGATCACCAAACCATTAATTTTCAAGACAAGTTCACTAAATTCAACGAACACTGGTCACCCAAGATCATCGCTCAGTTGAATGATTATCACTTCAAGATCGCTAAGATACTGGGCGAGTTCGTCTGGCACAGCCACCCCGAGACCGATGAAGTTTTTGTCGTCATCCGGGGCGAGATGCAGATTGCTTTTCGAGATGGTGTCGCGACGCTCAAAGAAGGGGAGATGCTGGTAGTGCCCAAAGGCGTTGAGCATAAACCCATTGCTGAAGAGGAGTGCCACATCTTGATGGTCGAACCTGCAGGCACAGTCAATACTGGCGATGCAGGCGGTGATCTTACCGTTGAAGAAGTGGAATGGGTCTGAATCCCCTTTTCCAAAAAGAAGTTTAGCTTTTTTGAAAAGCTAAACTTCTAATCGGAATATGGATTATGTGTCAATTTTTCGGTTTCACGATCTGAATTCATGGATTAAAGTATGGCTGAAAACAATAACAGGAGTACAAAACCTATGATGCAATCCCTACCTGCTACTGACACCATGTATACAGCCCTACTGGAAAAAGACAGCACATATGAAGGCATTTTCTTTGTCGGTGTAAAGACTACGGGCATCTTTTGCCGCCCCACCTGCACAGCTCGCAAACCTAAGAAACAGAATGTGGAATTCTACCCCTCCACTCACGAGGCATTGCTGCACGGCTACCGACCCTGCAAGATATGCCATCCCTTAGGTCAGCAAGGCGAATATCCACAGTGGCTCAAACCACTGATGGACGAAATCGAAGTCCATCCCGAACTTAGGCTCAAAGATCAGGATTTACGAGAACGCGGCATCGACCCAGCACGTTTACGCCGTTGGTTCAAGAAAAATCACGGCATGACTTTCCAGGCCTATCTGCGCATGTTGCGAATCTCCGATGCCCATGGGCGTATCAAATATGGTGAAAAAGTCATCGATACAGCTTTCGAAACTGGTTACGACTCCTTGAGCGGCTTCACCGATTCCTTCAAGAAGACCACCGGATTCTCCCCTAACAAGAGTTCACAACAGAATATCATCACCACTACAAGGATCCTGACGCCTTTAGGCCCCATGCTGGCGGGTGCTACCGACGAAGGCATATGTTTACTGGAATTCATCGACCGCCGCATGATAGAAACCCAGATCGAGCGCTTGAAAAAGTCGCTCAAAGCCGAATTCATACCTGGGAATAACGAACACTTTGATCTCTTGAACCAAGAAATCGAGGCATACTTCGATGGGAGTCTCCAAGAGTTCAACGTCTCACTTGTCGTTCCTGGCACCGTCTTTCAAAAAAGGGTCTGGGGTGCGCTGGGTGAAATCCCCTATGGTGGGACTCGCTCCTACAAAGAACAGGCCGAACGCATTGGCAACCCAAAAGCAGTTCGGGCTGTTGCTCGCGCCAACGGCGATAACCGCATCGCCATCATCATCCCTTGCCACCGGGTGATCGGCTCCGATGGCAGCCTGACCGGTTACGGCGGCGGCCTGTGGCGCAAGCAATATCTATTGGATCTTGAAAAATCAAACCACAGATGAACACAGATGTCTCTACTGAAAAAAGCCACCAAGAGAGTTTCCCGCCGGAATATATGGGGGTGGTAGTATTTTCAGTGGAGACACAGATAAACACGGATGAATTAAACTATCAGCGTCTATCCGCGTTTATCTGCGGTTACTCATTACACCGCCAAAATGGCGGTGTTTTTGTTTGACCAAATTTATTTGACCAAAAGCCAAGCTTGCTCTATACTGAAGAGCAAATATACAAATAATCCAGACCTTAAGGGTTTCCGTAAAGTTTTAGCCGGCTCGGTCAATAGACCGGCCTAAGCTAGTTTCAGAGAGATACTTAGGGTCTCAATCCCGCCAGGAGCAATCCCCATGAATTGTTGGCATTGTGATCAACCCGCCCAGGCCGTCTGCCGCTTCTGCGGCCGCGCAGTCTGCAAGAGTCACACCCAGACCATGAACTACATCGTCAGCGTGTACCCCAGCGAGAGCAAGAAAGTGCTCAAGTCACTGGTCGTAGCCGACACCGTCTACTGCGGCGTGTGTAAACCACAGCCCGAACCCTTGGAAACCCCTTATCTGGACTGAGGACCGAAGACGGATGACGGAAGCACGCATCACATGGCAGTTTCCCGAGGGTCAACGGCACGAGCTAACACTGACCAATGAGTTGGCCGTCATTGGGCGGGGGCGTGACTGTGATATCGTATTGCTGGATGAGCGCGTCTCCCGGCAGCACACCGAAATCCATTTTGATGGGGATACGTATTTGGTTTCGGATTTAGGCAGCTTCAACGGGACGATGATTAATGGGAAATTGCTCGGAGACACGCGCCCGCTCAAACATGGCGATCAACTCCAAATCGGACCCGTTTTACTCCGTTTTGCCTGGGCAGCAGCCCTTGAAGATGAGCCTAGTTCCACACTAGTGGTCCCAGAATCTGACCTTCAATCTTTTCTAGAAACCCATGAGGGTACTCGCTTCAAACTCACAAAAGAAAAAAGCACCGTTGGGCGCGGCCAGGGCTGGGATATCTGCTTGAACGACCGGGCAGTTTCGCGCCCCCATGCGGAGATCACCCGTCAGGAAGATGGCCTTGTCCTGATCGATTTGGACAGCGCCAATGGGACTATGGTCAACGGTCAATTGATCTCTGAACCGCAGCCCCTCGAAGATGGTGACATAATCATCTTTGGGGAACACCCCATTACCTTTAAACTCGATAAAAGCCAATGAGTGCGGGCATTTGGTCAACTTTACCAACCAAGAATGCCAGTGGGGGAGTTTGGCAGCAGATTGAAACAATTGCAATACCCTGGCGTGGGGATTTCAACCTCTGGCTGAATTTAGGAGAACGACCGGGGGGTATGTGGGGGGATTTAGAAAAAGAAACGCTACTTATTAGTGGACGACAGGCAAGCGATATCTGGAACGAAGTAAACGATGAAACCCTGATCATAAGGCCACGCACAGATTTATGGCACGAAATCCGAGGCACTTCGCACACCACACAACGCACGTCAAACATTTGGGCGCAGGTTGGAGATGAAACCATGGTGCTCGTCCGTCAGGCCGCCGCGGGGGTATGGAGTGCAACCAAGCAAGCGGGAGATTACACCCAACGCAAACCTTCTCGTCGGCTAGGTTGGGCCTTAAAGCAGCTGCACACCGTGGGGGGCGAAGAATACTACATTCTCAAGAATACACGCGCAGGAAGCTATTTACGCCTGAGCGAGGAGCAAGTTTACCTGTGGAATTTGATGGACGGCCAGCACTCTATCCGTGATCTGGCGGTGGCCTATTTTGTGCGCTATAAATCGTTGGCCGTTGAGGGGTTGTTGTCCTTGTTAGGGCAATTAGATGCCAAGGGTTTTTTGGCAGAACCAAGAAGCAATCTGTTTGCTAACACCGCCCAGGCTTTGGGTCAGAATCGAATTCAGCGCCTGCGAAGCTGGCTGGTGCGAACATTCCTACAAAAGATGTTCTCTGTCCGCGGCATCGACAATACCCTTACCAAGCTTTATAAAGCGGGCGTCTTTTTGGTTTTCTCCCGACCTGTGCAGATCCTGTTCCTGGTAATCACTTTGACTGGATTGGCTGCTTTTGGTTATCACGCCTGGCGAGGGACACATTCCATCTTGGGTAACAACAGCGTTGGTTTAGCCTCTGGGTTGGCAGGTCTGTATATCGCCCAGTTTTTTGCCATTCTGCTGCACGAGTCTGCCCATGCATTTACCTGTAAGCACTATGGCAGAGAAGTGCGCCGGGCTGGGTTCATGATCTACCTGGGCATGCCAGCCTTCTTCGTAGATACCAGCGATATCTGGATGGAGCCGCGCCGCCCGCGCATCCTGGCAACTTGGGCCGGGTCTTATTCGGGTTTCTTCCTGGGGGCATTGAGCAGTTTGCTTATCTTCGTGATCCCCTCTCCAATTGGTTCTCGATTGTTATATCAATTTGCCCTGCTGTGCATCTTGCTATCTTTCGTCAATCTCAACCCGCTTTTGCAATTGGACGGTTATTTCATCTTGATGGACTGGCTGGAGATTCCCATGCTGCGACAGCGTGCGCTTCATTTCGTCCGCAAAGATCTGTGGAATAAACTTTTCGGCGGAGAATCTTTTGACAAAGAAGAAAAGATTTTCACCGTCTTTGGCGTGCTGTCTTTTGCCTGGACGGCTGTAGCCATCTTTGCGGCGTTTTGCCTGATTAGCAATTCCTTCTGGGGATTCTTGATGCGCACAGTCGGTCAAAGCTGGGGGTTGACGATCATGACCGGCATAACCCTATTGATAGCCATAGTGCTGCTCTGGCCTTTCTTTCAGAGAAAGCAAGTTTAAATGCAATCATCGTTTATAATCAAATTAGCAAGCATTGTTCCGCCAAAAAGGAGGCCCCAATCATGTCTGATGAAGCTGTTGTTGAGATTATCTCCAAAGCACTGACGGATGAAGATTATCGCGCCCAACTTTTCGAGGGCACCGCGGCTGCAATCGCTGGCTTCGATATCACCGACGAAGAACGCAGTGCCCTTCACGAGATGAAGCCAGATTCTTTCGATTTCTTCGCCAACGAAGTCGAATCACGAATCAGCAAATCGATGTTTGGGACTCCCTATATCGTGCCCTTCGAACCCGAGAATGTGCGCGTCATGGAAGAAGTGGTCACAGCAGTCTGGCGCGATCTCAACCCCGGCGGGTTGGCTCATATTCTGGCCTATAAAATTCCCACTAATTATCTTTAGGATTACGCGTGACCTGGACACCTGAACACGAAGCTAAACTCATCGAAGCCGCCCAAGAGGGTAATCAGGCTGCCTTTGGTGAAATCTACGATCACTACCTCACCAAAGTTTATCGGCGCGTCTGTGCCCTGGTACCAGAGTCTGACGTCGAAGATGTCACCCAGGAGATATTCATTTCTGTGGCGCGTTCCATAGGGAGTTTTCGCGGCGGCTCGTCCTTCTCCACTTGGCTGTACCGCATCGTCAAACGTCGCGTAGCCGATTTTTACCGCAAGCGCGAGCGGCAAGTCGAGCAGGTCAATCTTGAAAAGGCCAGCCAGACTCCTGGAGAGAATCCCCTGGGGAATGCAGCTGACCAACTGCTTTTACAGCAAGCGCTGCGAGCATTGCCAGAGAGCCAGCGCGAGATCATTCTTCTGCGCCTGGCCGAAGGGCTGCCTTTCCAGGATGTCGCCGACCGTTTAGGCATCAAATTGGGAGCAGCAAAATTGCGTTTCTATCGTGCCATCGAGGCCTGTAAAGGCAAAGTCGCTGAATTCGATGCTGAGGTTACCTTTTCTAGTTAGCCAACGACTAATGGTATAGGATGAATTATGGCTAAGAAAAAAGACGAACAAAAGTTGGCAAATGAGTTGGCTGATCTCACAAATCGCATTTTCGACGGTGAGCAGATTGATGCTTCCGAGCTGGGCGACCTGGGCGAAACCGTGCAAAAGTTGAAGGCTGCCAGCCAGGCAGCGCCCGACCCGAACTTCGCTATCCGGCTGCGCAACCTGGCTATGGCGACGTTGCCTAAGAAAAAAGAGTCTGTCAGCGAGCGCCTTCAGGAAGTGATTGCTCGCCTGGTGGGTGATGAAGATTTTCGCAATAATTTCTTTGCATCCCCTGAGGCAACGCTGCAAAGAGCAGGCTTTCAGCTCTCCCCCGCAGAGATCGCTGCACTCAAAGAGATGGAACCCGAAAACCTGGAAGAGTGGCTGACCGACCTGGATGAACGCATCAGCAAATCAGGATTACTCTAAAAGAAATAACGCAAAGACGCGAAGGCGCAGAATATTTTAGGGCAATCTTTGCGTCTCTGCTTCTCTGCGCCATTGCGTTTATGAATTGGCAGCAATCTACTCTAAATAGTAGTTTACAAGTAATCACCATCCACCGGCCGGGAACGCGTACAGTAGCGTGCCGTTTTTTTGCGCGTGCGGGCAGCCGTTATGATGGTGAACATCCAGGCCTGGCGCATATGCTGGAGCACATGCTCTTTCAGGGGACCCAGCGGCGCACATCCCAAGAGATATTTAACAGTATCGAAGCCCGTGGGGGAGAGATCAATGCCCATACTACGCGTGAATACATCTCGCTGCACACCGTTATACTGGCCGATGACCTCCCTTTGGCGTTGGATCTGTTAGCGGAGATATGCTTGTTCCCTAAGTTTTCTCAAGAAGCTTTTCTCAACGAGAAGCTCGTAGTTCTGGGAGAATTAGAGGGCAGCCGCGACCAGAGCAGCGTGCTCTACGATCTTTTCACGCAGAATTTGTGGCCAAACTCACCCTTGCGAACTCCAGTTATCGGCACAGTGGAAGGAGTTCGGGACTTAGCGATTGAGGATGTGCGCGACTTCTATCAGCAGCGCTTTGTAAGCGGTAACGCCATCCTGGTAATTTGTGGCGATGTGCAACCCAATGAAGCCCAATCTTTGGCCCAGAGCGCTTTCAACCAATTCCGCTCCGGACCTGAGCAAACCCCTGATACTTTAGAAATGCCAGTCAGAAATACACCCTCAGGAGCACATCTTGAGCGTGAAACCAAACGCACATATATACTGCTGGGTGTTCCAACTGTGGGACTGAGTGATCCCGACCGATCGGCAATCAAAATCATCGAGCTGGTTTTGGGCATGGGCGCCAGCGGGCGTTTATATCAACGTCTGCGCGAGGACTTGGGGGTGGTGTACAACGTAAATGCTGTATCGTCGGTTTATGAGGACTGCGGATATCTAGCCGTCTATGCAGTTTGTGCTGCTGAAAATCTGACTGTTGTTCAGGATGCCATCCTCGATGAGTGGGTGGACATCCGAGAGAACAGCATCACTGAGAAAGAACTAATTGCAGCCAAAGGGAACTATGCCGGAACCTTGGCGCGGCGCTTTGAGACTAACTTATCGGTTGCAGGGATCTTTGGGATAGAAGGATTGCTGCATCAGATCGAACCCTTCGAGGCAGCCATCGCCCGGATCAACGGAGTCAGGCGCGAGGGAGTCCAAAAAGCCGCTCAAAGATATCTCAACGAAGATGGGTATGTAATTGCGACTGTGGGGAAAATATTGTAGAGACGTAGCATCCCTTCGGCTTCCCCTTTGGGGATCAGGGCAGGGCTACGTTTCTACAAAAATTATTTCTACTCCAACTGTTCTTTGATATCGCTCTTCAATTCTGTATTGGCCTGATCGGCTTCGTTGTAGTCCAGGTCACCGGGGTCGAGCGTGCCATCATCATCACCGCTGAGTTCGCCATCGGCCAAGAATTTTCCAGAATCATCGTCACCGTCTTTGTCGCCAGGGGTACTGCCACTGCTATCACTGCCACCACCTTTGCCATATACGGGGAAGAAGGCGCCTGCCTCTCGATCAATCCCACCTACGGGTTCATCAGGATCTGGATTTTCACCACCACCATGGGAACCAGTGTAGGGCATGCCAGTATCACCATCAAAGGTTTGGCCGGTTTGGTTCACAATTTCATAATCCTCATAGTAATGGAATCCATCTTCCTCGAAGGCCCAAACACCTTTGCCATCTTTTTCCATCACGTAGCCGTGATTTCCACTGAAGATCATCTGCATGAATAAGTAACGACCTTCTGTGCTGTCATGATCATGGAATCCGCTGCTGTTACCTTTTGAGCCAGCGCCAGGGCCACCTACTGGCGATCCGCCACCTGACTTTGGAACGGAGCCAGGTTTCTTGGTTCCCCCACCTTTGCCCTTAGCGCCAGGGATAAGTAGTTCTTCGGGCAGTTGAGTGCCATCAATGCGCTGGGGGTCAACTTGACTGGTTCCTTCTATTGGTTCATTTACACCTTCTTCAATAGCACCACCCACGTCCGGTTCCTGGTCATCCAATTGATAAACTGGGTCGTTACCATCAATCTGACCAGGATCTACGCCGTTATCCCCAGCTTGCTGTTCGACAGCTTGCTCGGGTGCAACGCCTTCAGTTTGTGCTTGAGTTTCAAAATTCCCACTCGGAGCACCAGCATCAGCTATTACTGGTTCTTTCGATTCTGTACCCTCGTTTGAATTTTGGCTCTGCTGACCATAGCCTTTGCCAGTAAGGGGATCACCAGCCTGTGATTTTGGTTCATCCGGTTTGGCTACAGATTCTGGTTGGGTTCCAAGAGTTGCACCAGGTTGTTCTGTGGTTTCCACCGCTTCTGTCAGAGCGTTTTCAACAGCTTCAGCTTGCTCATAATCTCCCGTTTGCTCAACACGCGCGCCAGGCTCATGGGTTGCATCTTCAAGGGCTTGTTGTTCAACGCGCTCTGTGCCTTCGGTGCTTTCCAGATTTTCTTCGGGTTGAGTGATCTCCAGTTCGTCCATGTTGTTCTCCTTACAAAGGTAGCCTTGATTTGCTCTATCATTCCATTAGTCGCTGATGAAAACAGGAAAGTAACATAAAAAAGGTGTTGACTTATCGAATAGGTCAACACCTTTCTAGGCCGTGTTGACAATTGGCGACTGCTCTCTGGAAATGATATTCATCCAATTGGCATTATTTGCCTGTAGGCATTTGAAATGTCAACACTACCTAGTTATTACTATGGACTAAACTTATTCTTTGTTTTGAATTTTCGCTAGGGCCTCTGCCAGTACGTTGGGGGTATAGTAGTCCCAATCATCCGGGTCAGGGGACGGCGACACGCGGTCCCCACCGCTCAAGCCGCCGTGGAAATGGGCCGAGTCATCTTCATCACCGCCGCCGTCAGCGCCGAAGGTGGTTGAGCCGCTGGAGCCATAACCGTAGTAGGATTTGGCATCCATCTCTCCACCAGCGAGCATTCGCAGAAAACCGCACTCGTCCGGGCCAGCTGGAGGCTTATGGGAAAGATCCGTGGGCTCGCCGCCATAGGTCGAGCCGGTGTAAGGCATGGGGGTGTCGCCATCAATGGTTAAGGCCTTTTTAAGTTTTACATGCGCTTCCCAACGATTGGTTTCAGGGTTGATCTTCCATTCCTTATTGCCCTCTTTAACACCGGTATTGACGCCATCACAATCAGGGTCTCCGGCGCACTGCAGATCCTTCTCTCTATCACTAGAACCATCATCCCAATCGGGATCATACTCCAATTTGTCCTGTCCTACCGAACCCGCTCCAGACTGGCCGACTGGTAGACCGCCACCGGAGGTGCCTTTGCCGCCGGGAGGACCTGCACCTTTTCCGGATTGTGCTCCTGGCATCAGACCCTGCTTATCCATACCGTCTGCAAGGATCTCCTCCTCGGGGAGTTGTCGCTCAATTTGCGGCTGTTCGATCTGTCCGACATCTACACCCACATCTTCGACAATCCCAGTGGGCTCATTCACTTCGACGGTCTGCGTTCCAGGCTTTTCATCACCGGTGACAGCTGTCACTGCCGTGTCGTCGTATTCTTCCCCCTCCCGCCGCGCCTCTATTGCATCGCTGGCGATGTCTGCTTCCGAATCACCAATGGGTTGTTGTTCAGATTCATCAACCGCAGATCCAACTGGGGCTTCCATTTCGCTTTGGTCTTGGTCTACGACCAAGGCCTCTTCTTCAGCACCGCTCTCTTCAGAACCGCCGCCGTCGCCGGGTTTCGATTGCCCGGTGACAGGATCGACCTCCTGGGTCATTCTTGGCGTTTCCACAGATTCCTGGGCTGGTTCTTCAATAATACTGTCAATTACATCCGTCATAGCAGTCTCGACAGCCTCGGATTGCTCATAGTTCCCGCTCTGTTCAACATGAGCGTCAGCTTCAAAGGTGGCCTCTTCCAGGGTTTGTTCTTTTACCGCTGGCGCCTCTGTTGATTCAGATACTTCTATGATCTCTTCGGGTTGTGTGATCTCCATTTCGTCCATCGTCTTACTCCATACATGATTGATTGTTCTCTCTTGATTTCTTCGCCTGAAGGATTTTTCGAACGCTATGGGTCACGACTTCAGGTTGTTCTCTATTTCTTTAGTCGTTAGTTCTACCATGGAAGTAACAATTGGTCAGAGTGAATCACATATTAAGTGCTTTAATCCTGGCATTCTCATTGGCTGAAGTATTGGTTGGCCTGCTGGAAAAGTTTGAGTTGTTTTTCAGGAACGGGTAGGCGGGATTTAGCTGTCGCCAGCGCAAGCAGGCAATAGGCCAGGTTAGCCAGGTGTTCGTGGTGGATGTGGATCACTCCATCAGGTGCTCCCAGGACACCCACGATATGCGTGAGCGCGAAAGATTTCACCGCCATGACCGGCTTCTTATACTCTGTAGGATTCTCCAACTCATCTTCTAGGTACCCTTTAAAATTGGCGAAGTTCGGCTCAGAAACCAGGCTGAAATAACCGTAATAGCAGGGGGCAGCACAGAATTGGCAACCTCGGCGGTGGTGCAAGCGATTTTCGGGCTTGGCCCGCTGGGGCAGTCGGGACACCAATCCGAGCATCTCCTGGAAGGCCTGTGCATTTTCAGGATTCTCATCCGCAACAGAAATCCTGCCGGTCAATTCTTCAACCCACTCTCCATCTGGATCACGGGTGTTCTGGTGAAAGGCGATGATGTGGTGACTGACTTCAGGGGCTGCTTTTTTGAAGTAGTCAGTCATCTCCATCCCAGCCAGTTTAGTCATATCTTCACGTAGTGGCTGGGCAATCTTTTTCAACTCGCTGACCTCCGCCGGTGGGCAATAGGCTAGCAGGTAGTAATAACAAATCGTTTTCTTGAGACTCTGAGCGGGGATTTTAGTATACATTGCAACAAAACTCCTCCTTTATACTTTCTCAAGGAGGTAACAGTCACTTCGGCATGAAAGTGACTGTTACCTAATCGTATTTTTTCCCTACGCCGGATCGGGGTCTGGTGGCTCCAAGGGCAGTGGCTCCGGATCATCATCTTTGTCGCTGATACTGTGTTTATCTCCGTCCTCCGCACCTTCACCCTCGCTGCGGATTACGCCTCTTGCATCGACATAATATTCATCCTCTTTGGGCTCTCCAGGTGCAGGGCTGAGATCAGGGTCTTTTTCGATAGGATGATCATCTCGGTCAACTGTGCCGTCATCTTCACCCGCGGGTTTGAACTCGACGTTCTGTGGTACTTCAGCTACTCCGGCAGGGCCGGATTCCTTCAGTTCAGCCGTCGGGCCTGGAGGGCCGTGATCCCAATCCGGAGGCTGCTGTACAGGGCCAGGTTCATACTCCAGGTCGTCAAGGTCTTCATTTACAGGATGATCGTCCCGGCCAACCGTTCCGTCATCTTCACCGACGGGCTTGATCTCAACGCCATCTGGAACTTCGATCACATCGACAGGAGTGGGTTCTGCCAATACATTATCATCATCGCCTGTCCCCAACCAGCCGCTGTCGCCCTCCGGCACTCCTGGATTGGCACCGTATGTTCCACTCCCTTCTTCTACCATATCATCCCAGACCTCGGGCGTCCCGATTGCTTCCTGCGGTTCTTCTGGATAAGATTCATCTGGTTCCAACGTGCCGCTGCCTTGGGGTAGATCTTTCGGGTCAGTAGAGGGAGCGGGAAGATCGTCTTCAACTTCACCAGCAGGTTTGGGGAGCGGTACCGGGGAAACTCCGGCGACTTCTTCAGCAGGGTCCATCGCTTCCCTCAGAGCCTCTTCGACGGATTCTGCAAGGGCAAAATCTTGGGTCTCCTCAACACGTGCACCAGGTTCGTGAGTAGCATCTTGCAGAGTTTGCTCTTCGGTGCGTTCGGTTGTCTCTCCGACTTCGGCACTTTCAGTATTTTCTTCGGGTTGAGTGATCTCAAGTTCGTCCATTGAGCTCTCCTTAAAAATAACATTGATCTTGTGCGTCTCAATCCATTAGTCACCAAAGGATGAAAAAAGTAACATTGGTATTTAGAATCTGCCCGAAATTTACCAGTCTATCCAGAGAATTTTCGAGCAGGTTCGTAGAGTAACCCTTACCGCTCGATAGAAGTGCCAGATGCTTCATCCCAGCAGTATGGGACCCAATCGGGAGGAATGTTGTAGGCGTCCACTTCGCCACAGGGGGGTAAATCCTGCCCGTGGTGGACAATCACCCAACCCCCGCTGTGATCCTTCGCCGCAAGCCACATGGCGCCCCCCAACTCGCCGCCCCGGCTAACTCCACCCTCGGCAAAGCGGTCATCCATCTTGGCGATATCGAATTGCAGTTCGGCTTCGCTCCAGCCGAGTTCATCCAGCAGAGCCTGTTTGATGGCTTCTTCGTCGCTCATTTCAGGTTCACCTGGGGGTGGTTCTTCAGGCTCATGTCCTTTGGGAGGCTCACCTTCTGGTGGCTGATCTTCAGGGGGGTGGCCTTCGCCAGGTTCACCTTCTGTGAAGATCTCAATAACTCGTTCTTCCATTTCACCGCCCATATCTACAGCAAGGACGAACACTTCTGGCTCATCCAGGCAAATTTCGCGTTCCCCCACACGCTCAACCGGCTCCCCATTAAGGAAAACGTCAAAGCCTCCACCCTCAACGTGCCAGAAAAGCAGCGTACATTCACCTGGAGCCAGGTGCGTACGCTCGGCTTCGAATTCAATCCGTACTTCGTCAGTATGTTCTTCCCCTTTGGGAGGTTCGCCTTCATGTTCGGGGTCACCTTCCTTATGAGGTGGCTCTCCTTCAGGAGGTTCCCCCTGGTATGGTTCTTCATCACCAGGAGCCGGCTCTTGGTAAGGCTCTTCCCTGGTCAGGTTGGTTAAATTGCAGGCCATGATCCCCAAAACTAAGATCAAAATCGCCAGGAATGGTAAAAAACTGCGAACTTTAGAGAGTTTAGTAAAACTTTTTTCGCTCATCATGAAACACCTTTCTAGTTATTACTATTGAATTATTAGGTGGTCTTTATTCCCCAACCAGGCGGTTTGTAGTTAGGCAATTCGACAAGCTTACTGGGGTCTTTGATAGTGCCATCCGGATTGAGGGGTTCATCACCAGGGTAAGCAGCATAATATTTTCCCTGGTACGAGAACACAATGGGTGGACTATCTACCGGTTTACCATCCTTACCCACCACGGTGACATTGCCATCCTTGTCTTCATGCAGGTACATGTCTTTGATAGGCG
>CAYQQX010000041.1:26328-30555 GCA_964419495.1 uncultured Anaerolineales bacterium
ATGGGGCTATCACCATAGGTAACGTAGGTTTTTCCCTGGTAAGTAAATACGATTGGGGGGCTGCTCACGGGCTTACCATCCCCATCCACCACGGTTATGGTGCCATCTTTGTCCTCATGCAAATACATGTCTTTAATCAGCTTTTTGTAATTGGGAAGCTCAATCAGCTTACTGGGATCATTGACAGTGCCATCCTCTGCAATTGCAGGTTCGTCGCCAGGGTAAGCGACATAGGTTTTCCCTTGATATTTGTACACGATTGGAGGGCTGTCCACCGGATTGCCATTCTTATCTACAACGGTGATGTTGCCATCCTTATCTTCGTGCAAGTACCAATCGGGAGGCTCATCAACTTCATCATCTTCTCTCACACCCTCTTCCCCAATTCCCTGTTCCTCTCCATCGGTAGCAGGCAACACACCTTCTTCAGGTTTTGACTCCAGCTTACTATCCCCTGGCAATTCACCTTCTGTTTGCGCGTCTCTCCCGCTTTCAGATACATCATGAGCGGGCAACCCGTCTTCGCTTTCGGTTTCTCGTACACCATCTCCCGCATCATCCTCTTTCGGGGGTGACTCTCCTTCACTCTCATCTTCACCTACATCCGGCGTCGGGGGCGTGCCGCCAGGTTGGGGGTCTTCACCAACATTGCCATCAAACCCTGGGCTAAGTCCACCAGGGCCAGGATGATCAAGGGCCAATTGATCTTCACTGCGTATTACCCCCCTTGCATCGACATAGTATTCACGCTCTTCGGTTTCTCCAGGCGAAGTACTCAGTTCTGGTTCTTCTTCAATAGGATGATCATCCCGGCCAACAGTGCCATCATCTTCACTACCAGGTTTGATATCAACGCCATCTGGCACCTCGATCACATCTTTTGGGGTGGGTTCTGCCAGGACAGGATCATCGCCACCTGTTCCCAACCATCCGCTATCGCCCTCGGGCACTCCCGGTTTGGCGCCGTATGTTGCTCCGCTTTCCTCTGCCCTATCATCCCAAACTTCGGGTGTTCCTGTAGCTTCTTGTGGTTCATCTGGATATGATTCGTCGATTTCCAATGTGCCGCTGCCTTGAGGTAAGTCTTTGGGGTCGGTGGATGGGACAGGTAAATCTTCTACTGGCGCTGATTCGACTGCATTTTTTAATTCGCTCTCAACAGCCTCAGCTTGTTCGAAACCCTGAGCCTCTTCTACGCGGACACCTGGTTCGTGGGTTGCTTCTTCGAGAGTGCGTTCTTCGACTCTTTCTTCATTTTCAACTGCCTCGGCGGCATCAGTGCCTTCGGTTTCAGTTCGGTCGGTTTCGGCAACTTCGGTTTCTTCGGGTATTTCCTCACGTGGTGTATCTTGTAGTTCTTCCATGATCAGCTCCAATTATCAACTTTACACACTTTCTTGCCCTTCAACATTTGGGCCCGATGAGGGGGCGCCGGGCTCGTGGTTTTGGGCAACATTACCATCGACCCCTGGGCTAAGCCCAGGATCGGATCCCTGCTTTTTGACATCATCAGGCGTAAGTTCAGTATTTGGTCCTGGGGGTTTCGGGTCATCGGGTGTCTCAGCAACATTACTATCAATCCCTGGGCTGAGGCCTGCTTCAAGATTGGGGCCCTTGGGGTCCGGGGGGTCGTTCGTTTCAGCAATCCCATGCACGATATTTCCATCAACGCCGGGACTGAGATCAGGGGTATTCCAAATAGGTGTTGGATCTATGGCAACATTCTGACGACCGCCTTCGCCATCATCTTCCATAGCTGGCTGAGGTAGCGGAACCGGCAATTCCCCAACCGCATCCATATCCGCATTTTCAACCGCTTCAACCAAAGCAGTTTCAACTGCCTCAGCCTGCTCAAACGTTTGCGTCTCTTCGATGCGAGCGCCGGGTTCGTGGGTGGCATCTTGCAGAGCCTGCTCTTCGGCAGCTTCTGCAGATTCAACAGCCTCTGTAGATTCCAGGTTTTCTTCAGGTTGAGTGATTTCTAACTCGTTCATAGATATCTTCCTAAAGAGTCTTTGTTTTTATAAATGCTTCTGAGGGATTTTGTAGGCCAAGATGTATGCCAGCCCGCCAGGATTGAGATCTCGCCAGACAGCGTGAACGACATGCTGCAATAATTTTTGCTGCGCACCTTCGGGAACGCCAACTGCAGCCTCACCAAATCGCTTCTCAACTTCGGCTGCAAAAAAGTCAAATGACTCCTTTGTCATCTCACCAAGAGCCGTTTGATCCTCATCAGTTACGGCATATCCAGTAAACGCGGTTCTTGCATCTTCGAACAGCGTAGTGCGGTATTCTTCGTCAGAGATAGCTTTGCTAATGATATCCACCACAGATTGCTCGTTTACAGACATGGCTTCGTAATCTGGAGCAGGCTGTAAATTATCATCCATCTTTACGTCATCGGGAGAAAGCTCGCTCTGGCCGCTCATATCGGGAGGTGGTGGCGGATCATTGGGATCAATGGGCTTGGCCACATTGCCGCCAGGGCCGGTGTGATCCAGGGCAACGCCATCTTTGACATCATCCGGCGAAAGCTCAACATTGGGTCCAGGGGGTTCGCCACCTGGGTCGGGCGATTCTGCGGGTTGAGTGAAGGGATCTGGCCCAGGTTCTGGCTCTTCTGCTACCCGAAAATCGGGTTCAGGATCAGGAACTGGCTCTTGGGCAACATTGCCGCCTGGACCGGGGTGATCTTTGATAACTTTAGATGCATCATTTGTGGGCTTCGGAAGGGGCACCGGAACACCGCCGGCAACACCCTCAGCTCCTGCAGCTACGGGTCCAGGCAAATTGATAGGGGTGGCTTCATCTTTGTCGTCATCCTCGCCCTGGGCAAGCTCGAGTTCAATTCCCTCGGGAATTTCAGCCCGATCAACAATGTCTTGATCTTCCAACGGTTCAGCAACCGCAATCGTCTCGTGAGGTTCTTCGAGAATGCCTGTGCCATCAGGCAAATCATCGCGGCTGGGGCCGCTAATGAGCTGCATATCCTGGTCATCATTTTCAGCAATTGGGCCAGGCAAGTTGATCGGTGTCGCTTCTTCACCACCATCATCGTCTTTCCCTGAGCCTTCACTAATCTCTGACCCGTCGGCTGTGCCAAATTCATCGCGATCGATGGAGCCATCTTCTTCCGTTTTCTCGACTTTTAGATCGTCCATGGCCGTGACGAGTGTGTCTTCAACGCTCTCTGCTTGCTCAATTGATTGAGACTCTTCAACGCGGGCACCCGGTTCGTGGGTGGCATCATCAAGCGCTTGATCTTCCACGCGCTCTTTGGATTCGGTAGATTCTAGATTCTCTTCGGGTTGAGTTCCTTCAAGTTCGTTCATCGCTCGTTCTCCATATACAGATTAGTAAAGATTATTCTCGATTAGGGCAAATTGATAGGGGTAGCCTCGTTATCGTCTTCGGGCATTTGGGGAAGATTGATTGGCGTGACCTCCCCACCTTCTTCATCACTACCTTCGGATCGATTGCCTCGATCGGGAGGTGGTGGTTCATGTTGATCAATGGGCTTGGCATTGCTGCCATCTACTCCGGGATTATCGGCAGACTTGTGGAATGGATCGGGACCGGGTTCCGGCTCTTCGCTCAGCTTGACATCGTCAGGCGAAAGCGCTAACTGATTGTAGTCATCTGCTTTCATGGTCGGTTCGGGGATGGGGATCGGGAGCGTTCCCAATTCTTGACCATCTTCCATTTCTACTGGCTCAGGAATAGGAACAGGCAGCACACCGCCGCGCTCTTCGGCGGGTGACTCTTCTTCCAGCTTCACATCATCGGGTGTCTGCTCGACTTCAGTGACTGGACCAGGTAAGTTGATCGGTGTCGCTTCTTCACCACCGTCGTCATCTTTCCCTGAGCCTTCGCTGATCTCGGAGCCATCTACCGTGCCATATTCTTCGCGATCGATGGTGCCATCATTACCGATAGGTTCTACTTTCGCACCATCCATAACTTCGATAAGTGTTTCTTCAACAGCTTCGGCCCGCTCAAAAGTTTGAGTCTCTTCAATGCGTGAACCCGGTTCGTGGGTGGCATCTTCAAGACCTTGTTCTTCGGCGCGTTCTGGGGATTCCATTGATTCAATATTTTCTTCTGGTTGAGTGATTTCAAGTTCGTCCATCTCTAGCTCCTTCATACTCACTTTAGTTTTTGCTTTCAACCCATGACTCTACTGCAAAAAGGGTGCTAGACCCTCCTCAAAACAGCAAAAGTTTA
>CAYQQX010000042.1:0-30504 GCA_964419495.1 uncultured Anaerolineales bacterium
GCACGCCCCCTACCCCCAAATGTGAGGTTTCTCACGGGAATTCCCATAGAACGAAAACATTAGGAAATCTGATAATTTGAGCAGCCGTTACAATGATGGGTTATCTGGCGGGTCATCTGGCCACGGGGGTAATCCCAGGGAGCGGTTGTAGATATAGCGTCCGATAACACCTGCAGATGCCAGAACAGGGATGATGATTAAGGCCCCTAGAATGCCCCCAATTACAACGGCAATGATAATGACGATGAAGACTAGCCCTTCGTGCATGTGAACACTGCGGCCAAAAATACGTGGCCTAAGCCAAATGTTCTTGATGTTAATCAACCCCATGTACACACCCAGAACCAATATTGCGAACCAGAAATTAGACAGCGGTAAATAAGTTGAGCCTTCAATGAATGCAACTATTGCTGCCAAAAGGGCAGCAATGGCTGGCCCTAAGTCGGGAATAATAGTCAAAATCCCTGCAATAATTCCTAGTATCAGCGCTCCAGGTACACCTAACGCCAACCAGGCGATGGTAAATACGATGCCAACGACGGCCATCAGTGCCAAGTTTCCGCGCAAATAACCACGCCAAATTTCTTTTATTTCTTGATATACTCGGTTGGCGTCGGGTTTAAAAGGCTCGGGAGGCAATGAAAGCAGCCAGTCTCTTAAGTGACTCCAATCCCGAAGTAAATAATACATGGCCACAAATGCCACCAAAAGCCAAAGTAGATTCTCAGTGATTATCTCTATCAGGTGAAAGGCGTTTTCTGTAATGCCTTGGGCACTTTCAGATATCCAAAGAATGGGATCGGGAATTAGGGTTCCCAGATAAAGCTCATATTCGAAGATCACGATTGGTTTAGCGAGAAAATCAGTCACGAGCATCACAACACGTTCAAGATCAAGAATGAGAGCTTGAAATTCATTAATTAGTGCGGGTAGCATAAAAGCCGGCAAAGCTGCAATCAACCCGAAGGTGATGACCAACACGATGGTTGCCGATACCGAAGCAGAAAGACGAGTGCTTTTTTCTAGACCAATTTTAATTGGATTGAGCATATATGCCAGAAGTGCTCCAATTACAAGGGGCCCGATGGCATCACGGATATACCAGCCTACTATGAATAGAATGATGACTACCGAAGTCATCATTACATATCGAAAGGGTTGACTCCAAGTTTTGTCCATAAGGTCACATTATAACCCTCAATGGGAAAATTCCTGAGAGGTAAAGGAAATGTTTAAATCTCGATAATCTTCTTGCGAATAGCGTACTTGATCAGATCCCCTTTGCTGTGCAGGTCGAGCTTTTCCATCAGGTTGGCGCGATGGGCCTGGACGGTCTTGATGGCGATACAAAGGATTTCGCTGATTTCTTTGTTGGTGTAGCCTTCGGCGATCAATTGCAATACTTCACGTTCGCGTCCAGTCAGACCATTATCAGTTTCATCTGGCTTGATTTCCCCCCAGCGCAAGTAATCTTCGATTACCAATCTGGTGACGGCGGGAGAGAGCACTGCTTCCCCCTGATGAACGCTATGGATAGCGTCAATTAATTCACTCGCATTTGCATCTTTGAGTATATAACCCGCCGCACCAGCAGCCAGTGCCTGGCGAATGTAGCTCTCGTAATCGTACATCGAGAGGATGATCACTTTGCATTCTGGGTGGGATTGAACGATCTGGGCAGTGGCTTCAAGACCATTAAGCAATGGCATTGCCACATCCATAAGGATAAGATCTGGCAGAAGTTTTCGTGTCAAATCAATGGCAGCACGACCGTCTCCGGCCTCACCGACCACCTTCAACTGAGGATCACTCTCTAACAAAGAGCGGATGCCATCACGCAAGATGGCATGATCGTCCACCAATAAGATGCGAATTTCTGCCATGTATTGATTGTATCATCTAAGAAAACGGGTTTCTCATGCAAATGTTCTTAAGTTTGAGAAACCCGTTCTTATGAGTGAAAACAATAGTTTTAGGCAATTGTTTTTTCAAGCAAATGCCAGTGATTCTACGCGCAGATCGCGCAATCGTTGTCCAATCACCTGGGCGGCTTTCTGAGTCATGACGTAGCCAAAACCACAGTCATTGTCGAATTCCTTCACCAGTGCGGCAGCGTCGAAAGCGATCACCCGACAAGGGGCGAGAGCCTTAGCTGTTGCTCGGGCTTTGTGTGGGGGAATCAGACCTGCCCAACCGAACATCTCTCCAGGGCCAACAGTGCTAATGACGATGTCTTTGGTCTTTAGTTTGCGGGCAAATTGGTCGGCAACCTTGTGCTCGACATCACGCTCGGGCACTTCATAAACTATTCCTACTGCGCCTTCAAGGTTAACGAAAAATTTATCAAGGTCATTATCCTCGTGGAAGAAGTAATGTCCCTCTTCGACGATTTCCTCAGTGCCAAGTTTGGCTAGTTTATTGATCTGCTCCAGATCCAATCCCGCGAAGAAGGGGTAGCGCCGGATTAATTCAGCTGAAATCATGTGTCCTCCTATTTCAACCGCAGACCGATGACCGCAGTATGAATGCCGCGGTCCGTGGTCGGTGGTCTATTGTTGAATTTCGTCCAACACCATTTGTGTCACTTTAGGAATGGCAGCAGCCACAGCAGGTGTTGGTTCATCGCTGAAGACAAAAATCTCTTCAACTTCAACAGCAAATATAAGAATTTCTTTGGGAAGAGGCAATCCCATTCGATCGGCCATGTCTAGGGCGGTGTCCAGGGTAGTATCGTGAGCGGAGGCGCTGTGTTGCGTGAGGCTGATGTCTTTGAGGTCTTGTAATCCCATGCGGAAAATCTCACCAGGTATATGGCTGTTTCCGTTGGGGCGGTAGAGAGCATCGATAATGATTACTCGGTCGTAGCCGACCATCAACTCCATTAAACGCAGTCCCCCAACGCTGGCTTCGGTGACCGTGATGTGTTCTCGTTGAGCTTCAGTGAGCGCTTCTTCGACTCGATACGCAACCTTAACACCGACACCATCGTCAGTGAGAATGGGATTGCCCAATCCGACAATTAGAGTTTTCATACCGGTAAACAGTGGGTAGTGGTTAGTGGACAGTGATCAGTAATCAGTGACCAAGAAACTGATCACTGATTACTGTATTCTGGTTACTGTCTACTCAACGTATTGGCTGACAACGTCGAGGATTTCGCCATCGGTGTCACGGATGGTCACCTCGAGAGGCATCTGTCCAGGCAAGGAGTGCGTGGCGCAGGACATGCAAGGGTCGTAGTTTCGGAAAGCCATCTCAATCATGTTGAGGATGCCTTCGGTCACTTCGGTGCCCTTGGTGATCAGGCCTTGGGCGGCCTTCTTAATGGACATAGCGATGGGGGCATTGTTGTTGGTGGTGCCCACAATCAAGTTGACCTTGGTCAGGATGCCGTTTTCATCAGTGGTGTAGTGATGAGTAAGCGTACCGCGCGGCGCTTCGACACTGCCTATGCCTTCCGTGGGTGTATTGGTGACGATGGGGCGTACATTGGGGTCAGTGATCTCAGGATCGGTGGCCAATTCCAACATACGCTCGGCAGAGTACAGCAGCTCGACAAGGCGAGCCCAGTGGGTCGCCAGCCGGGCGTGCACCGGTGCATAGCGACCATTTTCTTTCTTGCTGCCCAGGGTCTCATAATATTTCTCAAAGAACTCCTGAGCTTTGGGGGTTGCCATGCCGTCCGCGGCGTTCAATCGCGATTGAGGTGTGGCAGTATAAACGCCGCTGTCCATGCCATCGGTAAAGCCGTTCCAACCGACATTCTTCAGATAGGGGAACTTAAGATAGGACCAGGGCTCGACATGCTCAGCCACATGGTCAGCATAATCCTTGGCCTCGTACTTGGCAAATTCTTTGCCTTCGGGGTCGGTAACTCGGATCATGCCGTCATAGAAGTTGACGTGGTTGTTCTCATCCACTGTACCCATGTAGTAAGTGCTGTGGGCATATGCATCTGAGAGAATCAGGTCCACATAAGCCTGATTGGCCAGGACAACATCCTCGAAAAGCTGCAAGCTGAAGAGGGCAAAGTCGACGTTTTCTTTAGCAATGGCTTCGATCTTCTCGCGCATCTCTTCGTCAACAGCTACACTCCATCCGCCAGGAAGCCCAGCGACGGGGTGAATTCCGCGCCCGCCCAACCACTGAATGACCTCGTGGTTGCGTTTGCGGCAGGCGATTACCTGTCCACCGATCTCCAGGCCGACTTTGTGGATCACACCTAGTACATTGCGTTCTGCGGGGGGCCCATCGGGGCCGATGACGAAGTCAGGGCCACCCAAGGCGTAGAAGTGCACGGTGTGGTCTGTGCAGTAAAACGAGTTGTAGAACATCTCGCGGATCTTCTTGACCACGGGGGCAGGTTCGACATTAAAGAGCGCATCTAGCGCTTTTGTGCCAGCCATGTGGTGCGCTTCAGGGCAGACACCACAAATGCGGTTGGTGATACGGGGCATCTCCTCGGCTGGGCGACCAACCGAGAATTGTTCGAAGCCACGCAATTCTGGGATTTGGAGATAGGCGTTATCTACATTGCCTTCTTTATCCAGGAAGATTTCAATTTTTCCGTGGCCTTCAAGACGGGTAATGGGGTCTATGGTAATGCGTGACATTTAGGCCTCTCCTTTCCCGTTACTACCATTAACTTTTGCTCGACGGAGCATTGAATGAGCCATGCTGAAGCGGTAGAAGGTACCCGCAGGGTCAGCAATGGTATCGATGACGCCTTGGATTTTCTCTTCCAATTCAGCTTCTTCCATGCTGTGATCGCCGGCGCCAATTACTGAGGCAACAGCGGAGAGCATCTTGGCTCCTTGATCTTCAACGCCGGGCAGCGGGCCGTAACAGCCGCGACAACCCATTCCAGCCTGTGGGCATAGTGCGCCGCAGCCACCATTGGTCGCCAAGCCCATGCACATAACACCTTGCTCGAGCAGGCATTGTTCGGGATCGGGATCAATCTGGTACGGGCGGTAGAACTTCTCGATCTCTTTTTCGCTCTTGACGCGCTCGCATTCCTCGCAGACGGCCACGTTAGTAACACCGACAACAGAGCCAGCTGGGGGTAGAGGAGCACCTTCGAGCAGGCCTGCCACAACTACCTGAAGAACGGCCCAAATTTGGGGCGGCTCAGGTGGACAGCCAGGCAGATAGTAATCTACGTCCACAACTTGATCCAGCGATTTCACGGTGTTCCAGAATTCTGGTAACGTCAATGTGCCCTCAGCTACTTCGACCTCGGTTAGGGGGACGACACCTTCGGGGTTGTCAATGGACGGGTTATCGTGATAGACCGCGTTGAAGGTGGCATCTTTCGAAGTAAAGTTTGAGAGCGCAGGAATACAGCCCTCATAGGCGCAAGAGCCAAAGGCCACCATGACCTTGGATTTCTTGCGTAGCAGGTGTGCCATCTCTTCGTTCTCAGAGTTTCGGATAGCGCCGTTCCATAAACAGACATCAATATAACCATCATCGTAGCTTTCTACGTGATGAACTTTGAAGTCGGCAATACAGGGGAAGAACGCCACATCGAAGATTTCATCTACGGTAAGGATGTGCTCGTGAATGTTCAATACGGAGATTTCACAGCCACCACAAGCAGATCCCCAGTACATTGCTAGTTTCGGTTTTTCAGACATAATCAAACCTCCTCCGCCACTGGAGCTTTGTGGCCGTTTCCGCCAATTACTGATTCGTTCCAATTTAGCGGACCCAAAGCGCGGATCTCTTCCGTCATCTGGTCGACCTTTTGGGCAAGGATGATGCCCTCGGAGGCCGAGGCCCAGAGTAGTTGGACGCGCTCTTCTTCGACGCCCATCTGACGGAGCATTGCTTTGAGCAGCATAAATCGACGCAAGGCTTTGATATTTCCATTTACGTAATGGCACTCGCCAGGATGACAGCCAGCGATCAAGACGCCATCGGCGCCTTCGCGCAGCGCTTTGAGCACAAACTGCGGATCGACACGTCCACTGCACATCACCCGGATAGGGCGCATGTTGGGAGCATAATGGATGCGGGCAGTCCCTGCCAGATCGGCAGCGCGGTAGGAGCACCAGTTGCACAGAAAACCAACGATTACGGGTTCAAATTGTTCAGTCATAGTTTTCTCTCCTTATGCCTCGACCTTTTCTGGTCGAACGTCCCACAATATACCTTCAATCTGCGAGAACAGCTGATCGTTGGTAAAGTGGGCGCCGGTGATGATGCCGCTGGGGCAGGCCGCAACGCAGGTGCCGCAACCCTGGCACAGAGCCGTGATCACTTCCGAGACCTCACGGTCTTCATGGAAGATGATGGCGTTGTAGGGGCACATGTTGTTGCATATCTTGCAGCCCGAGCATTCGTCCTGGTTGATAGCAGCCCGTACAGGCTCCATCATCACAGTGCCCAGGTTGATCAGGCCAGCCACGCGGGCAGCAGCTGCTGCGCCTTGGGCGACGCTGTCGGGGACATCCTTCGGTCCCTGGCAGGCGCCGGCAACGTAGACACCATCGGTCATGGTTGCAACGGGATCCAGCTTGGGATGGCGTTCGACGAAGAAGCCATCAAAGTCACAGCCCATCTTGAAGAGCTGCGAAACCTCTTTGGAGTCGGCGCGAGCTTCCATCGCTGGGCTCAGGATCACCATATCGACAGGCACGCGTCGCTGTCGGCCGATCAATGTGTCTTCGACCTGAACGATCAACTTGCCTTCCTCTTCGGGGATGCGTGCGGCATTGGTCACTTCTGCAACCTTGCCGCGGATGAAATTAGTCTCTTCTTCCAGTAGGCGGTTGTAGAATTCTTCGTAACCCTTGCCCGGTGTACGCATGTCGATGTAGCAGTTATAAACTTCTGCTTCGGGGATGCGTTCGTGGACCAAGTGAGCGAACTTCAGCGAGTACATGCAGCAAACTTTGGAGCAGTACTTGTGATAGTTTTCATCACGCGAGCCCACACAGTGGACAATAGCGACGCTCTTTGGTGAGGATTCCATATCCCGGAGCATGATCTTGCCCTCGGTGGGGCCAGCCGCGTTGACCATGCGCTCGAACTCGAGACTGGTGAACACATTGGCTAAACGACCGTAACCATATTGTGGAATCTTCTTGACGTCAAAGAGGTCATAGCCCGTGGCCAGGATGATGTTGCCGACCTCGAAGGTCAGAATCTCATCTTCTTGGTCGAACTCAATCGAATTGGGTTCCGTAGGGCAGAAGATCTCGCAGGCTTTACATTTGCCGCGCAAGAAATATACGCAGTTCTCTTTATCGATGACAGGATATTTCGGTACAGCCTGGGGGAAGGGACGATAAATTACTTTGCGCTCACCCATCCCAGCCTCGAAGACATCGTCGGCGACCTTGAAGGGGCACTTCTCGATGCAGATACCGCAGCCAGTGCAGTGCTCCTCGTTGACGTAGCGAGCCTTCTTACGCACGTTGACCGTAAAGTTGCCTAAGAAGCCATCCACCTTTTCCACTTCGCTCCAAGTGAGCAGAGTGATATTAGGGTGCTGGCCGACATCCACCATCTTGGGCGTCAAGATACAGGCTGAACAGTCCAGGGTGGGGAAGGTTTTGTCCAACTGGGCCATATGGCCGCCAATGGTTGGTTCTCGTTCTACCATGTAAACATGGTGACCAGCATCTGCCAGCTCTAGAGCGGCACTGATACCGGCGATACCACCACCAACCACCAGGGTGTTGGGGTTGATCTCAACGGGCAACTGCTCCAGGGGCTGATGGTGCACTACACGTTCGATGGCTGCATTGGTCAAGGCTTTGGCCTTAGACGTTGCAGCAACTTCATCATCCGTGGTCCAGGAGTCGTGCTCGCGAATGTTGGCCATCTCGAACATGAAGGGGTTCAGGCCGCCACGTTCGCAGGCTACACGGAAAGTCTTTTCGTGCATGTGAGGTGAGCAGGATGCGACGACGACTTTGGTCAGGCCTTTTTCCTTGATGTCTTCTTCAATCAAGTCCTGGCCCAGGCTGGAGCACATGAATTTATATTCACGTGATACTTCCACGTTGGGAAGATCTGCAGCCCATTTTGTGACCTCAGCGCAATCTACCACTTTGGAGATATTCGTGCCGCAGTGACAGACGTACACTCCTACCCGTTCACCCTCAGGGTTTTGTTTATCACTCATAGGTCTTCTCCTATTTGAAATGCATTTTGAACGAATTCAAGACCTTTACTTAGACGATATCGATAATCGTCAGGGTTTCTTTTTGTTAAGGATTGGATCATTCGGCCTCCTTAGCTAAAACTCGCCAAAGATCGGCGCGGCTGAAACCAATTCCGACCCAATCCCCAATTTTTTCTTGGGCATTCCTAGTGCAAGACCTAGGAGTTGGGTGAAGTACGTTACTGGCATGTTGAAATCAGTGCCAAATTCTTCATTGACCTGCGTTTGGTAGCATTCCAGATTAACCTGGCAAAGCGGACAGGCCGTAGCGATTACATCGGCGCCACTATCGACGGCGCTCTTGAGCAGCACCCGGACCATATCGAGGGCTGCGCGGCGGCTGGTCATGATCAGCGAACCGCTACAGCAGCGCAATCTCTCGGAAAAATCTACCGCCTCGGCGCCCATGGCATTGATCAGGCTCTCGAAGAATTGCGGATTCTCGACCTCCTCGCCATTCTTGCGGGGTCGCACAATCTGGCATCCGTAATAAGGGGCTACTTTCATCCCCTCGAGCGGCTTCTTGACTTTCTCTTTGATCGCCTCAGCACCAACTTCATTGACATAAATATCCATGATGTGATGGACATTGATGTCACCATTGAACTGCAGATCGTCCTCTTCGAGAGCGTAGTTGATATGCTCGGCGACGTCGGGGTCTGCTTTGAAATACTTGTTGGTGAAGTAGGCGTTCTTATAGCACGCGCTGCAAGGAGCAACGAGATCCAGGCCTTCTTTCTCGGCCATGGCCAGATTTCGAGCGGTCAGGGTGTAAGCCAGGAGCTGATCGACGTGGAAGTACGTGGTGGCACCACAGCAGTTCCAATCTTCCAATTCCTGTAACTCAACGCCCAAAATCTTGGATGTTTCCACGGAGGAGTTGTTATAACTTAGGGCTATCTTCTCAAGGGAACAACCTGGGAAATAGGCAAATTTCTTCATTTTGCACCTCCCATGGGAATGATCCGGCGGATCACTTTCTTGAAATTATCTAGCCTTTTGATCTTGGTCGGTAACACGGGCATTCTACCTTTGAGCATCATCTGGGTACCCATGTAGGCTTCCTGGAGCACCTCTTTGATTCCCATGCTGAACATGTAGGTTGGGGCCAGGACAGGTTCGAAGGATCTGCCATTATTGACGATGGTTTTTACGAATGTTTCAGAGAATGTCGGACCAACAAGATCTTCGCTATACGTCTTGTGCCAGATGGAATAGCGCTTGACTGCATACATTGCCTCGGCGATATCGATTTTTGCGGGGCATCTCACAGTGCAGTGATAGCATGATGCACAGAACCAATACGTATTACAGTCCAGTACATCTTCTTTGAGATTCGCATTGATCATACCAATCAGCCGTCGAGGGGTTTGATCCATGTACTCAACCACTGGGCACGTACCCGAGCAAGTTCCGCACTGTATGCAGTTCTTTAGCGGACTTCCTTGTGAAGCGTACAGCAAGTTGGAAATTTCTTGGCTGAATGTTGGTTTAGCTGCCATTTGCTTTTCCTATTATGCTTTCTTTTCTTTTGCTTCTTTTAGCAGTGCTTCGACTTTCTCTAAAAGCAAATTCGGATCCACTGGTTTTTCAAGCAATTCATCCGTGGGGAGAATACCAGGATGCACTGCCTGTCCTGGGAAGAGGAAAGCGATTTGCTCACGGACACCGGTAATGATCAGAACAGGTATTTCCCGAAGTACGGGATCCTTGTTGATCTTCCGGGCGACCATCACACCTTCTGCGCCTCGTCCCATCATAATGTCAAGCAGGAGTAGATCGTATTTACCTGATTCCAAAGCTTCGAAGCCATCTTTGGGGTTGTAGGCTGCGTCTACTTCGTAATCTGCTTTTTCGAGGATTGACTTAATCCCATCTACATAATCGGGATCGTCGTCAATGATCAATAGCCTCGTTTGAGTCATAGGAACCTCCTTATTCCTTACTTTGTTTCATTGATGAATTCTTGTTTTTTCAAAAAAGGCAAATGGATTGTGAAAGTGCTACCTTTATCGAGTTCACTTTCGACGCTAATGGATCCATCGTGCGCCTCAATAATACGCCGGGTTATCGCTAATCCGACTCCACTCCTCCTTTCACCTTTTACGCTTGATTTGCCAACATAAAAGTCCTGAAATAGGTTGGGTATATCTTCCTCTGCAATTCCTACACCGTTATCTGTGACTTTGATGTGGATATTGCTTCCGTCTTCACTCACTTCGACAGCAACATTTCCTTCGATGCGAGTATATTTGACTGCATTGCCAACGATGTTAGCAACGGCTTCAACCAGCGTACCCTCATCACCATTGACCATCGGCAGCTCTTCGGGCACGGATGTTTCGATGTCGATGGCTTTGCGGGTAGCGTGCTGCTGGGTATTCTCGATTGTTTTTTCGATGACTGTCTCAATTGAAACGGGCTCAAAATTCTCGCGGATAGAGCTGATATCTACTGAGATGGCACGCAGCCAGGTGTTGATCAGCTTGACCAAATCTTTGATGCGACCTTGTAGTTTCTTGAATTTCTTTTTCTGCTTGTCGGATAATACATCTTCTAAGTCACCGGCCAGGGCATAAAGATTGGTTTGAACCGCGCCCAAGGGAGATTTCAATTCATGGGAGACGATGGCGGCAAAATGCTGCCGCAGCATCTCTTTTTCTTGGCGCAGGGCAATGGTTTCCAGGGCAAATTTTCTGCGTTCTAAACCTCTTTGCGTGATCAATCGAAGTTGGTCAGGCGTAAACGGTTTGGGAAGGAAGTCGTACGACCCTTTCTTCATGGCATCTACTGCGGAATCGACGGTTGCGAACCCTGTGATCACGATGGTGACGATGGTGGGATCAAAGGCATGAATTTTTTCGAGAACTTCGAAGCCAGAAATTCCTGGCATTTTCAAATCAACAAACGTCAAATCCGGTTGGTACTCTTCTAAAACTTCGAGGCCAATGATGCCATTCTCCGCAGTCCGAATTTCGTAATCATTCTTGGCCAAAATTTGGATGCATGAATCGCGGACGATTTCCTCGTCATCGATGATTAGAATTTTGGGTGTTTCATCCATTACTAGGTTTATCTCCGTTTACGTTTACCGGTAATGCCACGATGAAAGTCGTCCCATTGCCGAGTTCGCTTTCGACAGTTATTGTTCCTTTGTGGCTTTTGACAATGCCGTAGCTGATTGCTAAACCCAGGCCAGTTCCGTGTCCAACATCCTTTGTCGTAAAGAAAGGATCGAAAATCTTTTTGAGATTTTCCTCGCTAATGCCAGGACCTGTATCCGAGAAAGCTATTTCGATGCTGTCTCTGCGGATACTGTGCCTGGTGCTGATATTCAAATGCCCGCTGCCCTCCATTGCTTCTGCAGCGTTGACGATCATGTTGATGAATACGCGCTCGACTTGGGCAGCGTCGATGATCGCCATGGGTAGGTCTTCTTGGAAATGCTTTACGACCTCGATGTTGTGAAAGAGCGCCTGGTGCTCAACCAGCGAAACACATTCATGGAGCACTTCGTGAACATTGCAGTAGGTTTTATCCGGTTTTCTTTGGCGGGCAAAATCCAGCAAACCACGGATGATATCTCTGCAGCGATTAGCCTGCCCAACGATTTTTTTCAGAGAGAATGTTGTTGTCGAGTCTTTACAATCTTCATCCTCGAGCAGCAAATGTGAAAAGGTCAGAATACCTTGGAGCGGGTTGTTCAGTTCATGTGCAATGTTGGCTGATAATTGGCCCACAAGAGCCAATCTCTCTGACTCCATGATCCGTTGCGTAGCGAATTCTTTGAGCTGCTCATCACGTCGCTTGAGTGCTTGTGCCATAGCGTTGAATGAATCGGCCAAATAATGGAGTTCATCATTCGTATTTATCGTCACTTGGGCATCTAAGTTGCCCTCGGCGACTTCCTGTGATGCTGATACCAATTTGTTGATCGGCACGAGAATTCGCTGGCCAACGAAGTAAGCAACTGCCATGGTGATAACTGCACCGATGATGCTGATGGCCAAGAAGGTTAATACGGTTTGCTGTTGGATATCGGCATATTTTTGCTCCAGAATACCAACGTACAAAATCCCTATGATGCGTTCATAAACATCTCTAATGGGTTCATAGGCAGTGATATACCAGCTATTGACCACATACGCCCGATCGATCCAAGGTTCACCTTGCACAATGACCTGGTTGTAGACCTCTTCTGAGACCCGAGTGCCAATTGCTCTAGAGCCGTCTTCGTTGCGGACATTGGTGGAAATGCGCAAGTCATCTTGGAAGATGGTTGCTGTTCCGATGTCCTGGCCTTCATATTTCACATTCTCGTAGACAGTCTGTTTTATTTTGTCAACGATCTCAAAGTTTCTGTTGAGCAGCACGCCACCATAGACCACACCAACAAGTTGGCCATTTGTTTCATGGATGGGGGCAGCAGCTTTCAACATCATTCCAGCAGTCTCTTTCGATTCTTCGCGTTCTCGAGCCAAAGGCGTATCGATGAATTGGAAATGTGCTTTTTCTGCCAGCAGTAAAGACTCTTTTGCTAAATCCTCGGCAGGTACGATGATGGTTGCAGCAACAGATTCCTCTTGTGAGAGTACAGCCTGGATAATCTCATCGTGACCCTGGTTATCTCCCAAAGATTGGGGATTTCCTGTTCGGACTACCACATACCCGTATTTATCGGTAACGGAGATGAAGTCCAGATCAGCTTCTTCCTGAATATGGCTAAGCTCTTTTTCAGCAGCTTCGAAATATCCTGTACTCAGGGCATCTCGGAGAAAAAACCTTTCAGCAGTGAGACTTACCACATCATCGATATGAGTCAGATTGCTGAGGTAGATTTCTCTGGCGGCATTGAGATCGTTGCGTACTTTCTCTTGTGCCTCATTGAGGATAAGGCTGTTAATCAGCCGGATACCGAAAACCATAAATACAACGCTGATAAGTACAATGACCAGCAGAAAACTCAAAATGAGTTTTGTGGCGATAGGGACTCTGATTTGGCGCGGGTGTGTGATGGTTAACCATCCCCAACGCTTTCTCATTGTCGCTTCTTTGGCTTCAGCCATTTTCGGTTTACCTGTAAATAACAACCTTATCTATTCGATTGTTAAAGTGCCTCGTGTACCAGTTCGATTAAATCTTTGACAACGATTTGATCTTCTTTTCCGGTGGTCTTGACAGCATCTGCGTACATGGTGACATCTTTGGGGCAGGCGACAATGAATATATCCACGCCATCCAGAGAAACAGCCTCATTGATGCGTGATTCGCTGGGGCGTTCCTCGATTTCACCTTCTTCCATCCAGATGCGTCCACCACCCGCGCCGCAGCAGAAGCCTCGTTCGCGGTTGCGGGGCATTTCGACGATTTCGCAGCCTGTGGCTTCGATCACGCGCCTTGGCGCGTCGTAGATACCGTTGTAGCGGCCCAAGTAGCAGGGATCGTGATAAGTAACTTTGTAACCCAGCTTCTTGCTGAACTTGAGTTGACCGGATGCGATCATCTGATCCAGCAATTCGCTGTAATGCAGCACCTTCCACTCGCCATCGCCGTTTCTAAAAGCGCCGTATTCATGCTTGAGTGTGTTATAGGTGTGGGGATCGGTAGTGACGATGGTCTCGAATTTACTGCGGCTGAGGGATTTGAGATTCTTCTCAACCAGCATTTCGAAGAGGCCCTCTTCGCCCACGCGGCGGACATCATTGCCGGAGTGGTTCTCGCCCTTATAGAGGATGCCGAAGTCCAGATCTGTCTTTTGGAAGACATCTGCAGTTTTCAGCGTGATATCCGTCAGGGTGGGGGAGTATGAAGCGTAATCGCCCACGAACCACAGGTACTCGACTTCTTCTTTGACGGCATCCTTGATCTTGGGTTCGACACCCTTAGACCAACGGGCGCGCATGCGATCAGATTTGCCAAAGGAATTGCCGTAGCGCCCCAGGTTGGAGAGGGCTGTCTGCAATTCGGCATCCACGGCTCCCTCGATGACCAAGTGACGGCGCATATCTACGATGGTGTCGATGTGCTCGATCAAAACTGGACAAGCGCCAACACATGCACCGCAAGTGGTGCATGACCAAAGAACTTCTTCTTCGACCTTCACGCCGACCAAAACGGGAGCGTCGCCATTGCTGCCCATTACGGCAGCCGCCATTAATGGCGCCGCGTCCGAGCGTAGAGCATCTCGAATGTTCAGGATCAACTCTTTGGGGTTGAGAGGTGTGCCAGCTGCAAAGGCGGGACATGCATCCTGACAGCGTCCGCATTCGGTGCAGGCATCACCATCGAGCAGTTGTTTCCAACTCAAATCGCTCAACTTGCTGGTGTAGACCTGATCACCATCCGCTGTCAACGCTATCGGAGCTAACTCCCCAACAGGTCGGTCCAGCTTGGAGAAGAACATATTCAAAGGACCGGTCAGTCCATGAAGCAGTGTGCCAACTGGGAGCGAAATGATCGTCCCGGCAACCGTCACCAGGTGAAAAATCCAGGCACCCAGATGCCAGTTGATTAGCGTAGCATCAGATGCTCCCATGGCAATCCACAGTTGAGCTACAATCCAGCCAGCCGGAGAACCCCAGGCCCAATCAGGCTTATCCACAGCCAAACGGAACGATTCGGTCAGCAGGCCGCCGATCACGATCACGGTGATCATCACCAGGGTGCGGGTAAAGCCAGGGTCGAGGGTCAAGCGTTTTGGTTTCTGGAAGTAACGTCGATAGATGGCCATCCCGGCACCAACGAAGAAAATGATGGTGAAGATGTCCAAAATAAACTTGTAGGCAACAAGTACATTGCCTTCTAGGAATTTGAACCAGTGATCATCAACGGTGGCCAGCGCTGTGCCCAGGAAAAATATAAAATATGCCCAGGCGATGGTCACATGCATAGTGCCAGGGACGCGCTCCTTCATGACCTTCGTCTGGACGATACCGTATTGGATAAGTTTCCAAAGACGAATGTGAAGCTTGTCCCAACGGTGCTCAGCACGCCCGACTTTCCACCACAGGCTCGCCTGGCGGTAGAAGCGGAAGAGCATGATCAGGGCTGAGGCGAACATGATTGTGTATACAATCAATTCAGGTTCTATCTCAACCCCAAACCAAACGTGGGGGATACCCCAATAATTTACTCGTTCAGGCATCGTATCATCTCCCTCTAAGCATCTTCCAACGCTTCGAGCAGATAATCGATCAAATCAAAGAGATCGACTTCTGCGCCGTATTTGGCGATGTCAAAGATGGGCGCGCCGGGATCGACGTTGACCGCGATGATGGTTTCGGCGGCTGCCATGCCTTCTACGTGTTCGGGTGCACCACTGATACCCAGAGCAAGGTAGAGTTTTGGTTTCACCAATTGGCCAGATTTACCCACCATTCTTGGTGTGGGCAGCCAACCTTGGTCAACCACAGGGCGGGAAGCGCAGACCGCACCACCCATCAGTTCGGCCAATTCTTCTGCCAGTTCGATATTGTCCTCAGATTGGATACCGCGCCCGATGGCGATGAGCACATCTTCTGTGGTGATGTCCACATCGGAAACTTCAGGTTCGATATATTCCTTCAGGGTTACTTTCAGGTCAGCCACACTCACAGAGACAGGTGTGACCTCAGGGGAACCACCCTGACCCTCTTCGGGCTTGTAGCCTCCGGGGATCATGGTGATGATGGTGGTGGCATCGGCTAATTCGCTCTCGGCCATAATCTTGCCACCGCATATCTGACTGATGACCTTGCCATCGGCAATATTGAGACAGGAACTCACCATGGGCAGATCAAGGCGAACTGAAAGCACGCCGGCAACATCTGCACCGATGGTGGTGCTGCCAAAGAATACCGCTCGGGGCTCATTCTCGCTGATCAAGCCAGCGAGAGCTTTTGTGTAGGCATCGGAACTGAACTCAGCCAGGGCTGGATCATTTCCATACAAAACTTTGTCTGCGGCCATATTCTCGGCCAGCGCTTGAGCGTTATTTCCCAGCAAGACCCCCACAACTTCTCCCCCAGTATCCTGGGCTAGATCACGCGCTGCGGCAAGCATGATGTAGGAGATATCAGCAACTTGTGCGCGTACATGTTCGATTACTACATAGATGTCGTTATTCATCGCTCTCCTCCTCTCACATCACGCCAATTTCTTTGAAAATTTCCACCAACTTGGCGGCAATTTCCTCTTCGTCGCCTTCGAGCATTTCTGCTCGCTCAGCTGCTTCAGGCAGATACATGCTGTTGACTTCCAGCCCCCCGCTGGTGTTCAGATCCCCTGCATCCGCTTCATCAATGGAAGCTTCCTTCATCATCTGGCGCACTTTGCTAACAGCCACGTAGCGGGGCGGTTCTTCCGCGGCTTGTATGCCCAGTACGGCAGGTAAAGTAACTTCCATCTCGGCTATCAGGCCGCCGGGATATTCTTTTTGTACGATGGCTTTGTCGCCTTCAAGGCTTAATCCAGCCACATAGCCAACATAGGCCATACCAAGATACTCAGCCAGGTAGGGGCCAACCGAACCATCTAAATCATCATTGCCCTGAACGCCTGTCAAGATGAGATCGGGCCCAATTTCCTTGGCTTTTTCAGCAAAAGCTCGCGCCAGAGCAAGGTTGTTGGTGCCTTCTTCAAATTCTCCAATGAGCTTGATGATTCGGTCAGCACCTTTTGCGGCTGCAGTGAATAGCACATCATCCATCCCCTCTTGATCGGGGGCGATGACGGACACCTCACCTCCACTGCGTTCTTTCAATAGAATGGCTTGTTCGATAGCGTGGTCGTCGAATTCATTGATGATCAGGCGCATCCATTCCATATCTAACGCAGTACCGCTGTCAGCGATCTCGATTTCTTCGACGAGGTCTGGTACAAGTTTGACTGGAACCATGATATGCGTCATGCTGTGTCTCCTTACTTCAGCTCCGCTGTAACTCCAGCTTTGCTGAAACCCCAATTATCACGGGGTCTAAATTGGTTAATCCTCCATTGCTTCTGCTAATAGTTCAACAATATCCTTAACGGTTAGGTTTCCTGCCCCCTCGACCATTTTAGCGGCATCTTCGAAGCGGGGTGGTTCGTAGGGGCAAGCCACGGCCAGAACGTCAGCTCCGGCGGTGACGGCCTCTCGCACGCGCCACTCAGAAAGTCTCACGTGAGCCTTCTCCCATTGGAACCCGTCTAGCCACATACCCCCACCGCCGCCACCGCAGCAAAGGCTGGTAGTACGGTTGTGAGACATTTCTACCAACTCTAGACCAGGGATCGCCTCAAGTAATGCGCGTGGTTGGTCATAAACCCCATTAGCCCGACCCAGGTAGCACGGATCGTGGTAGGTCACCTTGACCTCGCCATTTCCCTTGAGCAAAGGCTTGAGATCGTCAAGTCGCTCGGCCAGGAATTCGGTGTAGTGCTTCACCGGATATTCGATACCCAACTCTGGATACTCGTTCTTGAGAGCGTTGTAGGCATGCGGATCGGTGGTGATAATCTCGCCAAATTCATAGCGGCCGAAAGCTTTGGCGTTCTTCTCCGCCAAAACTTCGAACAGGCCGCGCTCTCCCGCCAATCGCTGGGTGTCGCCGTCGCTGTTCTCTTCAGGGCCAAGGATGCCATAATCGATCCCCAGCGCATTGAGAATTGTGTACAGCGCTTTAGTGGTTTGTAAAACGCGCGGGTGATAAGATGGGTAATCCCCGACAAACCAAAGTACATCCACTGGACGCTTGGCTCGGCGCATGATGGGCACTTCGGGCTCCAAGTCTTTGGCCCATTCGGCGCGTTTGCGTGGTGACTCACCGAGAGGATTGCCATAGCGTTGAGAGAACTCCAAAGCATGTTGAAGTTCAGTGGGAACATTGCCGGCCAGCAGCATCTCCTCCTTGGCTCGGGTCATTAAGCCAGGGGTCAAGGGGATGTCTTTGGGGCAAACCTCTGTGCAGGCGTAGCAGGATACGCACATCCAAACGGAGTCAGTCTCCAAAACTTCGTCGAAAATTCCAGCGCGCATCCAGGCGATCATCCTGCCAGGGGGGAAGTCCATTAAGTATCCAAAGGGACAAACACCACTGCAGTTGGCGCACTGCAGGCATGTTTTGATGTTGTCACCATCAGTAACATCAAATAGACTCGTATAAAATTCTTTTGTGAAAGAGGGGGAATGAGAAACGTCATTCGCTGCCATTATGATACCTCCTGTTCAGCGGATAGGCGAGCTGAAGTTCGATCAAGGTTGACGGCTTTGGCCATACGGAGACCTCCAAAAAATGGCTACTATTTACTTTAACGAATATAAGAAAGCATCCAGGTGTAAGGGTGATCCCGCCCGGTACCCAGCCTGGTCTTCTGCTTTCTGTGATATTGGTATCTAACAATTATATATAATACCTGATTAAAATGATAAATCATAGTCTTGAATAGCATTAGTGATTATAGGCACAAGCAGGTTTGACATTTGTCATCGACTATTTGAAGGGGAAATTGTGCTAAGTTTCAGGTAAGAAGCACTGAAAAGATGACATCAAAACAGAACAGTTACAAGTTTGTGTTAGGCTTTAATTTCAGGGAAAATCCAATTTCCAGAGAATAATTTGATCTTTGTCGAGGTAAAATACAAATCTACTCGCTAAAAATATTTTGACATATTGCAATGGAATGAAATTATGAACCCAATTAAAAAGCTACATTCTTTAGGACAATCTATTTGGTACGATAATATCGAGCGCCGCCTTTTGAACAATGGTGAGTTAGCAGCCATGATCGAACGCGGCGACATCCGCGGCGTGACGTCCAATCCCAGTATTTTCAACAACGCAATTGCCAACTCCGATGATTATGATGATGCACTCATCCCTTTGGCGCAGGATGGCCTTCAGAAAGAGGAAATCTACGAAAACTTAGCCGTTGCCGATATTCAGGCTGCTTGCGACCTTTTCATGCCTTTATATAAGGAAAGCAACCGCGGCGATGGCTATGTCAGCTTGGAAGTCAGTCCATATCTGGCGCATGATACCGAAAAGACTTGTGAAGATGCTGCTCGATTATGGGCCTGGGTTGACAGGCCCAACTTGATGATTAAAATCCCGGCTACCAAAGCCGGCTTGCCAGCGATCACTCGTTCGATTGCGGCTGGCATCAACGTTAACGTGACCCTAATCTTCTCCGTCGAGCGCTACGAAGAGGTCATGGATGCTTATCTAACTGGCCTGGAACAACGCCTGGAAGCCGGCGGGCCTATCGAACATGTCGCTTCAGTGGCTTCTTTCTTTGTCTCACGCATTGATAGCAATGTTGATAAGCGTATCGAAGATATCTTGACTTCTCCGAATGAGAATGCCCATTACGTTGAAATGCACCGAGGCAAAGTTGCCATAGCCAACGCTGTGGTTGCCTATGCTCGTCATAAGAATATTTTCACAGGCAAGCGCTGGGAGTCGCTCAAAGCAAAAGGTGCACAGATTCAGCGTCCCTTGTGGGCCTCCACCAGCACCAAGAACCCCGATTATCCTGACACTCTCTATGTGGATGCGCTCATTGGCCCTAATACTGTTAATACCATTCCGCCGAAAACTTTGGCAGCATTCCGTGATCACGGCACAGCCGAGTTAACCCTTATTGGAGACGCCGAAGGCGAAGATGCCGATATGCTGTTTGTGGAATTGGAATCAGCGGGGATTTCAATGGAAGAAGTCACTCAAGAATTGGAAGATGCGGGCGTAAAATCTTTTGCTGATGCTTTTACCAGTTTGTTAGATTCGGTTGAGAAACGCCGCCTAAACGCTCTTGGGTAGAGAGAATTTTCAATAACACGAAGACCCTTAGGGATTTCGAATCCCTAAGGGTCTTTTTGTAGATTTTTAAACCTGTTCAATGTGAATTTTATTGTTATTCTTCTTCAGGCTCAGTTTCTACGGTTACTGTTTCGACCTTCTCGACGATCAACGTACAATTAGTCACCAGAGCGGCAATCGCACCGATTGCAGCCAGTTGAGGTGCTAGCAACGCACCCACCACACCCACATAGAGGGGGATATCGATGAGAGCTTTGCCTTCTTCGTTTTGGATGGTAACACGGCGGATATTGCCCTCATGCAGCATTTCTTTTAGATTGCCAACCAGCTTATCGCCGGCGATTTGAAATTCTTCGGTCCAGGTTTTTGTTTCCTCGGTCATCGGTTATCCTTTCTGTAATAAAGTTTTTGCTATATTATTATACGGAATTACGTTGATAAAGTTTCATTATTCTCGAATACCTGTACTATAATGGATTATCTAGAAAGACAAGATTCCTTGGATTGAAAATGACACAGGCGGAAGACCGAAAAACATTGACATATGAATCTTGCAGCGCGCGCGGCTATGCAATAGATCAGCGTATTGGGCAGGGTGGATTTGGGATGGTATTCCGCGCCAGTCAACCGGCCGTGGGCCGCCAGGTCGCTGTAAAAATGATCCTACCTCATTACGCGGATGAAGATGAGTTTATTCAGCGCTTTGATGAGGAGGCCAAGCTGGTAGCGCGCTTGGAGCATCCACACATTGTCCCGCTTTATGATTATTGGCGGGGTGATGATGAAGCCTACCTGGTGATGCGCTGGTTGAATGGCGGCAACCTGTACGATGCTCTCCAGAAGAAGCCTTGGGGTACCAAGGCTGCTGCAAATTTGTTAGATCAAATTGCCGGTGCGCTATCCCTGGCTCACAAACACGATGTTATTCACCGGGACATCAAACCAGAAAATATCATGCTGGATGAAGTGGGGAACGCTTATTTGACAGATTTTGGCATTGCTAAAGACCTGTTAGACGCCTCCACCAAGACAGCAGCCGGAATTGTGATGGGTTCGCTGTTGTATATTGCTCCAGAACAGCTTCAAGGTAAAGCTGCCACTCCCTTGAGCGATCTCTACAGCCTGGGCATCGTAATGTATGAACTGCTGACCGGCGAACATCCCTTCTCCAGTTCTTCCAAAGCCTCTCAAATTGCGAAAGTTCTGACCGAACCAATTCCTCTGATGGGAGATATCCAGCCAGACCTGCCTGAGGCACTGGATGCGGTTATCCAGCGGGCGACGGCGAAAGACCCAGGAGGGCGCTATCCCGATGCGCAGACCTTCGCTGAGGCATTCCGCGAGGCCGTCACTGGTGTATCCGTGGAAGTCAGGCTACCATCGCAGCCACAACCTGAAGTTAGTGTCAAGCTGCCAGCATTTCTTGATGAAGAAGCTGAGATAATCAGCTATGGTGTTGAAAAAGCAGTCTTTGTTGCTCGTGAGCATGAACTGGAAAGGTTGAAGGGTTTCCTCGGGACCGCGCTAGAGGGCAAGGGACAGGTTGTTTTCGTCAGCGGGGGACCTGGGCGGGGGAAAACGGCTTTGGTAGATGAATTCTCGAGGCGTGCCATGGCAACCAACCCAAACCTGTTGGTTGCCAGCGGTAACTGCAACGCATACTCTGGAATTGGCGACCCATACCTGCCATTCCGTGAGGTGTTTGGGATGCTAACCGGGGATGTTGAATCCCAATGGGCTGCTGGAAGGGTTACTACTGGGCATGCCCGCCGCACTTGGAACTCTATCCCGCTTGCTGTCCAGGCACTCATGGATCATGGGCCGCATTTATTGGGTATCTTTTTGAACAAGCGAATGCTGATCTCTCGCGTCACATCTTCAATTACAGGCGATGCCCCCTGGGTAGAAGAACTGCGCTCGGAACTAGATAGTCAACAGGACCATACTGAAGGCCTCGAGCAAAGTCATATCTTCGAGCAATACACTAACGTTTTGCGAGCAGTGGCTGAAGGGCATCCCTTGCTACTCATCCTTGATGATATGCAGTGGGCCGATGCTGCTTCTGTGGGCCTTTTGTTCCACCTGGGAAGACGCCTGGAAGGCGCGCCGATCTTGGTCATCTGTGCGTATCGACCTGAGGAGGTGGCTATCGGGCGCGCATCTTCACAGATTGATCTGGAGCAAGTGGAACGCCATCCGTTGGAGAAGATATTATCTGAATTCAAGCGCCTGTTTGGGGATGTTTGGATCAGTCTGGGCGATGTGGATGATGCTGAAGGGCGCGGCTTCGTGGATGCTTTCCTGGATCATGAACCCAACCGCTTGGGGGATGATTTCCGTCGAGCCCTATACGATCATACTGGAGGTCACCCGCTCTTTACCATTGAGATGCTACGCGCCATGCAGGAGAGGGGTGATCTAGTTCAAGAGGATGGCGCCTGGGTTTGGGGATCCTCGCTAGATTGGGAGACCCTACCTGCCAAGGTAGAAGGAGTCATCGAAGAGCGTATCAGTCGCCTGGAGGATGAACTTCGGGAGATCTTGACCGTGGCTAGTGTGGAAGGGATGAGTTTCACGCCCCAGGTTGTGGCGAGTGTTCAGGAGATCGGTGAACGCGGGCTCTTACGCCAGCTTTCTCGGGATTTGGAAGCGCGCCACCGTTTGGTTAAAGAACAAGATGGGATCACGATTGGTCGTACCTGGTTGGCGCGCTACCGCTTCACTCATGCGATGATATATCAGCATCTGTATGGTCAAATAGGCTGGGGTGAACGCCGCTGGCTTCACAATACGATTGGGAAAATCCTGGAAGAACTCTATGGCGAGGATAAAGAAGAGATCGCCGTACAATTGACCCGTCATTTTGCAGGCGATCCTGAACGAGAACGCAAATACGCAGAGATTGCTGGGGAACAGGCCGCTCGATGGTTTGCCAATGACGAAGCGCTGCGTTATTTCGGTAAAGCGATAGATCTCACGCCAGAAGATGACTTCGAAAACCGTTTTGAGCTTTTTTTGGCTCGCGAGGCAGTTTACAACTTGTTGGGGGATCGCGCTGCCCAGAGGAAAGATTTGGATGAGCTATCACGCCTGGTTGAGTTGCCGGATGCATCAATGTTAGGATCGCGCCGGGCAGAAGTAGCTACCCGCTGGGCTTTGTATTCCAGTCGAACTGATCCTGCGGAGGCTGTCTCGTTAGCCGAAAAGGCGGTATTTTTGGCTCAAGAAGAAAATCGAATGGATGTAGCGGTCGAAGCTTATGAGATTTGGTCTGAGAATCTTAGAAAGCTGGGTGATCTCCCCGGTGCGAATACTCAAGCTGAAGCAGGTTATGCCGTGGCTCAAAAGATCGGAGATCTAAGCGGTGAATGTGGATTATTGAATAGCCTGGGTTTGGTTGCTCTTGACCAAGGCGAACCTGCCCGATCTTTAGAATTCTTTGAAAGCGGTCTTGTTATTGCCCGGAAGATAGGGGATCGGGTGCATGAAGCGCAAACTTTGAATAACCTAGCGAATGTATTTGGGAATTCTGGTGATTATAAATCCGCCCAAGTGCATTTTGAACGGGCACTGGAAATTGCCCGCGAGGTTGGTAACAGGCGAGGTGAAGGATTGATTTTGGGTAATTTAGGTTGGATTGCCAGTATGCAAGGGGATTATTCGACTGCCAGTTCTTGTCATGACCAGCATTTAATAATATCTCGTGAAGTTGGTGACCGTTATCTGGAAGCTATTACAACCATCAACCTTTGTACGATAGAGTTATGGCAACGGGATTATGGCAAAGCGATGAGGTATGCCAAACAGGGTCGCGCTCTGGCGCGCGAGACTGGTGATCTCTCTGGCGAAGCGTGGGCTTTGACTTTTTTGGGTCATGTTTGCTTGGAGATGGGTCATTCTGAGGAAGCAATCGCTTCGTATCAGTCTGCCTTGGAGATTCGGCGCACCTTGGAACAACTGAGCCTTGCCATGGAACCCCTGGCTGGTTTAGCTCGCGCTTCTTTGATGCACGAAGATATGCCAGTCGCCCAAGAGCATGTCAGTGAGATTCTAGCGTTTTTAGATGAGGGAGGCACTCTAGACGGCGCGGAGGAACCACTGCGAGTATGGTTGACTTGTTACCAAGTCCTTGCGGCGATAGGGGATTCTAGGGCTGTAGAAATTTTAGATGAAACTTACGCGTTACTCCAGAAACGCGCCGCCGAGATCAAAGATGAGTCCTTGCGCCACTCGTTTCTGGAGAACGTGCCCTATCACGCGAAGATCGTGAGAGTCTGGAAAGAGTCACAAGACTCTTGATTGAATTTGCTGTATTATATACCCCACCCAACAGGGGGATCGCCGAGATCTAACTCGCCTCTCCTAAATTTCTTGCCCTTCTTGGTTACAGTTTTTTGCCCGCGAAATTCTTTTTTCTTGTTTTTATCCCAGAAATACAGCTTTTTGCCCTCTACATCTGGAACTTCGACTTCATATTTGGGGACTTTGCCCTTGAGTTTCTTGCCGGTATCCACTTCGGATATGCCGAAGTTTCCCAGCCAGTTGACATCTGGATCCAAGCCTGAAGGTAGTGGTTTCTCATAGACATCGAACTTTTTTTGGACAATCACAACGATTTTTCCGCCGCAAATGCTAACTTCCTTCTTCGCCATTTTTTCCTCCGTGCTAATGTTGTTTATGAAATCTATTGGTTATTATATACCAGAGTACCCTATTTCTGACCCGCTTTTTTGTATATAATGATAAAGCCTGAATGATTTGCAATGCACCTGATCTTTTGGTAATCAGTTCCTGGCTCAGTGGGGTGAATAACATCGCAGATAATCATTCTCAGTTTTAAACAGAGCACCTTTCTTGCTGCTGGTTGGATAAGTTTATGTCAATGTCTTGAGAATAATCTCGAAAGCGATGCAGAGATGTTGAATGAGATAATCCTGGATAAATATCGACTGGAAGAGCAATTAAAAGCTGCCCCGCCTGCTCTGATCTACCGTGGTGTGGATGTAGATGACGAAAGGGCTGTCGTCGTCGCAGTATTGGGGGGGGAGCTGGTGCCCTCAAAGGAATTCCTGTCTCGCCTCGAGGGGGTGGTTGAAAAGTTACGCGTAATGGATTCGCCAAATGCTGTTCCAGTGCTCGATTATGGCGAACTAGATAATCAGGCTATTGTGGTGCAGGAATTCATCAGGGGTCAAACGCTCGCGGAGATGCTCACAGATAGAGCGGGCTTACCGGTTAGTCTGGTCTTGGATATCGCCCAACTGGTGGGAGAGTATCTGGATGTGTTGCACCAGGTTGGGGTTGTGCACGGTAGTCTGGAACCCCAATGCATCGTCCTGGCGGCAGATGGAAATGTCAAGGTGCTGAATGCCGGTCTGGGTCACAGCTCGAATATCCCCGAATTGATCGCGGCCAGCAAGTTGGAAACTCAATCTTTCTATGCGCCGGAAGTGCGCCTTGGTGGGGAGTTGACGCCGCGCTCCGATTTCTATGCCATGGGTGCTACTCTCTATGAAGCACTCACCGGAGAGCCATTGGAAATTGATCCCGAAAGTCCGTATCCCGGCAGTTGGAGAACTGGCCTGCTGCCCGAATTGGACGAACTTGTAGCCAAATGCTTGCAAGCCGATCCGGTCCGGCGCGTGCAGAGCGCAGCAGAATTCCTCAATGGCATCGAAGAAGTCCATCGGGGCATGGCCGCAGGCGCCCAAGACACAAAGCTAGGAGTCGAAGACGCATTAGTTGGGCACACCCTGGGGGCTTATAAATTAGTGGAACGATTGGGTCAGGGGGGCATGGCCACAGTTTACAAGGCTTACGAGCCAGCGCTAGATCGTTATGTGGCCATAAAGATCTTGCGTCAATTCTTTGCCCATGATCCTGAATTCATGCAGCGCTTTCGAAGAGAAGCCAAAGCCATCGCCAAACTGAACCATCCCAATATCGTACCTATTCACGGCTACGGGGAAGAGGGGGATCTGGCTTACATCGCCATGCGCCATGTCGAGGGAGGTACCTTGAAGCAGAAGCGAGAGCATGTCTTCGGGCCGGAGCGAGCAGTGCGTCTGCTTCTGCATATTGTAAGGGCCCTGGCGTATGCCCATCAGCGCGGTATCGTGCATCGTGATATCAAACCCAGTAATGTGCTCTTATCCGAAGGGGATTGGCCCTTGATCACAGATTATGGCCTGGCGAAGATGGTGGAGGTCACCTCGCAGTTGACGGGGTCAGGGGTGGGCATGGGTACGCCGATGTATATGTCGCCCGAGCAAGGCCAGGGTGCTGATATTGATCACCGCACGGATATCTATTCGGCGGGAATCATGCTATATGAAATGCTAACCGGTGATGTACCTTTCCAGGCGGATACGCCCATGGCGATCGTCATAAAGCATATTTCTGCGCCAATGCCCATGCCCAGGCAAGTCAACCCGGATATCCCGGAAGTCCTGGAGCGAATCATCTTGAAGGCTACGGCTAAATCACCTGATGATCGCTACCAGACAGCGGAAGAGTTGGTCGCCGCTTTGGAGCGCAGCCTGTCCGTTTTGAGAGAGATACCTAAGGATATCTCCGAGAGGAGAGAATCCCCACCTCGAGAAGCAGCCAAACCTACAGAAGCCAAAGTACAGCCTCCAATACTTGATTTGGATAAGGGAAAACGTCTGGAACAGAATTATATCGATGGCCTCAGCGCTTATTGGATCAAGAATTGGACCAAAGCCCAGGCGTACTTTCAAGCCGTTATAGCTGAGCAGCCTGATTATAAAGATGTTGCAGATTTGCTGGCAGAAGTTGACCGTCATCTCAAGCTGGATGCACTGTATCAGCAGGCGCAAGCTGCTATCAATAACGAAGAATGGCCTGTAGCTCGGTCGGCACTGGAAGAACTCATCGTCGAAGATTCCGGGTATGAAAATGCCGCTGACATGCTGAAAGAGGTAAATGCGAAGCTGCGTTTGACCGAGCTTTACACGCAGGCAGGGCAGTTGTACATGGCCATGAAGTGGCAGGCCGTGGTCAGTGTATTCGAACGCATCGAGGCCATTGAGCCTGGTTACGACCCAGACGAGTTGCTGCCTGAAGCAAAGCGCGCCCACTCGGAGCAAGAGCTAGAGATGAAGCTGGATGAACTGTATCGCCAGGCTCTGGAAGCGATGAATGCTGGAAGTTGGGAACAAGCTCGTCAGTTGCTTGGTCAAATCAATAGGGAACAACCCGATTTTCGTGATACGGCGCAGTTGATGGAGCGAGTTGCTGCGGAAACCGCTGGGGAAATTCCCCCAGAGCAGGAGCGAGTCAGTTGGCTTCGCAAAGTGCCAATCTGGGGTTGGGCTTTGGGGGGAGCGACTGTTCTCGTCGTGCTGGTGGTCGCGATTGGCAGCAGTACTGGCTTGTTTGGTGGAAAATCCATCCCCGAGGTAGCGCCCACAGAAGTAGCATCCCAAGTTGAGACCGAAGTAGAACGGGGTGATCCGGACACTATATCAGGGCAAGAGTATTATGATTTAGGGGTTTCTTTGATAGACCAAGGGGATTACCAGGGTGCCTTCGATGCTTTCGAAATGGCGCTTGATCAGGGTTTGCAAACCAGCGAGCTGTATACAAAAATGGGATGGTCCTTAACAAGGTTAGATAAAAACGAGACAGCAATTGCTGTTTACACAAAAGCTATCGAGCTTGATCCCCTTGACGAGGAAAATTGGAGGGAAAGAGGTTGGAGTAACTATGCTCTGGGAAATTACGAATCTGCTATCGAGGATTTCGATAAGGCAATAGAGATCAACCCAGACGATACTTCGCCTTATATGGGGAAGGCGCTTTCATACAGAGGGTTGGAAAAACCTGAAGAGGCTCTCCAAGTATATAACAGGACCCTCGATTTATTTCCAGACGATGTCCAAATTATCAATGAACGCGGATGGCTTTATTTCGAAGATCTTGAGAAATATGACTTGGCGATCAGCGATTTCAGCAGGGCGATTGAAATTCACTACGAGGGCCCACATAATTATTATTTCAGGGGGTATGTTTACCAGTTTCTGGGCAGAAATGACGAGGCGCGCGCAGATTTTGAAAATGCCCTCGAGATCACCGGAGGTGATCCTGGCTTTGAATTTCATACTTTTGTCGTGGAATGGCTAGATGAACATTCAGCGACCGGTATTGCAGATCTTGACCAAATGACAGCTGAAGAATTGGTGGAGAGCGGCTGGGCATATTCGCAAGAGAATGACTTTGAATCTGCAATTGCAGCATTTGACAAAGCTCTTGAGTTCAGCACCGATGACAGTTCTGCTTGGTGGGGGCGCGCCTGCGCCTATCGCGATTTGGGAGAATATGATGCGGCCATCCAGGATTTTAATAGGGCGATTGAACTGGATCCCAATAATGGATGGATTTACAGCGACCGGGGTTGGCTCTATTATCTGCAATTTGGAGAAGTGACCCTGGCCCTCAACGATTTCGATAAGGCAATTCAGGTTGACCCGATGAATGCGGATCATTATTTAGCACGCGGCTTGATCTACCAAGCAGTAGGAAAAATATCTGAGGCGCGTGCTGATTACGAAAATTACATGCGGATCACCACCGACGATCCTGATGCTGATTGGCGGGACCGATTGGAGCAATGGATCCTCGACAACCCGGAGGATCCCGGCGCCTGCGTTGTTCCTCCCTCTGGGTTAGTGAGCTGGTGGACGGGAGATGGTCATGCTCGGGATGTTGTCGGGGGAAATCTCGCAGTTTTGTTTAATGGTGCTGAATATAGCCAGGGGATGGTGGGACAGGCCTTTTTCTTCCCCACTCCAAATTTAGACGGTGGAGATAGCTTTGTTGAAGCCTCCTCAACTCCAAACTTAGATGATTTGGAAGAGCTTACCATCGAAACATGGGTAATGCTCCATTCAGTTCCAGCCTTCCACATCGAACGGTTTATCACCATTGGAATTCCAGGCGAGAAAGCTGTGCTGCGCATTAATGGAGGCCCCGGTATTCGCGACCAATTTCATTTTTATATGAGGATCAATAATGAATTGCAGCATATCAGTGGTGAGGAAATGCCCGAAACGGGGGTTTTCCATCACGTTGCCGGAACCTATGATGGCAGCACGATGCGCTTGTACCTAGATGGTAAAGAGATTGGGAACCTGGACATAAGTGGCGATGTCGCTACAGGGGAATCGCATATTTATATGAGCTCTGATGGAGAACCTCTTGACGGTGTGCTTGACGAGATGAGCATCTACGATCGGGCGCTTTCGCAACAGGAGATCCAGGCGATTTATGAGGCTGGCAGCGCTGGTAAGTGCAAGCCATAAGGTTTGCCGTTGATCGGATAAATACTTTGTTCATTCGCCCCCATCTATCAGTTTGATATCCAAGCTATACAGAAGTGACATCGCTTCTGGCAATGAAAACTTGGCCCCCTTGAGTGTGTTCTCCTGGGGGCTAATGGTGTAGTTGCGCGCCTGGCTGAGATCGGCTTTGGTCAAGTTCGTGTTGGAGAAAAGACTCTCGGCCAGGTCGGTGCCCCTAAAGCCAGATCGAGTCAGGTCTGCCTCTCGAAAATCAACATCGCTGGCAATGCAGTCTTTGATTTGAATTTCTTTGAGAGTTAGCCCAATGAAGGTGGAGTGATTGAGCACACAGCGGTTGAATGATAGCGGTTCTTGAAGTAGATTCGTCTCCCAATTCCCATGCGTCCAGTTGATTCCAATCAGTTTTGTATCCTCGAATTTAATTCCTGAAAACATGCTGCCAGGAACATCTAAGAGGCTCATATCGCAATCTTTAAAATTGCAATCTACGAATCGACAGTCGAGGAGTATAGTTTCCACGAAAGAACAATGGATGAAGGAGCAATTTTGAAATTGACTGGCAACGAGACGAGTTGAATTAAGGTTGGCATCCTCGAAGGTTCGATCGGAGTATTGGGTTTTGGAATCGATCATTTGGTGGCATTCGCTTGTTGGACAACATTCATTATTTGTTCTAAATGGTCATCATCGTGTGCCAGCCCAAAGACAAAACGGGCGATGGCATTATAAGTATAGCCGGTTAATTCGGATGTGAAGGTATTATCCAGGTGTGGATCATCGGGCCACATATCGAGACTGGCAATGCGCATGCGTCGGCTTTCTTCGAGGCGATTTCGACATTGTTGGATGGTTTTGAAGGTCGTCCAGTGCACTTCGAAGCGCGAGCGTCGTTGTTGGTACGGTACACCTCGGGCCAATTCGGCCGCTAAGAAAGCGGCTTCTTCAGAAGATGCTGTCACATGCACGATGAGGTGGCCTAAGGTCCAGGGCATTTCTACTTCGTCTGGATCAACAGCAAATGGATCATCAGCCTCGGGATCGAGGGGCTCGAAAACTACGTTGGCATCATCGCTATCCGAGATCATTTCCAATTGCACCTCGATCATCTCATGGGTCAAAGTGCGCAGATCATTAACTGTTAGACCTTCGACCAAATCGGCGTAGGTCATTTCTTCATTTCGGACGGGGGTGAAATCTAACATTGATTCTCCTTTAGTGTTCGCCGGTTGAG
>CAYQQX010000043.1:0-24047 GCA_964419495.1 uncultured Anaerolineales bacterium
TTAAACTTTTGCTGTTTTGAGGAGGGTCTAGCACCCTTTTTGCAGTAGAGTCTTTGATGTCACTGCGAGCGAAACGTGGCAGTCTCCTGCCTAAGGTGGAGATTGCTTCACCCCTTCGGGGTTCGCAATGACAAGAATTATGATTTCTTATGAGACGAGTTAAGCAGATTTCGGAAAGAATTGAAAAAAAGCCCAAACCAAAATCTGCGCAAGTGATTGGGCAAATCAAGTATGAATATACAAGAGCACAAACCACCGCACACTAAACAGGGCAGATTATATCGTACCAGGGATTGATTGCGTCCCGAGCTTTGCTCACGTATAATGAGGAATAAGGTTTTCGCCCAAAACATCAAGCGGCTCGTAACGAGAGGAGGCAGGATGAATACACATAGCTTAAATCAAAAGATTTTCAAGATGTATTCCAGCAAATATTCGAGATCACTTTTGATGGTAATTTTTTGCAGTATATTGCTCATCGGATGCAATCTACCTGTTGGTCAGCAAGCACAGCAACCAATCGCTGACGAAGACGCCGTTGCAACTGCTGTTCAAGCAACGGTTATCGCGCAAGCTGTCAGCGCCCAGTTGACCAATGCCGCTTCTGAGGGTCAACAGCCCCCAGATCAGGCACAGCAACCTGAGCAGCCTGAGCAGCAACAACCCGCGCAGCCGCCGACAGACACACCGACTGTGACCCTATCGGCCACCCCCTCTCAGACGCCCACGTCGACCTTCACACCGACATCGTCCGTGCCCATGGTCAGCGTCTCTACGAACACCAACTGCCGCATTGGACCTGGTAAGCCTTACGAACTTCTCGGCGCACTCTTAGTGGGCGAAGAGGCAGAAGTCATTGCCCGTGATCCCAGCAATCAGTATTGGTATATAAAGAATCCTGATAAAGGTGGTTTTTGCTGGTTATGGGGTTACTACGCCACGACCAAAGGCAATGTTGGCTCGCTGCCGGTCTTTACACCACCGCCTACGCCCACATTCACCCCGACCCCAACGCCGGTGATCAGTTATAGCGTTGTCTTCCATGAAGTTGATGGATGCGTCGGCTGGAATATTGAATTCAAGATTACCAATGATGGCGAAGTGATATTCCAATCAGTGTCCACATCGGTGACAGACAATGACACAGCCGAAACAGTCACATCACAAAACGATATATTCGAAGAGTGGAATGGGTGCCCTGTAGGCAGCACTTACCAAGACCTCGATCCAGGAGATACAGGATACACCGTTGGGGGCACACTTACAGCCGATCCCACTGGTCACAGTCTCGATGCGACCATCCAATTGTGTACAGAAAACGGATTGGGCGGCACCTGCCTGACCAAGAACTTGAGTTTCACGCCATAGCTGGAGGAGGTATGAATTTAAAATCCAATCGTTTTCGATTATCCGCTATCGGGTTGGTGTTGGTCCTGTTCATTTTGGCTTGTATAGCCACACCTAATGAGCAACCGGAGTCAGAATCCCCCGAGGTGGACACTGTTGCCACAGCGGTCAAACAGACTTTGATTGTTGCCACAGTCTTCGCAGAACAAACCCGGGTTGCTTTGCTACAAAACCCGCCCGAGGATCAACAGCCCGCAGATCAAGAACCTGCAACAGCCACCTTTACGCCAGAGCCCAGCGCGACGCAAGGGGAAAAGCTGCCGCCACCTGAGACTCCCACGCCTGAAGTGCCGGTGGTCAGTGTGTCCGAGAACACCAACTGCCGCACCGGCCCCGGCCAGGTGTACGACCTGATCGGCGCACTCTTAGTTGACGAAAAGACTGAGATCGTTGCCAAAGATTCTACAGAGACATTCTGGTACGTGCGCAATCCTGATCGAGATGGCTATTGCTGGCTTTGGGCATATTACGCCACAACTTCTGGCAATACGGCTGCGCTACCTGTCTTCACACCCCCGCCGACGCCCACCTTCACCCCCACCCCCACGCTGGAACCCAAGTTTAGTGCAAACTACGATCACTTTGATCAGTGCGGTGCCGTGTGGCACATCACCTTTAGCATTGTCAATGATGGTGGTCTGACTTTCAGTTCGGTGACGACGACCACAACCGATAACAACACCAACGAAACTGTCAACTACACCAGCGATATCTTCGAGAACTACAAAACTTGTATTTTGGATTCTGCGGTCAACGATTTGGCACCAGGCGAAAGCGGTTTCACATCCAGTGGGAGCTTTAGCAACAATCCAGATAATCATCAGGTTATCGTTACCGTGAGATTGTGCTCGGAAGATGGCTTGCTGGGAACCTGTATTGAAAGGGCGTTCACTTTCACACCTTAGCTCAAAGGTAGTCGTTTTGAGAAATCTCACCCTCAAACCGAAATGCGTCCTTGTGCAGTCACCATATTGCACCAACCCCTTTCTTGACGTATAATTCTGCCAATCATGAAATCGGACAAGAACCACAACTTTTCGAATACCAAAGCTGCTGCTATGGCGGCGGCTGTCTCTGCTGGGACGGTCGCCGGTTTTACCATGTCCGAGTCGCAAACCGTCGCCTGATCTACAGGCTGTTCAATTTATCTTATCGAATCCCCGGCCCGGACAACTCGTCCGGGCTTTATTTTGAACCACTAAGACACAAAGAAATTTTATTATTGAACCCCTGCGCGTCTTCGTGCCTTGGTGGTGAGTTTTCCAGGAGAAACCAATGAGTAAGCAAAATCAAACTGGTAACGACATTCGCAAGACCTTTATCGACTTCTTCAAAGAAAAGGGGCATACCTTCGTGCCATCATCTTCCCTGGTCCCCGGCGGAGATGCCACCTTGCTTTTCACCAACGCCGGCATGGTACAGTTCAAAGATATCTTTTTAGGTACTGACAAACGTGATTACACCCGCGCCGCAAATTCACAGAAATGTATGCGAGTCGCAGGCAAACACAACGACCTCGACGATGTCGGCCGCGATGACACCCACCACACCTTTTTCGAGATGTTGGGTAACTGGTCCTTTGGCGACTATTACAAAAAAGAAGCCATCGAATGGGCCTGGGAATTGTTCACCGAAGTCTGGGACTTACCCAAAGAACACCTGTATGCCACGGTATTCGAAGACGAAAAAGGCGAAGTCCCCAGCGATGAAGAGGCCGCAGAGTACTGGCGGGAACAGCCCGGCATCAACCCCGAACATGTGCTGTATTTTGGGAGAGCGGACAACTTCTGGGAGATGGCCGATACCGGGCCCTGCGGGCCGTGTTCCGAAATCCACCTGGATCAGGGGCCAGAGTACTGCAATATGGGTGACCAGGATCACGATTGCGGGGTCAACGGCGACTGCACGCGCTACCTGGAACTGTGGAACCTGGTCTTCATCCAGTACAACCGCCTGGGGCCTTCGCATCTGGAACCCCTGCCTGCCACCCACGTCGACACCGGCCTGGGGCTAGACCGGATCGTAGCGGTGCTCCAAAACAAGGACTCCAATTATCGCACCGACCTGCTCTGGCCGCTGATCGAAACAACGCAAAAGCTCACCGGCCATACGGATGAACAGGTTGAAGAGAATTTCACTCCCTACCGCGTGATTGCCGACCATGGGCGCGCCGCCGCTTTCCTGGTGGGCGATGGCGTGATCCCTGGCAATATGGGACGCAACTACATCACCCGCATGATCATCCGCCGTGGTTATCGTTTTGGTGGCATGCTGGGCCTACACAAGCCCTTCCTGGCCAAAGTCGCCGAGACTGTTATCGACAACTACGGCGAGGCCTTTGCCGAATTAGAGCGCAACCGCAAGACCATCATCGACACGATCACCCGCGAGGAAGAGCAGTTCCAACGCACCCTCGACCGCGCCACTGACCAGCTTTCATCCTTGCTCGACGACCTCGAGGGCAGCGGCGAGAAATCACTCTCTGGCGAGCAAGCCGCTGACCTTTACACAACCTTCGGCATGCCTCTGGAGATCACCCGCGATATCGCCCGCGAGCGCGATCTGGAAGTCGAAGAGAGCGGATTCAATCAAGCCATGGAAGCCCACCGTTTGGCTTCAGGCGCAGGCAAAGCCATGGGCGCCCTGGGTGGCGAGGATGTGGAAGTTTACCGCCAGATCCGCGCCGAACTGCAAGAGAAGGGCATTCTCGACTCTGATGGTGTGAAATATGATCCTTATGGCAGCCTGGAATTTGAGGGGGTGCTTCTGGCCCTGATTACTGAAGGTCAATCCAAGGCCGAGGCTGCTCCTGGGGACCTTGTGGAAGTACTACTCCCAGAGACACACTTTTATATCGAGGCTGGCGGTCAGGTTTCGGACACAGGCACAGTCACAGGCGATGGTTGGGAAATCAAAATTCATAATCTGCGCAAGCCTGCCGCGGGCATCATCACTCACGTTGGTGAGGTAGTCTCGGGTACCCCTAAAGTTGGGGATGCGGTTACAACGCGCATTGACGCCGCGCGCCGCAAAGACATCATGCGCAACCACACCGCTACACACCTGCTGCATTACGCCCTGGACGAAGTTCTCGGCTCCCACGCCCGGCAGGCTGGCTCTCTGGTTGCCCCAGACCGGCTGCGCTTTGACTTCACCCATCCCGAAGCGCTAACACCTGATGAATTAGAGCAGATCGAAGCCGAGGTCAACAAGCGCGTCTTGGAAGACCACAATCTGCATATCCAGTTTAAATCCTTAGATCAGGCGATCGAGGACGGCGCCCGGGCATTATTTGGCGAAAAGTATGAAGAAACTGTGCGCAACATCACCATCACCGCCGACTATGAAGATCACCCCTTCTCCAATGAGCTGTGTGGTGGCACACACTGCCAAAGCACCGGCGAGATCGGCAGTTTTATCATCACCAGTGAGGGCAGTGCCGCGGCGGGCATCCGGCGCATCGAAGCTGTAACTGGACGAGAGGCATACAAACTCATTCAGCGTCGTTTCGGCGTTCTCAACCGCGCCGCGGCCACGCTCTCAACCACACCCGAGCAGCTACTTGAACGTGCCGAAGCGACTATCGCTGATCTTTCTGGAGCACGCAAGAAGATCCGTGATCTCCGACAGCGTTTAGCCTCCGCAGATTTCACTCGGGTACTCGACGAATCCTCTGATGTGAAAGGCATCGATATTGTTACCGCTAACTTCAAAGAGGCCGATGCCGACACATTGCGGCAGATGGCCGACCGATTCCGTCAGCGTTTCCCTGAAAATGGCGTGGCCGTGCTTGCCAGCGTAATCGATGAGCGACCTGTCATCATTGCTGCCGTAACAGAGAATTTGGTCAAACGCGGCATCAAAGCTGGAGATTTAGTCAAATTTGTGGCCGCGCCCCTGGGTGGTGGTGGCGGCGGACGCCCCACCCTGGCTCAAGCTGGCGGCAAAGACCCCAGCAAAATCGAGCAGGCCTTATCCAGCGTCGCAGGTTGGGTTGAAGAGAAAATAAAATAAAGTATTTTGAGACCCTAAAGGATTTAAAATCCTTTAGGGTCTTTGCAAATGATATACTTTGGGGGAATAAATCAGAGATTTCAATGAAAACCCAAATCATCCAACTTGAACCCCACGACGATATCTATTCAGCCATGGACAAAATGGGCTGGGGTCAGACAGCGCGCATCTTGTTAGTCTGGCCGGCGCGCGGGCGCGTGCTCGACCGGCGCTTAGACTTAATCATGCTCAAGCGGCACAGCGTCGAACTGGGCTCTCAATTGGCCCTAGTCGTGCGCAATTCTGGGGTTCGCTATCATGCTGCCTCGTTGGGGATTCCGCTTTATAACAGCGTTCGCAAAGCTGAAGGTGATCATTGGCGGACTGATCGCAAGCAGCGTATCAAGCTGCCTATGACCATCCGGCGGCAATCCACCCAATTATGGCGCAAGCGGCGTCTGCCCATGAACCTGGATGGGCTCAAGGCCATCGCACATCCTCCCTTACCAGCCTGGATCATTCACCCGATCACCCGAGTAGTCGCTTTCACCTTGGGGGTTTTGGGCGTTTTGGCGATTGCCGCACTGCTAGTGCCCTCAGCGGAGATCCAGCTTTCACCAGAAACCCGCCGGGAAGAGATCACCATCTCGGTGGCAGCCAACCCAGAATTCCAGACCGTGGACCTTTCAGGCGCCGTCCCCGCCCGTTGGGAATCAGTCGTCGTTGAGGGACGCGGTAGTTTGCCCACTTCCGGCAGCATCCCCCTACCAGATAGGATTGCCCAAGGCGAGGTGACCTTCACCAATCTCACCGATCAGACCGTCCCTTTGCCTACGGGCATCGTAGTCAGCACACTGGATGACCCGCCAGTACGCTTTGCGACGATAAGTTCAGACATCGTCCCGCCAGGCGAGGAAGGCACAACAGTGGCTGTGGAAGCTCTTTCGCCTGGGACTGTCAGCAATGTCGCACCAGAAAGTATTCTAGCTATTGAAGGATCATTGGGCCTAGAGCTGACTGTGATCAACTTGGAGTCTACTTCCGGCGGCACAGACCGCAACATCCCCGCTCCCAATGAGGCAGATTACGAAGAACTGTATGCCCAGCTCTATGAAACCCTGGCGGCTACAGCATTCGAAGAGATCAAGCAGAAACTAAACCAGGGTGATTTGCTGATTAGTGAGGGTGTACAGCTGGTGGAAACAGAGCAAGAATCATTCACCCCTGAGGAACCTTCACCCACGGATCAACTGGAGTTAGTGTTGAGACTAGAATTTCAAGCGCTAACTGTCTCCGGAGATGATTTAACAGAATTAGGGCGCGAGGCCTTGGAGACAAACTTGCCCGAAAGCTTCACACCTGACCCAGAGAGTTTGGAATTATCCCAATTAGGCAAAGTAAATCTGGGTGATGATCTTACGGCAAATTGGCGCATGCGCGCCGAATGGCAAATCGATGCCCAACTCGACCACATCGAAGCCATCAAATTGTCCATCGGTTTATCTCCTGAAAATGCCGTTGATCAGCTGACGACAACATTACCATTAGCCGAACCAGCCGAAATTTCCCCCAAACCATCCTGGTGGCCGCGTCTCCCCTTCTTGCCCTTCCGGATATCAGTCACCAGCGGTAATTAGTTCCGCGATTGAAACCTATGCGCATACTTGGAGTTGATCCCGGCGACAAAAATATTGGCATTGCAATCAGTGATCCTACGGGCAGCATTGCGAATCCATTGACTGTCATCAAACATGTTTCGCGGAACGAAGATGCGCAAGCCATTGTTCGTTTGGCTAATGAGAACCAAGTCGGGCTCATCGTAATCGGCCAAAATCTTGACCAGGATGGAATACCAACTTTTCAAGGTCGTAAAGCCGCCCGCTTAGGCGGCGCCATCAAAGCCCATACGGATATCCAAGTAAAATTTTGGGACGAAAGCGGCAGCACTCAATCCGCCCGCCAAGCACGCATCGAAATGGACGTCCCTCGCAGAAAAAGGAGCGGACACCTGGATGAGTTGGCCGCGACGGTAATCCTGCAATCTTATCTTGATTTTCGCGCAAGCAGTCAGTAGTCAGTGGTCAGTGAGTATTATCGTTTTCTTCGGCGGCTGCCTATGTGGTGTGTCTCACAAGAATGCCAAATATGTGTCTTTGCAAAACCCACTGGGGTGAAGCAATCTCCCCCCTAAGCTAGGACTGCCGTTGGCACGCTCGCAGTGACACCCAAGATAAATTATTATGAGTCGAAATACTAATGACTGACAACTGCTAACTGCATACTGATCACTACGAACAGGTTTCTTCCTACCCTATGAACCGATCTAACTCAAAGAATTGCGCAATATTACTACTGCCACTACTGGCAGCCTTAGGGCTGCTCTTTTTCTACTTGGTCATCTTCCCCGTGACCATGCCCCGGCAGATCAAGGCCACTTTTGGGTCACCTGCCCCAAACTTAGGCGTAGCAGAACGGACATCGTTGACCCTTCAACTTTATCGCTACAGCGATCAGCTCACTCAACCGGTTAACCCCTTTGGCGATGTTACATCCTTCCAAATTGTCTTGGGCGAATCGCCAGTTGCAGTGAGTCAACGCCTTGAAGAGGGTGGATTGATCCAGAGTGCAGATGCATTGCGTGTGTATTTGATTTACAGCGGCATGGACACTCAGATCCAGGCTGGAGAGTACACCCTGAGCCCGGCACTCAATTCACTGGAGATTGCCCAGGCCTTGTTAGACCCGAATCCAACCAATGCAACCCTGGTCGTCTTGGCGGGATGGCGTCTCGAAGAAGTTGGCATTGCCGTACCCATCTCAGGGTTATCCATCACCCGCGAAGCATTCATCGATTTAGCCGAAGCCGAGTCTGCGGAAGGTTATCTGCTGCCAGGCACCTACGAACTTCCCCGAACAACTGATGCCGCTGCTTTATTAGCCACGCTGCGAGCTTCATTTGACCAAGCCATCACTGATGAGATGCGGGGCGGATTCGAACAACAAGGCTTGAGCCTTGATGAGGCAGTGATCTTAGCTTCGATCGTCGAACGCGAAGCCGTGGTCGACGAAGAAATGCCCTTAATCGCCTCCGTTTTCTTTAATCGAATAGCTGCTGGGATGAAACTGGAGACCGACCCCACTGTGCAATACGCCATTGGCTACAATCACCAACAAGGCCGCTGGTGGACTAACCCCCTAACGTTGCAAGATTTGCAAGTCAACTCCCCCTACAATACTTATATTTATGCGGGTTTGCCACCGGGACCCATTTGCAGCCCGAGTATTAATGCCTTGCGCGCTGTGGCCTTTCCCGCTCAAACCCCATACTACTATTTCCGCGCCACTTGCGACGGCTCAGGACGGCACTTTTTTGCGGAAACTTTCACAGAGCACCAATCTAATGCTTGCCCGTGATAAGTGGTTAGTGGTCAATAACACTAAACCACTCAGTCTTTCTTCGGAAGAATCCCCCCATCAAAAATCATCAATCCTCAATCTCAATTATGCCCTGTCTTATTCGATTGACGACCAGCCTGGTCACATCGGGTCGTGAGTAATGGCCAGAGGGATCGAAGTTTTGACGCTCTTCCCGAACGCGGGCGTGATCGATGGTCGCCATTGTGAGTGTTTCCTTATTGACCACTGGCTCGATCACCCATTCTCCATCGGGGCCAGATAAGCAAGAACCACCATCGGCGAGAGTATCATCACAGTTCTCAAGGATCAAGTCCAGGTGAGGAGTACCTTCGGGAAAGTCTGATTTGCGCATCAACCCCGAAACTGAGATCACGTATGAGCGCGACTCTTTGGCAATGAAACGGGTGATATCGTGAGTATTGCGATAACTCCCTGGCCAAACAGCGACATGCAAATCTTCTCCCTGGGCATAAAGGCTGGCACGCGGCAGTGGCATCCAATTTTCCCAGCAGTTTAAGCCCCCCACGGTAAAGGCGCCCAGCTTGTGGACTCTCAAGCCGTGACCATCCCCTGTAGACCAGGTCAGACGCTCCTCGTATGTAGGCATCAATTTGCGATGCACCGAACCAATCCCTCCCTTGGGGTTGATATACACCAACGAGGCATAAACGCTATGCCCGCCGCGATCTGAAGGGCGTTCGATAATGCCTAAATAAACGGCCATCGAATTCTTGGCCGCCAACGCACGAACCTGATCAAGATGACCGGCTTCAATCTGCACCGCCTGATCCAGATAATGGGCATGAATTTCCTTCTGGATTTGGGAGTTGAAGCGCGCCCCATCCGTGCGCTCAACCCAGAAAGGGTAGCCTGGCAACAGTGCTTCGCCAAAGACAACCAATTGGCAAGCTTCTTCAGCGGCCTCTTCAATCCGCGAAACAATCTTCGTCAGTGTGGCTTCACGGTCCAGCCAGACTGGTGCGATCTGTGCTAAACCAATTTTCAGTTCTTGGTCAGAGGATTTATCTTTTGTCAAAATATTCTCCAATTTATAGCTGTCAGCTGTTAGCTGTTAACTGACAGCTAACGGCTAGCAGCTTTAAACTATTTCAGGATGTAATATGTTCCCCGTTTGGTTCCCATTTTCAGCAGCAAACCCTTATCAACCAAGTCGGCCAGATCACGGCGCAGGGTTTCGGTTGAGACATCAGGACACAACTCCTGGTAATCGCGGTTGGTCAGACGTTTTCGGGTTGACAGAAATCCCAAGGCAAATTCCTGACGGGGGTTCAGCTCGAATTCAGCATATTCCGCAGAGTCTAATGCCGTAATCTCATCCTTTGACTCTGCCCTAGGGCTATGCTCAGGGTCCAGGTCTTCGAGGGAATTAAATAGCGTTACCCGGAACGCGCCGCCAGCTTCCTCGAATATGGGCTCAGCAAGCCTATTCTGGCGCATGACTGTGAGAACACGATTAAGGCCATATCCCAAACGCTCCACGTAGCCTAAATCCGAGAGCACTTGGGCGACAACCGGGTTGCGGGAGAAGCGCGCTTCTAACAGGTTTTCGATTGTCATTGGGCCGGGGAGATCGCCAGGGGAATGAACTTCTAAACGATCGGCGAAAATATGCAAATGGATGCTGTCACCGCCCTGGTTGTAGTCACGATGGGCAACTGCATTGACCAGCAGCTCTCGCACTGCTTCCAAAGGATACTCAGGAGTCTCCTCCCTTGAAAGCCCAACCAGGCGCACCACACTGCGCAGTTGATCACGCACAAAGGTCTCTGCCTGGCGCAATTGCTGAGGCAGCGTGCCCCGAATCTCCTGTTTGACGAATTGATCAGAAATTGCCACACCAGAAAACCGGGCTGCCAAAATTGTGGCGTTGGGTGTCCACTGCTGGGGATGACGCCCAAAGAGCAGCAACCCCGCGTAGGTCGGTCTCAACTCATCATCGCATTCTTTGAGACATCCCCGCCGGGTGAGCAAATTCTCAATATTTTCATCCGGGGGCAACTCCAAAGCATCTTTATAAGCATTGATCTGGTCGAAATCCAGATCATCCAAAGCAGCATCCTCGGGGACTTGGGCTTCAAACTGCAGGGATCCGCGTTTCATCATCAATGCTCGCAACTGAGAAGGTGGCAGCGGTTCGGTGCGCTCTCCCGTACGAATCAAATATCTCCCTTGGAGGTTGAAAGCGTGAGGCAGTCCCGGCGGCACAACTACAGACAAAACATGTTTATCATGGATGTCCAAAATTCGGGGGATTGGCAAAACCAACGGCGGGTCAATCAACAATGCGGCCTGAAAGACGATGTCAGTCAGATATTCAGCATCCCTAACCCCGGTCACTTGAGTAGCGCGCGGCGCAATGCCCAACAAGATATTTCCCCCATCACTATTGGCCATGCCCGTCAAAACAGAGGCTAATTCTGAAACTGTTACATCGTCAGGAAACCAATCTAACTTTTCACTCTTTCCCTGATCAAGCAGTGTGATGATCTCCGCCGAATTTGTGGTCATGCGAGTATTATAGCAATAATTAGTGGACAGTTGATAGTGGTTAGTGGTGAGCAGTCAGCAAGCAGTAGAAAACAAAAAATATCTGCGGACTGAAGGTAAGATTCTCAACAAAAAAGTTCGTGACACCGGAGACCGATGTCACGAGTTTCATCTTTTTACTGTTCACTGAATACTGGAAACTCACTCCCCTTCTTCGTGTTCCTTTGTGTCCTTAGTGGATACCGTTTTCGGCGGGGCTGGCCTTAGGGCAATCTCCAAAACTTCATCCATATGCTTGACCAAACGAATGTCTAAGTCGTCAAGAGCTTTCTTGGGCACATCGACAAGATCCTTTTTGTTCTCTTCGGGTATCAGGACGATCTTCAGTTCGGCGCGGTGGGCTGCCAGTATCTTTTCACGCACACCGCCCACAGGAAGCAGGCGTCCACGCAGAGTAATCTCACCCGTCATACCTAAGTCACAGCGCACTTTTCGATCCGTGAAGGCGGAGATCAGTGAAGTTGCAATCGTCACGCCGGCACTGGGGCCGTCTTTTGGAATCGCGCCCGCGGGAATATGCAAGTGAATGTCCGTTTCCTGAAATTCATCAGGATCAAGATCCAGCTCTTTGGCACGCGCCTGCAAATAGGAAAAGGCTGCTTGAGCCGATTCTTGCATCACATCACCCAACTGGCCGGTAAGTTTCAAGCCTCCTTTACCCTCAACCAGAACGACCTCAACGGGCATGATCTCACCACCACCAGCCGTCCAGGCCACAGCTGTTGCAACACCGACTTCGTCTTCACGCTCAGATTCATGATAGAAGTACTGTGGAGGCCCAAGGAATTTTTCAATTTGTTCCACTTCGATCTTATTGGGGTGTTCTTCCCCTTCAGCCTTGATGCGGGCAACTTTACGGCACACGCGTCCGATCTCACGCTCAAAATTGCGCACGCCGGCCTCATAGGTATAATCACGAATGATCTTACGCAAAGCCGCATCCGAAAATTCAAGTTCGCCCTCTTCCAGGCTGCTCTCTTCAATCTGACGGGGGATCAAAAAGCGCCGCGCAATTTCAAGTTTTTCCTCTTCAATATATCCAGGAAACTCGATCACTTCCATGCGATCCAACAAAGCATCGGGGATGGTTGCTTCGGTGTTAGCCGTGGTAATAAACATTACTTTGGAGAGATCAAAATCCAGCTCCAGATAATGATCTGAAAAAGCGTTATTTTGTTCGGGATCCAGAACTTCCAGCAATGCCGAAGCGGGGTCACCGCGGAAACTGATTCCTAATTTGTCAATTTCGTCAAGCATGAATAGCGGGTTTGTCACCTTGGCGCGTTTCATGGTTTGCAGAATTCTTCCAGGCAAAGCGCCGATATATGTACGGCGATGGCCGCGAATTTCAGCCTCGTCACGAACCCCGCCCAGGGAAATGCGCACAAATTCTCGTCCCAGCGATGCGGCGATCGAGCGCCCTAACGACGTCTTTCCGGTACCTGGGGGGCCGACAAAACACAAGATCGGTTGACGAGTTTTCTTGGGCTTTAGACTCTTTACAGCAATATATTCAAGAATGCGGTCTTTGGCTTTGGGTAAACCATAGTGATGTTCATCCAAGACCACCTTGGCGTTTTTGACATCCAAGTTATCCTCAGTTGTCTCTTGCCAGGGTAAATCCAAGATCCAGTCGATGTAACCGCGAATAATGCCGACTTCCGGCGAAATTGGCGGAATGTGGTTTAGACGCTTGAGTTCTTTGAGGGCGCGTTCTTTGGCTGGCTCACTGAGGGCTGTCTTCTCGATACGCTCGCTCAATTCGGCTACGTCGGCCATAAATGGATCGCCATCGCCCAACTCAGTTTGGATGACTTTCATTTGTTCGCGCAAATAGAATTCACGTTGCGTTCGGTCCACCTCACCTCGAGTACGGGATTGGATTTCATCTTCCAATTCTAGAACTTCCAACTCTCCAGCCAGGAGCTCGCCAATATAATTTAGCCGTTCTTGGGGATCGAGTGTCGCCAACAATTTTAGGCGCACATCCATATCCAGGTTAACCGCGGTAGCGATCATATCTGCCAGCCACCCTGGATCGTCGATATTCATCGCAAAGAGATAGGCTTCTTCGGGCAAACTGCGATTGAGATGCACGCAACGTTTGAACATATCCAACACAGTCCGCGTAACTGCTTCAGTGTTGCGATCGACATGGGATTCTTCAAAGATTGGACGCACGCGCGCTTTCAAATAAGGCTCCGCCTGACTAAACTCGATCAACTCAACCCGCCTGCGGCCTTGTACTAATGCTGTACTGGCCCCCTCGGGCATGTTGACCAGGCGTCCTACAGCGGCCTCAATTCCAATAGGAAAGAAATCCTCTGGGCCTGGATCTTCATCATCTGGGTTGCGCTGGGCTAATGCTATGAGAGTTTGGTTCTGTTCCTGAGCATCTTCTACTGCCCAAAGAGTTTTATCTCGACCGATGAAGAGTGGCGAAACCATATTTGGGTAAACCACTACACCACGCAGCGGCATCACTGGCGCTTCGATGATACCGAGTTCATTGGGCAGCAAGTCATCGATGGCATAGAGTTCTTCAGTGCGCCGATTTAACGAATCGACATATTCGTTGGTGTCGTTGGGATCCCAATTATCGTGCTGCATACTTACTCTCCCAGCTTTCGTTCAAACCAGGCGATGCGTCCAGTGGCAGCCACAAAGATGCTGCCTGTCACCATGACCACATCACCATCGGGCGCTTCAGCCAACGCCTTTTCAAACGCATCCCCTACATCCGGGATGACATCAACAGGGACACCAACACCATTAGACAATGACGCCAACTGAGTTGGCTCCATGGCGCGCGGGTGCGTAGATTTGGCGCAGTAGATTTTTTTCAATCGCGGCGTCAATTCCTTTAACATGCCATGGACATCTTTATCATCCGAAGCGCCGATGATCAACCACAGCGATCGTCCTGGGAAATATTCATCCATGGTTTGTTGAATTTTCTTCATCGCCCCTGGTGTATGGCCAGAATCAACCACAACGGGCGGCTCTTTCCGCAGAATCTCGAAGCGCCCGGGCCATTCGGTTTTGGCAAATCCTTCTTGGATAGACTCGTCATCAACTGCAATTCCCACTTCGTTGGCCAGCTGCAAGGTTGCATAGGCAACTACAGCATTCTCTGCCTGGTGGGGTCCCAAAAGTTCGATTTGATAACTTGCTGGCGGTTTACCACCATTCCAAATGGACAGCTCTTGTCCGTCGAGTGAATGCTCACGTTGTTCGTAATGATAATCTCTGCCAATTAGAGTCAGGGGCGATTCTTTCTTTTCTGCAATAGTTTCGATTACATCGAGAGCAGAATCAACTTGAGAAGCAACGACCACCGGAACGCCTGGTTTAATGATGCCTGCTTTTTCTGCCGCAATCTCCTCAATGGTATCACCCAAAATGTTGGTATGTTCCAGGTACAAAGATGTGATCACGGTCAAAACCGGGGAAATCACATTCGTTGAATCGAGTCGACCGCCTAAACCCACTTCGACGACAGCCACATCAACATTGTTGAGGGCGAAATACCATAAGGCCATGGCCGTCGTAATATGAAAGGTTGTAAGATCGGGAATGGCGGCAACATGCGGCTTGATCTTCTCGACAAGGTCAACAAATTCCTCTTGGGATATCGATTGTCCATTGATTTGGATGCGCTCTTCGAAATCTTTCAAGTGAGGAGATGTGTAAAGGCCCACCTTGTACCCTTGGGCTTGCAGCGCATGGGCACAAAATGCGCACACCGAACCCTTACCTTTGGTTCCAGCAACATGAATGCTGGGGTATGTGTGGTCCGGCTGACCCAATGATTTCATCAATTCTCGCATACTATGCAGGGTGAAATCTTCGATCGAAAGGTCATCCTGATGGGTTAGGCTGAAATCGACGTACTCATAAATATAATCTAGCGCTTCTTGATATTGTGTTTGAATGTCTTTGCTCATAGCAGGACGATTTTAACCCCTTGAATGACATGATGCAAGTGAGATAAATCAGGCTATCAGAGATGGATTTCATTTGTACAGAATATTACTTGCGATGAACTCTGAAGTTAGGTATGATTGACCTGAGAAATTATCAAAAAGTGCAGGGAATTTTGGCACTCAACGTATAGCGAACGGAGCTGCTTATGCTAGAAATTCGAAACCTGACGAAAGTTTATGACGATGGTACGGTGGCGCTCAAAAATGTGAGCTTCAGCGTAACAGATGGCGAGTTCTTGGTTGTCATCGGTTTGAGCGGTTCAGGGAAATCAACCCTATTGCGCTGCATAAACCGACTGATCGATCCAACAGAGGGAGAAATCCTTTGGGATGGCGTCGATCTGGCTCAACTCAAAGGGGAAGAACTGCGTAAGGCTCGCCGCAAAATTGGCATGATCTTCCAGCACTTCAATTTGGTCAAGCGTTCCCAAGTGCTTACAAATGTACTCGCTGGTCGATTAGGGTATACATCCACTCGACGCAGCCTAGTTGGAAGATTCTCCAAAAAAGATAAAGCCAAAGCCTGGGCGGCGATGGAGCGCTTGGGTATCGAGGATCAAGCGCTGAAGCGTGCTGATGAGTTAAGCGGCGGCCAACAGCAGCGTGTTGGTGTGGCCCGTGCCCTGATGCAGGAACCCAGCATGATCTTGGCAGATGAACCCGTTGCCAGTCTTGACCCTGTGTTGGCGCATTCCATATTACAGTATTTGGAAATGCTCAATCAGGAAGATAAAATGACTGTAATCTGCAGCTTGCACTATCTCGATCTGGTGCAGCGATATTCCACGAGGGTGATCGGCCTTCGTGATGGTGAGATTGTCTACGAAGGCAGTCGTGCAGACATCCAGGCCATGTCTGATGATGAATTCAAAGAGATTTATGGCGAAGAAGCCGAGCGCGTCGGAGGTGGGCTCGAAGGTGATCTACAAGTTGAGGAAGGGGGTGCAGCATGAACAATAAGCTCAATCTAAACCACACTCCTGAAGAAATTCGAAAACCAAGCTGGGTCCCTGCACCTATTGCAGCCTTATTCTCATTGATCGTCCCAGGCTTAGGCCAAATTTTCGCCCGCAGCATTCGACGAGGCATCTTGATCATCTTTTCATATGCCACCATTGCTGGCCTGACGATTTGGCGCTTCATTTTAGCAGCCCCCCGCGATGAAGGAATTGTAAATATTGTCAAGAAAAGCTGGCACCTAGATCCTTTCTTGATCATTATCACTATTCTCTTTGTTTTACTCCATCTATGGATTGTCTATGATGCCTACATGCTGGCTAGACATCGTGATCGAACTCCAGTAAGTGTCTTCTTCATCATTTTGGTGGTGTTTTTTGCACTAGGCTGGCAGATCGGGCAAATCAATCTGGTAAACCTGGTTACACAGGCCGACGAAGCGTTGCCCGCTCTAGGGCGTGTCGCCTGGCCATGGGAAAAGGCTATCGATTTCGATGAAGATGAAATTAGGGCAATTGCTGATATCGAAGTGCCCTGCCCGGAAGATCATGATCCGCCGCCTGTCAACGAAGTGGGAAGTGATCCAGTCATTGTTACTGACGTGACCTGCGGAATTCTCAAAGATCAAGATGGAACCCTGGGGACAATACTGCACCTCGAAGGGTTTAACTTCATCCCTGGCGTGGAGGTCGATGTCAAGTGGGCGGACCCAATCAACAATGAATTCCGCCAACGTCAGGGCGGTGAATATGTGGTTCTCATCCCCGACGAGAACGGCTACTTTGAATTTGATATCGAAATGCCCTACCGTCTTTTACCTCCCTCGGCCACTGAAGATACATATATTTGGGAGTTGTTCGTTCTGCAAGTCGCCGCGGTGGGTGACGCTCACCTGAGCAAAGATTTCAAGCTGGTTGTCGAGAAGATGATCGAAACTATCTTCATCGGCATGATGGCAACTTTCTTTGGTGTGATCTTCGCCCTGCCAGTGAGCTTCTTTGCCGCTCGCAACCTGATGTCAGCTTCTCCAGTCACTTTGGTGATCTACTATCTGGTGCGGGGAGTCTTGAACATCATCCGGTCAATAGAACCGTTGATCTGGGCAATCATCGCTGTGATTGTGGTCGGCTTGGGACCCTTCGCCGGCATTCTGGCGTTGGTCTTCCACTCGATTGCGGCGTTGGGAAAACTATACTCTGAAGCGATTGAGTCGATTGATCCCGGCCCCATCGAAGCCATCCAGGCCACCGGCGCCAATTGGGTTCAGGTTGTGATCTACGCCGTAATTCCGCAGATCATCCCGCCCTTTGTCTCCTTCACCATTTACCGTTGGGATATCAACATCCGCATGTCAACCATCATCGGTTTCGTAGGTGGTGGTGGTATTGGTTTCCTATTGGCACAATATATCCGCCTGCTCGATTACCGCTCTGCAGGTATGGCAGTTTGGTTTATTGCTATTACCGTGGCCATTCTGGATTACGTCAGCGCCGAGATCAGGGCGCGTTTCGTATAGTTGAATTCAATAAATTTACGGAGACCCTAAGGTTTTTTGAAAACCTTAGGGTCTTTTATCCTATTTGAAAAACATCTCCATCCCCCGAAAACAGTCAGCGCTTAATTTGTGGCCTGCATCAGACTCACAATAGATCACTTCAGCCCCCACTTTACTCAGAAATTGAACCGCTTTCCTGGCACGCTCGATAGGCACGTGCTCATCTCGTGTGCCATGGGAAACGTAAACGGGCATCCCTTCTAGCGCATTGCCGTGAAGCGCGGTGGAAGCACCTTCGGGCAAGAATCCCGCTAAGCCTGCCAGGGAGCGCATTCGCGCTGGGTGCAGCAGACCAAAAGCGTAAGTCAAGGCAGCTCCTTGACTGAAGCCAGCCAAACGTAGATCATTGAAATTCGCATCGGGCGGCCCAGACCAATTATCCATCAACCCAACCAGCGCCGACACCGCCGGGCGAAAATCGTCCATAGTTGGCCAGGATCGATCTTTCATGGGGTACCAACTGTACCCGCCAATGGGAGCTTCGTGTAATCCTCGCGGTGCGACCAAAAGGTAATGTTCCGGCAGCCGCGATGCAAAGATCCACATGGAGTTCTCGTCACCCGTCCAACCATGCAGCAAAAGTACCACGGGGTGCGGACCATCGCCTTCGGGTTCGCGAATGCGTAGCACCCAGTCTTCAATTGTGATCGTCTTTGTCTCGAAATCCATATAATCACCCAATGCCGATGCGCGGCATCATATAATTTTGTTCATCATCGCTATCAACTTAATGCTTGCTCAAACAAACCAATACTGGTTTCCACATTATCGAATCCCACTGATACTCGAATTAATTCAGGATGGATACCCGCAGACCGCAAATAATTCCTCCCTTCACGAGATAATACCAGATCGTAGTGTGCAAGATATACATATGGCATAAGTAATGTAAATTCAGTACCCAGGCTGGGGCCTTTAGGGAATTTTATATTGTCATAAATATTTTGAAAGGGTTCATCAAATACGATGGAAATGACGCCCCCGACAGCGTCTGCATGCTTATGCAATGCCAAATAATTTGCCTTTGTAAGTTCTTGATAAGGCCAATACATTTCTTTGATTTTTTTATTTGTAGAAAAATAATCCAAGAGTACCAGAGCGTTTTGATTGATTTTTTGAATTCGCGATTGATATGTTTTTATTTCGAAAGCCAATCTTCTAAGATCACCTTCAAATGGCGATTCTAAATAAGAGGGGATATTTTTGACAATCTCGAAATAATAAGGAGAGCTTGCTTTTACGATAATTGCTCCCATCATCACGTCTGCGTTTCCACAGGCAAATTTAGTTAAACTTTCGATCACAACATCGGAATGTTGCAAAACTTCAACGTTGTAAGGAGTACCAAAAGTAGCATCAACGATAACTGGAATATCATAATGTCTAGCCAACTTATAGAGGGCGGGAAGATCAGGAGTTTGTATGAGTGGATTTGTGGTAACTTCGGTAAATATCGCCGCAACTTGATTTCCATTTTGCTCCAAGAATTTTTCAAGCTTACTTATTGATGCGTTTGATTCAAAGGAGGCGTGATTGCTGCTAAATTTCTTTAATATTTCGATTGTGTCAAGATATAACCAACCAAATTGGATAAATACATTCCTGCCATTTTCATGCTGTATTTTCTCAAGAGATTTATAGGCAGCATAAATAGGATTCATTCCACAAATACCTAGAGAAATATAGTCCTCCTGCTCCAATTCGTATGCGTCTCTTAGCGTTTGCAGGATAAATTTTTGCGGATCATCTAGTGAGTATTGTTCTTCATTGAACTTGGTTGAAATTAACCCATTCTCGAACAAATACTGCTCAGCCAATCTAGAAGAAGGAATATAACCCGTATGCTGTAAAAACTTGCGGATATTTTTAGATCCAGCAAAATTATTATTTACACAAATACCAATGACGTTTTGGTCTTCAATTATCTTGAATTGACTACCAATATAATTTTGTAATTCCTCAACTGCAAAGCGAGAGGAAATTAGGACGACTTCTTCGTTCTCTTCGATTTCGAATTTTTCGTGGAGAAAACCTCGGATTTCGGATAAATAAGGATGATGAACAAATCTGGGATAACCCGATTTGATCTTTTTCATTACTCTTGGATCATTTTCTTCGTATCCAATTACATCCTTTACTCGGGGCATACTCACTGAAACTGCATGAATATTATCAGGTGGGATTGTTTGTCCACAGGGTAAATTATAAAATTGAGTCATGTGAAAAAATACCTCTAAATCAGCTTTAAAAAAACAAGCCTATTTTCAATGCTGCAGAATATTGCTTCAGGTCGCAGCATAGACCTTATCACTTTCCTTTTTTTTGTGATTGAGCAGCTAGCGGATTTTAGACAGATACTCCTTATTCTCGATTGGCTCTCTTTACCACCCATTCCATCCCCCACAAGATCAGCCCAATGATCAATAAAGGTGCCACACCCGCAGCAAGGCATACCAATCCCATGATGGCAGACTGGCGCCCGTAAAAAAGATAAATCAAGCCATCGCCGATGATGAACAGCACTAACAGAAAACCAATTAAAAGTTGAACATTGGTCTGACGAGCGTATTTGCGCAGATCACGGGTCATGGGGTTGCAGGGCCTCCTGGCACTGGGATATTTTGTAGCACATCTTCGACCACGTTGGCGGGATTGAGATCGCGCAAACGTGCACCGGCGCCCATGATGATGCGATGGCCCAAGGCTGGACCCGCCAAGGCTTTGACATCATCGGGAAGTACGTAATCACGACCCAGCAGTGCCGCCCGGGCCTGACTGGCTCGGAATAATGTCAGGCTACCGCGCGGGCTTGCCCCGAGATACACTTCATCATGTTGGCGTGTCCGGCGGGTGACCTCGACCATGTAGCGCTTGATATCTGGTGAGATGAAAATTTCTTTGATGGCGTTCTGCGCGGCGATGACATCCTCTGTTACAGAGACTGCTTCCAATTCATCCACAGGGTGTTGGAACTGCTGACGGTCGAGTACATTGATCTCATCATCAAGTTCGGGATAGCCCAGGTTGACGCGCAGTAAAAAGCGGTCCATTTGAGCTTCTGGGAGACGGAATGTTCCCTCGTATTCGATAGGATTTTGCGTTGCCAGAACCATGAAGGGACGCGGCAAGATATGTGTGACACCATCAACAGTGATTTGCCCCTCCTGCATAGCTTCCAATAATGCAGATTGTGTTTTCGGTGTGGCGCGGTTGATCTCATCAGCTAAAACGATCTGGGACATCAAGGGTCCAGGGCGAAATTCAAAATCTTTGCTGGCCTGGTTGTAGATGGAAACTCCAGTCACATCGCTGGGCAGCATGTCGGGAGTGAACTGGATACGGTTGAAGGAACAATCTAAAGAGAGCGCCAGGCTGCGCGCCAGCATGGTCTTTCCCAACCCAGGGACATCTTCAATAAGCAGGTGTCCTTGACATAACAGCGCGATGACAGCTAATTCGATTGTGTCACGCTTACCAACCATAACACGCTCGATGTTGGCGATAACTTTTTCAGCGAATTCTTGAACTTGATCCATGTTTTTTCAATGGCCTTTCATGTCATTGCAAGGCACATAGTGCCGAAGCATTCTCCTTCTGGTCTAGTTCGAGATTGCTTCGCTGCGCTCGCAATGACAAAGCAAAACTAATTGTACCGGATTTTATTGACCACTTTACCAAGCCAAGCATATGTTAATTTGCGACGCAATTGCAGCCAAAGTTGAATAGCGCGTTTCTGATCTAAGTCCGTCAATGCACAGTGGCTATACGAAGCTTGATTGTGGAAGTCCGACAAAGCGTGAAGCTCATTTGAGGCGGAAGTCAATTTAGAGAGTTCGGCAACAAGGGATGTTGAGAACTCGCTAGGCGTATTTCCTTGCTGGTCGGGCATATCCAAGCGCGGGCCGTAACGATACAAACGGTGGAAGATTTTCCAGATGGCATCATTGGGGGCAGCACGTCTCAGTTGCCAAGAATCAACCCACACCCAGACACCGATACTCCCCACAAAGAAGAGCATCAGTCCCAATCCAATGCCAGACCCCAATCGCCAATTCGTGCGTGTCCTTTGAGCCAGGATGGGCTCAAATTGATCATCGACGGGTTCTTCGGCCGTAAGCTGATCTGCAAGGGAGCCTTCGGGGCGTACAAGTGCATCTCGCCCTCCAGTAGGCTCAAAGTCGATCCAGCCGTAGCCTGGAAAATAGATCTGCGGCCAGGAATGCGCTAGATCTTCTGTGACCAGATATTGGCCTTCGTCTTGCTGGATTCCACCGATATAGCCAGTAGCCAAGCGGGCTGGCAAGCCAATGGAACGCGCCATGACCACCATAGAAGTGGCATAGTAATCGCAGTAGCCTTTTTGAAGATCAAACAAGAAGTAGTCGGCAATATCTTGATCCGTGGGAGGGCTGGGGACATCGAGTGTGTAGGGGAAATCGCGCAGGTAACGCTCAATGGCAAGGGCCCGATCATAGGTGTTGGAGTAATTTGCGGTCAATTGGGCGGCCAAATTTTGTACACGCTCTGGAACATCATCAGGTAATAAAAGATACCGGTCGACAATTCGTTGGGGATAGTCAGGATTAAGGTTCCTCAGATCATCTGTTCCGAAAATAGGGCTGAGAGAATCGGCTCGATAGGTATTTTGTCTTTTTTCACGGAGTGACGCCCCAACAAGATCGTCAATTTGATCCGACGTTGACGGAGAAACCCGCCAGGCAACTTGAAAATCGCGATCAACGGTTACCAAATCTCCCGCCACATAGATCAAGCCCACCCCTACATCATCAGCAAAATGAACTTCCTGTCGAGTAAGAATTTGCGGGCCAGGACTCTGATTGCTTGATGTACCCAGAATCGCCTTATCGCCTGCCTCGTAGTCTACTCTGTAGAGTTCACCAGAAGTCCAACCACGGCCAGAATATGCCTCGTATATCCTGCCACGCCAGTAATACTTTGTCTCATCTCTCCTGGTTTGAACAGCACCATTGGGCAAAAATTCTTGAATGCGAACTCTCATCACAACTTGGTCGCCCAATTCCGGGGCTGCGTTGATGAGATGCTCTGTTGGCAAAGTTCCAGAGCCTATGGCCCCAAATGGATCTTCACCGCGGGAAACTGCTCTGGGTTCAAGACCAAGGGCATAGGTGATCTCATCAACGATATCGCCACCCTGATAGATGTTCCAGACCATCTCGACAATCCGATTGGAATAGATAGAAGGGATCAAGGCGGCAAAAATGACCAGGGTCGATGAGACCACGAAGGCAGTCCGGGTGATCTCTCTAGGGATATTACTGGCAAAACTCATCCCCTGCTGCCGCCATCGTTCAAGTCGTTGATCTCCCTCGAACTGCGCCTTAAGCATTAACATGGCTACCACCATAGGCATCAGGTAAATGATGCGGCCGAAAACGAATGCAAGGATGACAGCCAATACACCAACCGCAGGGAGCACGCTTAGCAATGGCTGCTGCCTGCGTCGGATCGCCCAGCCCGCCCAGGCGGAAATAGCCCAGGTGATCAAACCCCAGATGAATACCACAACCAGAGAATCATACGTAAAAAGGGTTTGATCGGTGAAATTAGACTGAATCCAGATTCCGATGCGGTTGATCAGATCCCTTTGGGCGTGATCCAGCTCAAGAAGTACACTCTGCAGTTTTGAGATACCTGCCAAAGGACTCCGCCAGAGAGTCCTCCATAGAAAAACCAATGATGCTCGAAAGATCCCCCAAAGGGTGCCAAGTTGTTCGGTCACTCGCAAGGATGTCCATACTACTCCCGCGAGAGAGGCAATTAATGCCGCCAGCCATCCGGGCAAACGCGGATGGGCTGTTAGCCAGCCTAATAGCAATGCGATCCAGATTATTGACCAGAGAATGCTGCGATCGATGCCGCGCACTGCATTCGTCAGGCCTAAAAGCAGGCTGAAGAAGATCACCAAGAACAACACCAAAGAGCGCAGCGACCTGCCAGCTAAAATGCGCTCCGCCTGTGATTTGAAGCATTCGGTAATGCGATCTCTTATACTTTGCAGCATAACATTATATTGTCACTGCGAGCGAAGCGTGGCAGTCTCCTCTTGGAAGGCGGAGATTGCCGCACTTGCGAAACTCCTAATCAATGGGCTCAAGTTAATTTTCTCCAGTTGAGCAGACCAC